>AEZC01000141.1 GCA_000257205.1 Vibrio ordalii ATCC 33509 | reverse complement strand
TGGCAAAAATAATGCCGTTTTTTTACTCAAGAGCAAGCGTCAGTATCATTTCAATTTGGCTTTAGAGGTGGCTTTCGATACTATGTGCAGCTATCTGAAAAATACAAAAACATCCTATACGGACACTACCAGCAGGTAGATGAGGAAACGATGCAACATCTAGAAGAGATTATTGCTAATGCGACCGCAGCGATTAATGCTGCCGATTCGCTAGTCGCACTTGATGAAGTGCGTGTTCAGTACTTGGGTAAAAAAGGTGAGTTAACCACTCAGCTACAGAGCCTAGGTAAATTGCCACCCGAAGAACGCCGCGCTGCAGGTCAAGAGATCAACGTTGCGAAAGAAACAGTGCAACACGCCATTGCTACGCGTAAAGATGCTTTGCAGCGAGCAGAGTTAGAAGCCAAACTAGCGGCTGAAATGATTGACGTTACTTTGCCTGGACGCCGCATTGAAAATGGTGGCTTACACCCAGTGACTCGCACAGTTGAACGCATTGAGCAGTTCTTTGGTGAGCTTGGTTTTCATGTTGAATCTGGCCCTGAAATTGAAGACGCCTTCCACAACTTTGATGCGTTGAATATCGCTGCCGATCACCCAGCACGTACTGATCACGATACCTTCTTCTTTAATCCAGATTTAATGTTGCGTACACACACGTCAGGTGTGCAAATTCGCACTATGGAAAATGGTCAACCGCCGTTTCGTTTTATTGCGCCGGGCCGCGTATATCGTAATGACTACGACCAAACACACACACCAATGTTCCACCAAGTTGAAGGAATGTTGGTTGATGAGCACGTCAATTTTGCTCAGCTTAAAGGTATTTTGAACGATTTCTTATGTAACTTCTTTGAAGAAGAAGTTGAAGTGCGTTTCCGTCCTTCTTATTTCCCATTTACAGAACCTTCTGCGGAAGTGGATGTGAAGGGTAAAAATGGTAAATGGCTTGAAGTTCTAGGCTGCGGCATGGTTCACCCGAACGTTTTGCGCAGTGTTGGTATTGACCCTGAAAAATATTCTGGCTTTGCATTTGGTATGGGTGTTGAGCGTTTAACGATGCTTCGTTATGGCGTCAACGACCTACGCGCGTTCTTTGAGAACGATCTGCGCTTCCTCAAACAATTCAAGTAATTCAAGGGTAAACACAATGAAATTCAGCGAATCATGGCTTCGTGAGTGGGTTAACCCTGCGGTTACGACTGACGAACTTACACATCAAATTACAATGGCAGGCTTGGAAGTCGATGACGTTCTTGCTGTCGCCGGTGAATTTACTGGCGTCAAAGTGGGTCACGTTGTGGAATGTGGTCAACATCCAGATGCCGACAAACTGCGTGTAACGAAAGTTGACGTGGGTGAAGAAGAACTGCTTGATATCGTTTGTGGAGCAGCAAACTGCCGCCAAGGCTTAAAAGTGGCGGTAGCGACGGTTGGTGCGGTACTGCCCGGCGATTTCAAGATTAAAAAAGCAAAATTACGTGGTCAGCCTTCTCACGGCATGCTTTGTTCATTCAGTGAGCTAGGGATTGATGTTGAATCCGCTGGCATTATGGAGCTTGCAGAAGATGCCATCGTTGGTACTGATTTCCGCGAATTCCTAAGCTTAGATGATGTGACTATTGATGTTGATTTGACCGCGAACCGCGCAGATTGCTTTAGTATTCGTGGCCTTGCTCGTGAAGTAGGTGTATTGAACCGCATTGATGTCACTGAGCCATCGGTCATCGCTATTCCTACTTCAATTGAAGATAAAGTCTCTATTGAAGTGAAAGCACCGGCCGCTTGTCAGCGTTATCTTGGCCGCGTGGTTAAAAACATTAATGTTCAAGCCCAAACACCGCTTTGGATGCAAGAGAAGTTACGCCGCTGTGGTCTACGTTCAATTGATCCAGTGGTTGATATCACTAACTATATCTTGCTTGAACAAGGCCAACCGATGCATGCCTTTGATCTTGCTAAGATCGAAGGCGGTATTGTTGTTCGTATGGCCGAGCAGGATGAAAAACTTACGCTGCTCGATGGTACAGAAGCTAAGTTGAATGTCGATACGCTGGTTGTTGCCGATCACAATAAAGCATTAGCCATTGCGGGCATTTTTGGTGGTGAAGGTTCAGGCGTTAGCTCAGAAACTCAAGATGTACTGCTTGAGTGTGCTTTCTTTGCACCAGACCATATCCGAGGTCGTGCTCGTAGCTATGGTCTGCATACTGATTCATCCATGCGTTTTGAGCGCGGTGTTGACTACGCGTTGCAAGCCAGTGCGATGGAACGAGCGACGCAGCTGTTGGTTGATATTTGTGGCGGTGAAGTTGCACCTGTGGTTAGTGTTGAGTCTGAAACGGATTTACCTAAACCAAATCAAGTCACACTTCGTCGCACTAAGCTGGACAGTTTGCTTGGTCATCACATCGCTGATGCTGATGTGGTTGAAATCCTAAAGCGTTTAGGTATGAGTGTTGAGAGTTGCGCAGAAAGTTGGGTTGCTACCGCGCCAACGTGGCGTTTTGATATCGCGATTGAGCAAGACTTGATTGAGGAAATTGGCCGTATTTACGGTTACAACAATATCCCTAATCAAGCTCCCGTCGCAGCATTGAGCATGAATGACCACCAAGAAGCAAACTTGCCACTTAAGCGTGTTCGTCATTTGTTAGTTGACCGTGGTTACCATGAAGCGATCACCTACAGCTTCGTTGAGCCAGAGCAGCAAAAACTGATTGTTCCAGATGTTGAACCACTCATTCTACCTAATCCTATTTCTGCCGATATGTCAGCGATGCGTTTGGGCTTGATCCAAGGTTTATTAAATACCGTGGTTCATAACCAGAAACGCCAGCAGCCAAGGGTTCGTTTATTTGAATATGGTTTACGTTTTATTCCTGATGCTTCGGCAGAGAACGGTATGCGCCAAGAGCCTATGCTCGCGGGTGTAATATCCGGTACTCGTGGTGAAGAGCACTGGAACATGGACACCGTAACGGTTGATTTTTTCGATCTAAAAGGTGACTTGGAAGCCATTCTTGATTTAACCGCCAACGGCAAAGCTTACAGCTTTACTTCTGTTGCACACCCAGCGCTGCACCCAGGGCAATCGGCCGCTATCGTTCTCGATGGTGAGATTATGGGGGTGATAGGCACTGTTCATCCAGAGCTTGAGCGTAAGTTTGGCTTGAATGGCCGCACCATCGTATTTGAACTTGAATGGTCAGCGGTGAACACCCGTGTAATTCCAGAAGCTGCATCACTGTCTAAGTTCCCAGCGAACCGCCGTGATATAGCACTGGTTGTTGATGGCGCTATTGCTTCAGGTGATATTGTCGATGCATGTCGTAACGCTGGTGGTGAGCTTCTAAAAGAGGTTAAGCTGTTTGACGTTTATGTAGGCAAAGGGGTTGAAGAGGGCAAGAAGAGTTTAGCGATTGCGTTGATGCTTCAATCTACTGAACGTACTTTAGAAGAAGCGGATATTGCAAGCGCGGTTGAATTGATTGTGAATTCCGTGACACTGCAGTTTGGTGCAGCCCTACGCGACTAACTTAAAAAGTAGCATAAATAAAAGTTTATTTGGGCAGGTTCAAGTTGAGCCTGCTTTTTTATATGCAATTTAGTGACAAGTTAGTGTTAAACAAGTCTATGATTTAACAGGTTATAAATTTTTTTATCAGAAATTGATACTCGTTCAAAATAGCATTAAATGCTGAAAATGTTAGCCGGGCTGATATAACTAACTAAATTGTCAGTGTTTTTTCTGAATCTTCAATGCCTAATATTATAAGTCCAGTCAGTATATATGCTTATTTTGATGAAACTATTAATATTATTGCGAATAAAAAAGTTGGCGAAAATCAGAAGCTTGGCATACACTTTTCAGGTAAAGCCGATATCTTATTGATTGGCTAAGCGAAAATGCTTTGGCGCTGCTTAGAGGCAGCAAGGTTTAACATAGCTTTGAGGGAAGTTTTATGGCGCTCACAAAGGCCGAATTGGCTGAAAACCTGTTTGAAAAGCTTGGATACAGTAAACGGGATGCCAAGGAAACGGTTGAAGTGTTTTTCGAAGAAATTCGCAAGGCGCTTGAAAGTGGCGAACAGGTAAAACTATCTGGTTTTGGTAATTTTGATCTACGAGACAAAAACGAGCGTCCGGGTCGAAACCCAAAAACAGGTGAGGATATTCCTATCTCCGCTCGACGTGTCGTAACGTTCCGCCCAGGGCAGAAATTAAAAGCCCGAGTCGAGAACATTAATGTCGAAAAATAGACCGAGCAATAGACCACGCTATGCGTGGTCTTTTTTTTCTGTTTATGGTGAGTTAAGGGTTCTGAACGTATTAGGCTGCTTGAATATGAGTGGTGATATACGGCTGCCAGGCGTTTTGGTAGAGCTCGACTGATTGGCGGCGAAAGTGGTTAATTTGCGCCTTTTCAATATCATGTAACGCACGCTTCTCTAATGCGGCGACACGTTCAAACTTCTGGATCTGTTCATAGAAACGATGTTCTGGGCCACTTTTTACATCTGCAATGGCTTTAAGATGTAATTGTACTTCTGCAATGACATTGGTTTTAGGAAGTTGAACCAGTAAGTTTAAATCACGATATCCCGATGCGGCAGGCGATTTAAAGCGGTTCTTTACTTTTACAATGCTAGCTTCTTGGCTTAATACTTCATATGCTTGGACTAAGCTTGGCACATCATGAGCGATAATCGTTGCTCTGGCTAAATCAGTGATTCTCTCCACACGTCCCTCTAACTCATGATCAATTTTGGCCAAGGCACGCTCGCGGGATTTAATACCAGAAAAATGAGCCTCTGTTGAAGTGAACAGCGCTGCACTTTTACATAGCGTCTCTAATTCGAACTGAGCTTGATGAGCTTTACTGTAAAGAATGTCAAAATCGCTGTGGGATTGCAAAGCTTGGTTATTAGTGGATTGAATACCGTATAAACCACTCAAACTGTGTTTGAATAATTTCGATGAGAGTTGATTTTTCGACTCCCCGACCTTAGCATCACTTTCTGAATTGAACGGCACAGCTGCAAAAGCAGGGGCTCTGCTGAGTACTAATAGCATCAATGCTGTCGTACGTAGAAATAAGCTCATCCATTCTCCTTAACTTAGCGTTTCTAGGTAAAAGGTGGAACGATTAAAAGAAACCTGAACGCATAATAAAACAGACTTACCTGCTACGAGATCTTGGGCTAAACAAAGTGAACTCAATAGCTCGTGGAACAATTAATCGATAATTTTGCGCTTTATCACAAGTCTTATCTTCAGACATCCCACTAGGTTATCTGTTCGATTTGATGTGTTACCAAGTGTATCTAATGAGAATGAACCAAATATGAATATCTGTCTCTAGACAGCTTGTTGAACTTGCGGATGTTTGTTTATTAGTCAGTAGTATGCAGCTTGTTTGGCAGTAGATTTTAATTGTAGAGAACAAAAATAATGAAAGATCCCGAGTTTTGGCACCAGAAATGGGCCTCCAACCAAATAGGATTTCACTTACAAGATGTGAATCCGTTACTGATTCAATATTGGCCTCGTCTCTCACCTCAACGAAATGAAAGTGTATTTGTGCCATTGTGCGGAAAAAGTGAAGATCTGATATGGCTTGCCTCCCAGCATGAAGAGGTTCAGGGTGTAGAGCTGAGTGAAATTGCCGTTCGTTCCTTTTTTGCCGAGCATTTTTATACGCCAACAGTCACTCGCGTAAATGGAGCACATGAACTGTATCAGTTTGATGAGTTGATGATTTATACCGGGGATATCTTTAGTGCGCCGCTAAAAGCGGTTGAGCTTATTTACGATCGAGCGGCGTTAGTTGCGCTGCCCCCTGAAATGCGAGAGGAGTACGTTACTCACTTGCTTTCATTGTTGAAAGAGGGCGGAAGGATGCTGCTTGTGACGCTGGATTACGTTCAAGGTGAAATGGCGGGCCCTCCATTCTGTGTCGCCAAAAATGAAGTTGAGTCGCTATTCACTGACTGCAAAGTGACGTGTCTGTTTCGTGATGACGCCGATCAACATCACCCTAAGATCAGTCAACAAGGATTAAGCCGTTTTGCTGAAGTCGTGTGGTTAATTGAGAAATAGCAGACTATGCTTAGATCGTTTATTCGAATCATCTACAAACAATAATCATCTACAAACAATAATCATTTACAAACAATAAATAGATAGCTTTTAGGCGTTTGAATGAGGTTAAGTTAAAACGTCGATATGGGCTAATCTAATGCTAAGGGAATACTTATGGGTTTGTTTAGCCGAAAGTCAAGCGATAATCAGCCGCGAAAAAAGAGCTGTGATGAATTAGTTATCGATTCGATTAAAAATACGATGGCTTATATTGAGTTTGATCCTAAAGGGCAAGTTCTAACGGCTAGCCCCCCATTTTTAAAGGTGATGGGCTATTCATTATCTGAAATTGTTGGTCAACACCATCGAATATTTTGTGAGCATGAATTTGTGAATACCCCACAATATGGGCAGCTTTGGCAAAATTTAGCGCAAGGTAAACCTCATGCGGGTACGTTTTGTCGTTTAACTAAAAGCCATAATAAAGTGTGGCTTGAAGCCTCTTATATCCCTGTAAAAGATGAGCAGGGAAAAGTGATTAAGGTGGTTAAGATTGCCAGTGATATGACTGCTGCAAAAGAGAAATTGGATAGGCAAGTATCCGTATTTGAAGCTGTCGATAAGTCAATGGCGGTGATTTCTTTCACCCCCGATGGGACTGTTGTTGAGGCGAATCAAAACTTTTTGTCCTGTGTTGGATACAAATTGGCAGAAATCGTTGGTAAGCATCATCGACTTTTTTGTGATGATGAATTTTATAAAAAAGATCCTAATTTTTGGGCGTCGCTTGCCAGTGGTCATTTCAAAACGGGATTGTTTAAACGTTTTACCAAACATGGTGATGAAATCTGGCTAGAAGCGACTTATAACCCCATCTTTAACGAAAAGCATAAAGTGATTGGTGTGACTAAGTTTGCTTCCGATGTCACGCAACGAGTACTGCAAGCACGGACGATTAAAGAGGCAGCAGCGGCTGCGCATCATACTTCACAGGAAACGGTTAATATAGCTCAACTAGGCACCACCACTTTAGCCGAAGCCGCTTCCATTGCTAAAGAGATTGATAACGCGATAACTCAGGCGAATACCTCGATGACGCAACTGGCTAACCAGTCGCAGCAAATCACCAAAATCGTAACCACCATTACAGGCATTGCAGAGCAGACTAACTTACTGGCCCTCAACGCCGCCATTGAGGCCGCGCGTGCCGGGGAGTATGGAAGAGGTTTTGCGGTGGTTGCTGATGAAGTGCGTTCATTAGCTTCTAATACCACCAAAGCAACGGATGAAATTGGTAATATTGTTAAGCTAAATAGTGAGTTGACCAATAGTTCGACATCGATGATGGGGGCAATTCAGGGGCAAGCAACAGCTTGCAACAGTAAGTTGGAAGAGGCGCAAAAGCTGATTGATGAAATGAGAAAGGCAGCGGACAGTGTTGTTGGCACGGTTAGTGAGCTGATTAAAGATTAAAGCTCTGAAGCGACTGCTCTGAAGCGAGTGTTGTTGGCGAAAATGAAAGCGAGCCTAGTGGCTCGCTTTGCTTTTTTACAGAATAACTTGCACGCTTTTAGCGCATTGAATCGCGTTGTGCAAGGCCTGTTTGAGTTCTTTATCTTTTGCCAGAGCAACTCCAAGCCGACGGCGTCCATCAATGTCTGGTTTACCAAACAGACGAAGTTGAGTGTGCGGGATGGACAGCGCTTCATTCACCCCATCAAACTTGATATTAGCTGAGGAGCCCTGACCTAAGATAACCGCAGATGCCGATGGCCCATATTGGGTAATACTATTGATTGGCATACCCGTGAACGCGCGCACGTGTAGCGCAAATTCAGACATCTCTTGCGAAATGAGGGTGACCATTCCCGTATCATGTGGGCGAGGGGACACTTCATTGAAGATAACATTATCGCCTTTTATAAACAGTTCAACACCAAATAAGCCGTAACCACCGAGTGCATTAACCACTTGTTCTGCTACATATTCAGCGGCTTTAATCGCGTTAGCTGACATCACTTGTGGTTGCCATGATTCGCGATAATCCCCTTCCTCTTGTCGATGACCAATGGGAGCGCAGAAATGGACACCATCAACTGCTCGAATCGTTAAAAGTGTAATTTCGTAGTCGAAATCGATAAAGCCTTCGACGATCACTCTCCCAGCTCCACTGCGGCCACCTTCTTGAGCGTATGCCCAAGCGCGGCTAATATCCTCTTGCGTCTTAATCACACTTTGGCCTTTACCTGATGAACTCATCACAGGCTTAACTACGCAAGGTATACCGACATGCTCAATCGCCAGTACAAAATCATTATAGTCATCAGCAAACTGATAAGGAGAGGTAGGTAAGGCAAGAGTTTCTGCGGCTAAACGGCGAATGCCTTCACGGTTCATCGTCAATTGAGTGGCCGTTGCTGTGGGGACCACGTTTAAGCCTTGCGCTTCGAGTTCAACCAGCTTGTGAGTGGCAATTGCTTCAATTTCTGGCACCACGTAGTCAGGTTTTTCGAGTTCGATAATGGCTTGTAGCGCATCGCCATCGAGCATATCCAATACGTGGCTACGATGCGCCACCTGCATTGCTGGAGCGTTGGCGTAGCGATCACAGGCAATCACTTCTAAACCAAGGCGTTGGCATTCAATTGCCACCTCTTTGCCCAATTCTCCGGAACCAAGCAGTAAAACGCGGGTGGCATTTTCACGTGTAGCAGTACCAAACATAGTGAATCCTTACATTCAAGCAATAGGTAATAGCGAAAACAGCCAAAATCATACTGAAATTAAGAATAAAAGCAAACGTTTGCCTTGGGGTAAAGAACAAGTTCTGGAAAGGATGGGTACGCCTCTCGGCTTAAGAGGCGTAAATAAAGTTAAACCACAAGATAGGAAAGAGGAATATCTGGGTTAATTACTTCCAAGGTGGCTTGGGTATCCGCTAAGTGGCTAATGCTGCCATCAGACATCTCAACTAATGCGGCTGCGACAATATTATCAAAGTGTTGGCCATCCATCATTAACTGAACAAGAGCAACTTGCAATGGTGGTAAGCTTGGGTTGAATGCGGCATTTTCAGCATACGCACCGACGTAGGTTTTACCATTCTCAACTTGCAGGGCAACACCACTGAGATTGTTGGTATAGGGTGCGTAACTGCGGTTTAGGCCATTAAGAGCTAAGCCAATGAGTGGGTCATCTTCGGTAGTTGTTTTGCCGTGGTTAGCGTCTGCCATTAGACCAGAATCAACACCTAAATCGGCAGGACCAAATGATTCAGGTAAGTACTCTTGCAGTGACTTCTCATCACGCTGTGGTAGCTGAATGGCAAGCGAGTCTGCGGTCGTAAGCTCATTCATAAACTGACGGCAGTGTCCACAAGGGCTGAAGTTGATGGTGATGTCCGCAACGCCTTGTTCACCTTTCATCCACGCATGGCTGATGGCGCATTGCTCGGCGTGTACGGTTTGGCCTAATTGTGCACCGGAAAACTCGATATTTGCGCCAAAGTACAAACGGCCCGATAAACCTCTGACGATGGCTCCCACGTAAAAGTTTGAAAGTGGTACATAAGCATAGGCGGCCGCAAAAGGCAGCAGTGCAACGCGCAATTCCGCATCGTCTAAGCCAGAAAGAGAAAGCAGTTGGTTGAACTGTTCTGGTGATAGGGTTGCGTCAAAATCATCGCACAGCAGAATGGGCGACAAAAATTCTGCAACGGGTTTTGGCGTATCAGCTAGCGCCTGTTCAATACGGCTTTTCATAATGAGTCCTTATCTATGTATTGAGGAATATTCTAGGCGAAGAATGAAATTTTACTGAGATTTAAGTCACGCAATGCAATGTAACGTAATTTTGTTTTTCACATTTAGAGTGAGGTCACACATGAAATCGATTACAGTCAGCCTTAGAGTGAGACACGTCTACAATCAAAATCCATGAGCAGACGTATCTTTGATTTCTGTTGGCACTCTATAGCGTGGACAACCACATTGAAAAAGCAAAAAAACTTGGAGCAAGTATTGATGTGATTACGCCGCACACGACTAATGCCAGTGAACTAAATGCTGCGTCACGTGGATCTTTTTCAGCGCAGGTTGCTGTGCCCAGCGCATGAGAGACGGTGCCCATGGTTAAGCCTTTAGCAATGGGATGCGTGATGTTGAGAAGGTTATAGATAGGGTAGGCGAGAATCGCGCCAAACAGCCCTACAATGACCACTAAAACGGCGGCAATGGCTGGCTCCCCACCGAGGTTACTGGAAACTTCCATCGCAATCGGTGTGGTAACTGATTTACCCAGTAGGCTGGCGATTAAATGTATATCCGTTTGAAGATAAACAGCAATTAAGCTGGCTGTGAGCATTGACATAGCACTGCCCACCCCGCAGGCGAGGGCAATGATGCGCCAATTTGAGCGGATCTGAGGCAGTTGTTCATAGAGAGGATAAGCCAGCGCCACCACGGCCGGTTGCAACAGAAAGCTAAGCCACTGGTTATCAGCATAGTAACTGGCATAAGGGATGTTAAAAAATAGCAAGATAGGAATGATGATCACAAGGCTGAGCAGTAACGGATTCATTATGGCCGTTTTGCATTTTTTGCTGATCCAACGTGTCAGGAAAAAGACCGCAATCGTGAGCAATAACCACATCACTTATTCCCCTTTTTCAAAAAACGATCCAGCCCTAAACCCAGACAAACTAATACGATCAGCGTACCGCCCACCGCGCTGGCAAGAATCGGGATGGCGTTACTCATCAATAAATCAAAATGCTCGATTAATCCGACACTGATAGGGACAAATAAAATGACCATATAACGGATAAAAAGACTGGCACTGGGTTTTACCCATTCGACAGGCACGAGCCCACTTGCCAATAAACTAAACAGAATTAGCATTCCGATAATACTGCCCGGAATGGTGATGCCAAGCCAATGTTGAAGATTGATACCTGCCATCAGGCAAAGGAAAATCAGCCCCATAGAGACCAAATATTTTGCAATGGTATTCACAATAAAAGTCGGTGCCTTGTTGTGCCTAAACTATTTTCGGAAATGGGATCGCAGCGTGTTGGTTTGAAACCTGACAGCGCGAAAACCTCGTACATTAACTTGCGATGTCTTCCACATAACGGTAAACGGATTTTAAAATAGCCATTTTCTTTTCGTCACTGCTGTGGGTGTGAACTAAGTTCTCTAAATTGAGCATGTACTCTCCAAGGTGGCTTTCGAAATAATCACGACAGTGAGTTGCCCAACGTCTTTGCTCTTCGTCACTTAATGTCAATGGGTAATTTCGAGCGCGGTAGCGAAACAGCAAGGGTTCGATGCGCTTATCGCTAAAACTAATGTCTAATGCGGCGAGATTGACTGGGTCAGCTTGGCGAATGATCTCCATCGCCGCTTTGTCGGCCGGAGAGAAGAAACCGTCGTAGAGTTGAGTATCGACATCGTCACTGTGCTTATATTCTCGCTCAATTGTGTAGAGGCCAATCAGCTTTTCTCTAATCTCTGGGTACTGCTTGATGAGTGCTAAGTGTTCAAGGCACAGGTCTCTATCGACCCCGATATGGTCTGCATTTTCGGCCGTTAATGTTTTGGCCGGCGCAAGGATAGGGCATTTATTGAGATGCACTAATTTGATGGGCACTGGCAATTCATCTTCTGCCAACTCTTCGCGTTTGGTATATAGACGTTGATGCAGTTCTTCGCTGCTTAAATCGATCAGGGGTTGAGGGTTTTTGGCAAGGTCCACCACAATAACCGCATTTTGATTGGTGGGATGCCAAGCAATCGGCACGATCCAACTGGTGTATTGGCATTCTCGGCCTAACATACCCGATACGTGCATTAAAGGTGTCATGTTGACGATATCAATCAGATCATTGAGTTTGCGTTTATGGCGCATGTTAAAAAAGTAATCAAACAACTTGGGTTGGGCGGCTTTTACTTTTTTGGCCAGCTCAATGGTGGCGATAACATCGGCCATAGCATCGTGGGCATTTGCGTGTTCGATGCCATTGGCAACCGAGAGATGCTCCAACTTAAAACTGGTAAAGCCTTCGTCATTTTCGGGCCAGTTGATGCCTTCTGGGCGTAGCGCATGGCAGGCGCGCATCACATCAAGTAAATCCCAGCGTGAATTGCCGTTTTGCCAGCTCCAAGCATACGGATCAATGAAATTACGATAGCAAGTGTAACGCGTTACTTCATCATCAAAACGAATACTGTTGTAACCAAGACTGGTGGTATTGGGTGTAGCGAGTTGTTGATGAATTTTGGCGATAAATTCAGGCTCTGGCAAGCCTTGGGCCACAGCTTTTTGTGGTGTGATACCCGTAATAAGCGCCGCTTCTGGAGAAGGTAAATAGTCCGCTGGTGGTTGACAATAGATAACCAGTGGTTCGCCAATAATATTAAAATCCATATCGGTGCGAACGCCCGCAAATTGGCTCGGACGATCTTTCGCAGGGTTGACTCCCCACGTCTCATAGTCGAGGAAAAAGAAAGTAGGCGGGTGCTCTTGTCGCATTCGATAGTATCCAGTCGCTGAAATTTAAGGTTTATTAGACCATTGCCCGTGTGACATAGCAATGTGCGAAGCATGCTCTGATGAGGATTTGAAATGAAAAAGCCGGCGCATTGGCACCGGCTTAGAGAAAAACGAGAATGTTCGCTACTTTCTAGGCTTGCTGTTCTTGAACTTGTACCTGTTTACCGTTCAGTAAGCGGCTGGTAATGGTACCTGCCGTCATTGAGCCTGAAACGTTCAACGCGGTGCGGGCCATATCAATCAAGGGTTCAATGGAGATAAGCAGTGCTGCAATCGTCACTGGTAGGCCCATCGCTGGTAGCACGATTAAGGCTGCAAAAGTGGCACCGCCACCGACGCCGGCAATACCAAATGAGCTGATTGCGATAATAGCCACTAGCGACAAAATAAAGTGCACGTCCATTGGATTAATACCGACGGTAGGAGCAACCATCACTGCGAGCATGGCTGGGTAAATACCAGCGCAGCCGTTTTGACCAATAGTGGCACCGAATGAAGCCGATAGGTTGGCAATGGCTGGTGGTACGTTCAGCTTAGTGATTTGCGCTTCTACATTCAGGGGAATGGTTGCCGCTGAGCTACGTGAGGTGAACGCGAAGGTCAACACTGGCCAAATTTTTTGAAAATACTCTTTAGGGCTAACGCCTACAAAAGAAACCAATATACCGTGCACCACAAACATCAATGCAATGGCGACATAAGAGGCGACAATAAAACCGAGCAAACTCAGAATATCGCCCGCACTTGATGTAGCGACAACTTTCGCCATCAACGCCGCAATACCGTAAGGGGTTAGTGCCATCACCATTTTCACGAGGCGCATCACAATCGACTGTATCGCTTCGACAAAGGTGCGGATTGGCGTTTCTAGCTCGGCTTTCTCTGACATTACTTTACGCGCCGCAATACCCGTTAGTACGCCAAAAATAACCACAGCGATGATCGAGGTTGAGCGAGCACCGGTTAAGTCGGCAAAAGGATTGGTCGGAATAAAGCTTAATAGCATTTGAGGAATAGTTAAATCACTCACAGTAGCGGCGCGGCTTTCTAGTACAGCAATACGCGCCGTTTCACGGCTGCCTTCAACGAGGCCGTCTGCTGTTAAACCAAAAGCTTGGGTGACAAAAATACCGATCAATGCCGAGACAGCGGTCGTCAGCAGTAAGATAGAAATGGTCAGGCCAGAGATTTTACCCAGCGAGCCCCCTTTATCGAGCTTCACAACCGCGGCGATCATCGACACCAGCACCAAAGGCATAATCACCATTTTGAGCAAACCCACATAGCCGTTACCGACGACGTTGACCCAGCCTAATGTTTCCTTGATAGCCACATGTCCTTCACCAAGAACTACTTGTAGAGCAAGGCCAAATGCGCTGCCTAGGATCAACCCAAGTAGCACTAAGCGTGAAAGAGTGTGAGATTTTTTCTGCTGTCCGAAGAGAAAAAACAGAATGCCAATAAATACCGCGAGTGCGGCAATGGCTGAAACTGACATGATGCGACACCTTAAAAGTTGTGTACCCATGATTACGTTGATCGCCGATGAGCGATGTAGTCGATAATGCTAGGTAAAAGGGGAATAAAAGCGATGAAACGCAACCATATCTTTTAACGTAGGTTAATCCAAAGACAAAATCAGCATGATTTAGAACAAATGGTTATCAATCCAGAGGGATTGATTGAAACTTATGCGCATTGGTGTGATTTTTCCTATATAAGTTGGTTTTTTATGCGTTTTATTTAATGCCTAGTTAATATCAAAGAGCATGTATTAACCACTGACTTGTTGTTTCCATAAACGTGCGTAAAGTCCTGCACGTGCGAGCAACGCTTCGTGAGTACCTTGCTCGGCCACTTGCCCATCTTCGATGACGATGATGTTATCGGCATGACGAATCGTCGATAACCGATGCGCAATGCTGATCACGGTGCGGTTATGACAAATGGTTCCCATATTGCTCATGATGGCGGCCTCTGACTGATAATCGAGCGCTGAAGTTGCTTCATCAAGCAGTAAGATTTTTGGGTCAACTAACAATGCGCGAGCCAGTGCAATGCGTTGACGTTGCCCGCCAGATAAGTTGGCACCTCTTTCTCCTACTTGTTGTTCAAACCCTTGTGGCAGCGCTTCAATAAAGTTTAACGCACCAGCAAGCTTTGCAACGTTTATCAGCTCTGCATCGCTTGCATCGGGTTTACAAAGACGAATATTGTCGGCAACGCTGCCTGCAAATAGCATGCTTTCTTGCAGCACCACACTCATGCTGCGCCTTAACGAGACCGGATCTGCAATGGCGAGATCCATACCATCGACTAAGACTTGCCCATGCAAAGGTACATAAAGACGCTGTAGCAGTTTCGTTAATGTACTTTTGCCTGATCCGGAAGGCCCGGTAATACCGATAAATTGCCCCGGAGCGATGGTCAACGAGAGATTCGCTAAGACTTCCGGTGCATCGATATGATAACGGAAGCGAACATTTTTAAACTCAATGCCTCCTTGAACAGAAGGGATGGAAGCAAGGCCATCTTTACTATTTTCAGCCGGTTCGTTAAGAATGTCGCCTACGCGACGCAAGGCTACTAAGGTGTGCTGGAAATCTTGCCACACTTGCGCAAGTCGCAAAACGGGTTGAGTAACATGCCCTGCTAGCATATTGAAGGCGACCAATTCACCGGGGGTGAGCTGCCCATTGAGCACTAAGTTGACTCCCCACCAAAGTAAAATGGCAGCGGCTATTTTCTGCACTAAGGCAATCAATTGCCCAGCAATCAAACTGGCTTTTTGGGCTGAAAACGCGCATTCAATTTGTCGACTGAGTATTTGCTGCCACCGTTCTAAAAATCGAGCTTCCGTTGCGGTTGTCTTGATTGTTTCGATACCCGTTATAGATTCAGTCAGGAAGGTGGTTGTCTCTGCTTCTGCGTCATACTCTGTCGTTACCTTGTGACGAACCCAAGGTCCAATACCTAACCACAGCAGAAAATAAATTACTAATGAACCGATAATCAGCCCGGTGAGCGCTGGCGCATAATGAAACATCACACCAATAAAGAGGGTGATAAAAATGAGATCCAAGAGCAGCATTAAGGTTGAGCCCGTCAAAAACTGACGTATTTGTGACATTTCTCGTACGCGGGCGATGATCTGCCCCGTTTGACGCTGCTTGAAATAACTTAATGGAAGATTAATCAAATGCCGATACAATCGCCCCGATAGCTCTGCATTGACTTGACTAGAAAGATGACCAAAAACCGTATTGCGCAAATAACTGTAAAGAGGTTCAGCAATGGCCAGCGCAAGCATAGCCAGCGCTAAAACGTGCAAACTCGACAAACTTCGCCCCACAAGAACCTTATCAATAACGGTTTCAAAAAGTTTGGGACCAAACAGGGCAAACAGTTGCAGCACAATCGAATACAGAAACACATCACGTAGCTGTTTTGACTGACGAAGTACCGAAGGCATAAACCAGCGGAGGCCAAAAGCGACATCGCTTGGCTCTATACTCTGCTCAATCAGTAATAAGACCTCATAACAGGAACTTGAAGATCCTTGCGCCAACGGAAACTCGAAATAGCGCTGTTTAATTGGATCGTACAAGGTCCAACCATACTCGTTTAGCGCATGAATGACATGCCACTGCTGACGGATTTTGACCAATGCAGGTAGCGGGATTGGCTCGCTTCCTCTGACGGTGATCATTCGGCTTTTCAGACCAATAGATTGAGCGGCTCGCTGAATGTCGAGAGCACTGAGCTCATTTTCGGCAACGCCTAGTGTATGAATCAGTTGTGATGGCGTGACTTTCTTATCAAACGAAAGGCTGGCAAACGAGAGGGCCGCTAATGCGCCATGGCTTTCTTGATCATGAACCGTTGAGACGGTGTTGGTTAAGGTATCCACTCTATTTTTCTCGCAATGCTTCAGCTTGATATTCTCGGATTGGGCTGAGTAGATAATCGATGATCCGACGTTGGTCGGTTTTAATCTCAGCCACGACAGACATACCGGGCAATAAGGCAACAGAGGTACCATCGACCTCAATTGTATGGTTTAACAATTGCACTTGAGCGGGAAAAACCAACCCAAGTTGCTCATCCATTGTCGAGTCTCTAGAGACGTGGACCAATGTTGCCGATAAGGTGCCGTAACGCGTATAGGGAAAGGCATCAATTTTCAACGTCACGGGTTGGCCAGCATAAATAAAGCCAATGTCTTTATTGAGAATTTTAACTTCGGCGACTTGTACCGAATCGTCAGGCACAATAATCATCAAGTTTTGTGCTGGTTGTAAGACTGCCCCAAGGGTGTGAACACTCAATTGCTGTACAGTGCCAGTGACAGGAGAGCGAACCACTTGTAATCCTTCATGTTCACGCACTTTGTCCAGTTCATGTTGCAGCGCAGAGAGTTGTAGGTGTGCTTGCTGACTTTTGTCTTGCCACTCTCTGGCTTTTTGCGCACGCAGCGCTTTTAAACGCTCTTCTAGGTTGAGATATTGCTTTTGCAGCACATGTTGTTGTGATGTTTGCTGGGCTAACGCTCGTTCGGATTCTAATAACTCTTTTTCCTGCTCCAGATACTGCACTTGACCGATCAAACGCTGTTGCTTGAGCTTTTTTTGAGCATCAAGGCGCTGAGTAATATTACTCACTAACTGTTTTAAGCCTCTGATATCGACCTCAAGTGAAGACTGGGAAGCAAGATTGACCTGCATTTCAGCACGCAAGTTTTCCAACACCGATGTGAATTCGTTCTTTTCAGTATCAAAGCTGTCGATGACCTCTTGCTGTGCCGAAGGTGCCAATGCCAAATACAGGGGATGTTGAGCTAGATCAGCCTTACCACGCAAAGCTTGATACTTGAGAAATTCATGGGTTTGATAGCGTATTTGATGACGCAAACGTTCAATATCTTGGCTAACGCCTAGCGTGTCCAGAGTCAGTAAGGGCATCCCTTTTTCGACACGTTCGCCGTCTGCTATATGGATTTGTGCTACTCGGCTTTGTTCGTAAGACTGAATCACTTGCGAGCGCCCAGGGACTAACAGCCGCCCGTTTGCGGTCGCTTGGATATCCAATTTCCCCCAATAGGTCCAAAGTAAGGTGAGCAGTAATCCTAAACTTAGCGTGATGGCGGTGATGCGAGCAAACGGAGAGGGCGGGCTCTGCTGTAGAGCAAGATGGCCGGGTAAAAATTCAAAGTAGCCGTTCGTTTTCGAGCGCTTAGAGCGAAGCTTCTTTAACTGAGAGATCATACTCGCTCATCCTCTTGTTTTAATGCTTGTTGCAGTTGCCACAGCTGGAAATATTTGCCTTGCTCTGTGAGAAGTTGTAGGTGTGTGCCTTGCTCTGCAATCTCGCCTTTTTCCAGCACGATAATTCGGTCACACTCTCTTACCGTAGAGAGGCGGTGTGCGATGGTAATAACGGTGCGCCCAGCGGCAATTTGCTCCATATTGGTTTGAATGATGGCTTGTGATTCATCATCTAAAGCGCTGGTGGCTTCATCAAGAATCAAAATCTTAGGGTCTGCAAGCAGTGTGCGGGCAATGGCTAAACGTTGTCGTTGCCCGCCTGAAAGTGACTGCCCCCCTTCAGCTAAAATCGTGTCGTAACCCAGTGGCAGTTTTAAAATAAACTCATGAGCGCCCGCTAATTTTGCTGCTTGCACAATCTCATCCAAGTTGGCTTGTGGCTTTGAATGGGCAATGTTGTCACTAACACTTTTACTAAAGAGAAAGTTCTCTTGTGATACCACCCCCAACTGGCGACGCAATTCATGAACACCGATCTGTTTGAGTGGGGTGTTATCGAACATGATTTGGCCTGATTCAGGGCTGTACAGCTTGAGTAAAAGCCGAGCTAAGGTGCTTTTCCCCGACCCCGAGCCACCGACCACACCAATTTTTTCACCCGCTTGGATATTGAGTGAAAGCTGATTGATGGTCAGCGGTAAATCGGGTTGATAACGGAAACTCACTTTACTGAGAGTGATCGCACCTCGCAGTTGTAGGGGATGGCTAGCTTGCTGCTGCTCGGTGGGCAAATTGAGTAGGTCGGAAAGTTTATCGACTGCAATTTGCGCTTGTATAAATTGTCCCCACAGCTCGACGAGCCGGGCAAGAGTTTGTGCAACATGGCCGGCGAGCATGTTAAAAGCGATCAGTTGGCCTATGGTCATTTGTAACGCGAGCACTTCGGATGCGCCAATCCATAGTAGAAAGACGCTCGCTATTTTTTGGATGAACTGCACTGCGTGGCTAGAGCGGTTATTCCACTGCTGAACCACATAGTTGCTCGATATCATCTGTTCGGTTTGAGTATCCCAACGTCGAATAAAGCGAGGTTCAGTCGCTAAGCTTTTAATGGTATCACTCCCCGCGACAGTTTCAGTCAGAAACGAAGTGTTGTGCGCCATATGGGTAAATTGTTGTTCAATCGCTTGTTGCAGCCTTGGGGTTAACCACCAAGCCAAAAAGAGATAACACGGCAGTGTGGCCAATACCAATAAGGTTAGCCCGCCAGAAAGTAAGCTCATCACATAGAAAAAGATCACAAGAAAAACGAGATCAATCGTGAGGGTAAACATTGAACCTGTGATGAACTCACGAATGGTATCGAGCTCTCTTACCCGAGTCACAATCGCCCCAACTTGCCTTGATTTGAAAAACAGCAGCGGCAAACCAAACAGATGGTGAACCAATTTAATGCCAAGCTTAATATCAATGCGGTTAGCGGTATGAGCATATTGATATTCGCGCAAACCGCGCAGTAAGACCTCAGCTATTCCAGAAATAACTAAGACGAACACTAAAACATCGAGTGTCGAGTGGGCTTGATGAACCAATACTTTGTCCATCACGACTTGGAAAAATAGCGGTGTAATAAGTGCAATAACTTGCAGTACGAAAGAGAATAAAACAATCTCTGCGATTAAATGTTTATGTTGCGATAATTCAGGTAAGAACCAACGAATATCAAAAGAGGATTGCTTTTTTTTGATATCTAGCGTTTTTCCATTCCAGTTCTGTTTTAAATAGCTTATGTCTACTACTTTTGGGGTATCTGAATCGCATGGGTGAATTAAACATTTATCCTGTTCAACTTTAGCTAAAATAAAAGGGCGATTATTTTTGTTAAATAAAATAATCGGTTTCTTTATTTTAGTAATTCCAGAAAAAGATTTTACTTTATTAGCAGTAACTAAATAATTTTTCCCTTTTAGATCTTTTATTATGAGATCAAGTGCATTGGGTGGTGTTTCATTAGAGGTGTCTAATTTTATTTCACGAATTCCGATCAGCGGTAAGTAGACTGATAAGCAATGCAGCATGGCTTTTTTTTCATTTAAATCAGTCATGTATTTTGATTCTTCAAAGGGCAAAAAAATAAAAGGGGATGGATCATATCATTAATATCAATGAATGCTCAAATACTATCTGGTCTTGCCAGTTGGCATTGTTTTTTTAGTTTTTTATTATCAATGGGTTATGGTCTGTTGTGTTTGTGTTTCTTTAAATAACTCATAAGTTGTGGTTATTATATGGTTGCATGCTGTTGAAATGCTATATAACATAAAAAATCATTTTTTGGTTATCGTTACTCCTTTTATAAGCTACTACTTTTATAAGAGGATTTATTTTTGTTTTATTTTTAAATTGTGAGGTGATTTATTTATGTCTGAGAAATTCGTTCAAACTGTATCGAGTGTTAATTATAATAAAGGTGTGTTCTCTCTCTATTTCGTTGGGCAGAATCAGTCCAACATGGCGAACGGTATTATGGCGGAAAGCGATACTGACTTAGAGCTAAAAGAAGTGATTCATATGCCTGCTTCTGGTTTTATGTATATGGTTTCGATGGTTAAGAATATGCTTGAAGATCCTCGTATGAACGAAGAGTTAGAAAAATTAATTGCTGCTGGTTTTCTACCATCACCGAGTGAAGCACCTCAAGAGAACGAGAGTGGTATTGAGCCTGCTAAAAAACGTGTGACACGCAACGAAAAAATAAAAGGTGGCTTAGCGTATGTTGATTCAACATCACGCGGCGAAACTGGATCGTGCAATGATGCAGAAAATGATGGGTGGGATTCTTCTGCTCAGCCAATATTCTCCTCTGCATCAGCGGTATCTTATCAGTGAATGGCAGCAACGGATTATGCCATCATTTGAGTTAAATCAGTTTTGCTATTACGAAGATGAACAAGGACGTCCAATGGCATTTTGTAATTGGGCGTTTTTGTCTGAGCAAGTGAGAGAGTTGCTATTGTCCGGTGAACGAGAAATCGAAGCCGCTGACTGGCGCTCTGGTGATCATATCTACATTCCTGAAATGCTTGCTCCTTTTGGTCACGGACGTCAAATCGTCAATGACTTACGACAGCGTGTTTTTTTGCCGTGGAAAGGGCAAAAAGTGTGTACTGTCCGCGGCAAAATCGACACGCAAAACGACCGCTGTATCCGCAAGGTACAGTGGTTTTCTATTTAAATAATAATAAGAGCCACAGTCTATGGGAAAACCATTTTGGAGAAGTGTCGAATACTTCTTCACCGGAAACTATTCCGCCGACGATCGAAATAACAATATTGTTGCCATCGGTTTTGGCGGTGAAATTCATGCTTATGGCGGAGATGATCATATTCATCTGGGGTCGTTCGGAGCCACGGTATATACCGGTTCAGGTAACGATACGGTATCGGCGGGGGCCGGCTATCTAAAAGTTGAAGATACAACGGGGAACCTGAGCGTTCGAGGCGCTGCGGGTTATGCTTATATCAAGAAAAACGGAGACGGTAATCTCTCATTTTCAGGTGCCGCTGGTGGTGTAGATATTGGTCATGACGGCCAGCATGGCAACATCAGCTACGCGGGTGCTGCGGCTTACAACCACATTAAGCGTCAAGGGTTATCAGGCCATGTTTCTTTCCAAGGTGCTGGTGGCTACAACGCTATCTGGCATGAAACCAATCATGGAAACTTGAGTTTCTACGGTGCAGGTGCGGGCAATAAAATCGATCGTACTTGGTTTAATCAGTATCAAGGATCTCAAGGTGATGTGCGTTTTGTCGGCGCGGGGGTTGCTAACAGTATTAGCTCACGTGTTGAAAGCGGTAACCTGCACTTTAGTGGCGCTGGTGCGGATAACCATTTGGTTCTCAAAGGCAAGGTTGGGGATATTACCCTAGAGGGTGCCGGGGCATCCAACCGAATTGAGCGTACGCACAATGCGAACGATGTGTATACCGAAACACGCGGTAATATTCGTTTTGAAGGTGTGGGTGGTTACAGCAGTCTTTACTCTGATGTGGCCCATGGTGACATTCATTTCTCGGGTGGCGGTGCTTATAACACCATTACTCGTAAAGGTAGTGGCGGCGATTTTGATGCTCAAGGTATGGAATATGCCAAAGCCGAAGAAATTGTCCTCACTACCGCACAGATGCACGGTTTATCGATTGATAACGGCAACAAGTCCCATGCGGTTAACGCCGTAAAATCAGAGCGAGAGCCAAATACCTATTTGTTCGCTATTGCAGATGGTACTTACACCAAAATCAACAAAATCCGTCTCTATAACGATGCTGAATCCGGCAAACTCAAGTACTACTCAGAGGCGTGGTTCAAGCAGGGTAATCACTTAACCGATCTTGCTCATTCCGATGTTTCTTCTTCAGGTGGCTTTGAGTCCAATCCAGTCAACGGTGGTTACACCCTTTCTAATATTGCCATTGAACATCAGCAATCAGTGACTGTTCATGCGGTTGAGAAAAATCTGACTGGATATGAGTGTGTGACTTACGCCAATGGTGTGGTGATTGATGCGAAAGATGTGTCATTGTCGGATGCAAAAATGGGTGGTTACGCCATTTTTGCTGATGGTACTAAGGTTGATGTCAAAGCGGTAAAATCAAACCGCAAACCCAACACTTATGTTTACGCTAAAATGCTGGGACAACACACGAAAATCGTTGTGGTTGAGCTGGCTAACGATGCCGAAACCGGCGCGCTGAAATATCAAGCCAGCTCTTGGTATAAAGAAGGTGATCACACGGCCAATATAGCCAACCAAGATATTTCATCTGCAACTGGGTATAACCCAATGCGCAAAGGTGGCTACTCGCTCAGTGACTTGCACTACAGCGTAAACGCCGTTAGAAGTACCAGCGAAACCGTAGCGGATATCGAAGAATACACAGATCAAACGTTGTTTAAACCCGCCAACGATAGCGGCGAAAGCTCTGGCGATATTCATTTCAATGGTGTCGGTGGCGGTAACGTTATTAAATCTAATGTAACACGCGGTCATGTTTACTTTAACGGTGGCGGTCTTGCCAACGTGATCTTGCATAGCTCTCAGTTTGGTAACACTGAATTTAACGGTGCTGGCGCGGCGAACGTGATTGTCAAAAGTGGCGAAGAAGGGGATCTCACCTTCCGCGGCGCAGGTTTGGCAAACGTATTAGTGCACCAAAGTCAGCAAGGCAAGATGGATGTTTACGCTGGTGGTGCGTTGAACGTGCTGGTTCGTGTCGGTAACGGTGACTATCTGGCTCACTTATTGGCTTACGGCAACATCTCGGTACAGAAAGGCCAAGGCAATAGTCGAGTTACTCTACTGGGCGGCTATAACACGCACACGCAAATCGGTAGTGGTGATGCACTATGGCTAGCGGCTGGCGGTTTCAATGTCATGACGCAAGTCGGTCAAGGCGATGTGGCTTCGGTACTGGCTGGTGGTGCAAACGTACTGACCAAAATGGGTGATGGTGAACTCACGGCGGGCATGCTGGGTGGTGCGAACGTGATTACCCATATCAGCAGTGATGATCAATTATCGAATACCACGGCGGTGGCACTCGGGGGTGCAAATATTCTCACCAAAAAAGGCAAAGGTAATACCCTTGCTGTGATGGGCGGAGGCGCTAACGTGCTCACCCATGTGGGTGATGGCACCACAACTGGCGTAATGGTAGGCGGCGCGAACATCCTAACGAAAGTCGGGAATGGCGACACGACCGGCATTATGCTTGGTGTTGGCAATGTGCTAACGCATGTTGGTGATGGCCAAACCCTTGGCGTAATGGGCGCCGCAGGCAACATCTTCACCAAAGTAGGTGATGGAACCTCTATTGCGGTCATGATTGGTGCTGGCAACATCTTTACCCATGTGGGAGAAGGCAATGCTTGGGCGCTGATGGTCGGCCTTGGTAACGTCTTCACCAAAGTAGGCAATGGCGATGCTCTCGCGTTAATGGTGGCCGAAGCTAACGTCTTCACCCATATCGGTGATGGCATGTCGGTGGCGCTTATGTTGGCCAAAGGCAACATAGCAACTAAAGTCGGTAATGGAACCACACTTGCGGCTATGGTGGGTAACGCCAACATCTTCACTCACGTAGGCAGTGGCAGCACGTTTGCTGCAATGATCGGTCAAGCCAACATTATGACCAAAGTGGGCGATGATCTCACCGCTGCGCTGATGGTCGGTAAAGCCAACATCTACACCCATGTCGGTGATGGAACCAGCTTAGGAATATTTGCGGGCGAAGTGAACGTGATGACTAAGGTTGGTAACGGCACCACGTTAGCGGCGATGTTCGGTAAAGCGAACATCATGACCCATGTCGGTGATGGCTTAACCGGTGTACTCGCACTGGGTGAAGCCAATATCGTTACCAAAGTGGGTGACGATTTCATGGGTGTTGTGGCGGCAGCAAAAGCCAACGTCGTGACCCATGTCGGTGATGCAACCACCGCAGCGGTATTGGCTGGTAAAGGCAATATCCTCACCAAGGTGGGTGAAGGTACCACGGTAGGGTTGTTGATTTCCGATGTCGGCAACGTGATGACCCACGTTGGTGACGGCACCACCATTGGTATTGCCAAAGGTAAGGCCAACCTCATTACCAAAGTCGGTGATGGTTTAGGTGTTAATGTCGCTTGGGGGCAAGCCAACGTGTTTACCCAAGTGGGCGACGGTGATCGCTATAACTTTGCCAAAGGTGAAGCCAACCTCATCACCAAAGTGGGTGATGGCCAAGAAGTCTCCGTGGTGCAAGGTCAAGCCAACATCATTATTCATGTGGGCAATGGCGACGACTACACCGGTGCTTGGGGTAAAGCGAACGTCATTACTAAAGTGGGTAATGGCCGTAACGTGGTGCTAGCCAAAGGTGAAGCTAATATTGTTACTCAAGTGGGTAATGGTGACAGCTTTAACGCACTTTGGAGTAAAGGCAACATAGTTACCAAAGTGGGTGATGGTATGCAGGTGACGGCGGCAAAAGGCCAAGCCAATATCACCACCACTGTGGGTAACGGTTTAAGTGTCACTGCTGCCTACGGCGATACTAATATCAACACCAAAGTCGGTGATGGGGTATCCGTCAACGTCGCTTGGGGCAAATATAACATCAACACGAAAGTGGGTGATGGCCTGAATGTCGCTGTGATGAAGGGCAAAGCTAACGCCAATATTCACGTTGGGGACGGCCTCAACATCAATGCCTCCTACGCTCAAAACAACGTTGCCATCAAAGTCGGTAACGGCGATTTCTACAGTTTGGCGGTGGCATCGAGCAATACCAGCAGCAACAAGCTCTCTGCCTTGTTTGATAACATCAAACAAACCGTACTCGGTGTCGGTGGCAGCCAAGCCATCAACTACTTAGTGCAAGGCGATGAAGCCTCCTCATCCGGCACGCATAAAGGTCGTGGTGCGATTGCAACGCCTGAAATCACCAAACTGGATGGTTTCCACATGGATGCCATTAAGGAAGTCGGTTCTGATCTCGGTGATAGTCTCACGGGCAGCGTGACTAAGGTAGATACTCCTGATCTCAACAAGATGCAACATGCGCTCAATGTTGATGATTCTTCTGTGCAAGCTCCGAATCTGATTGTGAATGGTGATTTTGAGCTGGGTGAACATGGCTGGCAATCTACCCATGGGGTTGAAGCCTCTTATGCAGGCAGTGTGTATGGCGTAGAGGGTGAAGGTCACGGCGCACGTGTGACCGAGCTCGATACTTATACCAACACCAGTCTTTATCAAGATCTGGCTAATCTAGCGCAAGGTGAAGTCATTGCGGTGAGCTTTGATTTTGCAAAACGTGCGGGCCTTTCTAATAACGAAGGCATCGAAGTTCTTTGGAACGGTGAAGTGGTGTTCTCATCGTCGGGTGACGAATCTGCTTGGCAGCAAAAAACCTTAAAACTGACCGCTCATGCTGGTAGTAACCGTATCGAATTCAAAGGCACAGGCCACAATGATGGGCTGGGCTACATCCTAGATAATGTAGTGGCGAAATCAGAGTCATCGCAACAAGCCCATGCAATCAGTGAGCACGCAACACAAAATCAAGCGGCGCAGAATGCTCTAGCAGACAAAGATCGCGCAGAAGCGGATCGCCAACGTTTAGAACAAGAAAAGCAGAAGCAGCTCGATGCTGTCGCAGGTTCGCAAAGCCAGCTGGAATCTACCGACCAACAAGCCTTGGAAAATAATGGCCAAGCTCAACGCGATGCAGTGAAAGAAGAGTCGGAAGCCGTGACGGCTGAGTTGACCGAACTGGCACAAGGTCTCGATGTGCTCGATGACAAAGCCACGCATACGGGTGAGTCGGGCGACCAATGGCGCAACAATTTTGCCGGCGGCTTGCTTGATGGTGTTCAAAGCCAATTGGACAATGCAAAACAGGTTTCTGGTGAGCAGATTGCTGCCGCGAAACAGACGCACGCGGACAATCAAAATAAAGTCAAAGATGCGGTTGCACAATCGGAAGCGGGTGTTGCAAAAGGTGAGCAAAATCGAGCAGGAGCAGAGCAAGACATTGCCGATGCCAAAGCCGATGCAGAAACACGTAAAGCTGATGCTCTGGCGAAGAGCACTGATGCGAAACAAGCGGAATCTGACGCACACAGCGCAGCAAACGACGCGCAATCGCGTGGTAATCGCGATGCAACGAATGCCGAAAATAAAGCCAACCAAGCGCAGAATGATGCAAAAGCGACGAAGCAAAACGAAGGCGATCGCCCTGACCGCGAAGGCGTGGCTGGCAGCGGCCTTTCGGGTAACGTTCATCGCGTGGAAGGGGCTGGCGAAGCAGGGGGGCATGTCAACACCGACAGTCCAACCAACGCCGATGGTCGATTCAGTGAAGGTTTGAGCGAACAAGAGCAAGAAGCGCTGGAAGGTGCGACAAACGCAGTGAACCGTCTGCAAATTAACGCAGGTATTCGCGGCAAGAACAGCGGTAGCACGATCACCCCGATGTTCACCGAAACAAACGCCGACAGCATTGTGGTACCAACCATTGCGTCTCAGGATGTGGTTCGAAAAGAGATTCGCATTTCTGGGGTGAATTTAGAAGGGCTTGGTGAAGCTTCGCATGACTCTGCTGAATCGCTTGTGGCTGCTTCTCACCAATCAGCTGAACGCGCTTTAGAAAGCCTCGGCGAAGGTAAGCAAACAACGCTCGATTTATCATCGGTGTCTACTAAAGACGAACTGAAAAATGAAGCGAAAGTCTTTGCTAAACCTATTGGTGAATCTTATCAAAAGATCTTAGACCAATTGGATTTACTGCATACCGCGCAAGGTGATAAGCAAATAGAAGCAGCATTAAGAGTTAATAACTTAGTTGATGACTATGTATCACACCATGAAAAATCAGGTCGTAATTCCGCTTTACTGAGCCTCAAAAATCGCGTGAGTGAAAGCCTTTATAATAACGTTGCGCAAGAAACGAGAGTCGAAATCGCAAAATTGTCTGCTACTCGCATTGATTTAGCGGCGGATCTATTGCATCGACTGCGTTCTAGCACCAACAAGGTGTCTTCCGTTGTTGATATTAAACATCTTGCCGATGGAACAAAATACAGCAGCCAAGAGAGCTTAGCTGTGCTTTCGAAACAAGAGGTTCCTTTTAATAAAGAGCTGCAAGACCAACAACTAGTACAAGGAAGAGAGACCGGTGAAGCGGTAGTTAATAACGTACAACTGTCGGATGACGAGATAAAAGGAATTAAATGGTATACCAGTGAAGGCTTCCAATATGTGAATGAAGCTTTAAGGAAAGAAGAGAAGCTGGCCTATTTTGTCAAAGACAATGCCGTTAACGCTGTCAAAGGTTTAAGTAAGCTTGAGACATTTGAAGGCACTGTTTATAGAGCTTTCATGCCAGGAGTAAGCTTGAGCGATCTTGCTTCACAAGTGACTCCTGGCCAGTTATTTAGCGATCAAGGTTTTACCTCTACATCAACCAGTACTGAATTGGCTAAAAGTTTCCGAGGTGGGAAAGATACAGTTATTCTGACCATTCTTGATGCCAAAGGAACTAACGTTGCTGGGCTTGCGCAGTTAAATCAAGCGGAAGTCTTACTCAAACCAGGTGCTCATCTACGCATTGAAGCGGTGAAAGAAACGGATCAAAATTTACACATCGTTGCTAAGTACACCGAAGAGTTTCATGCTGGTGAAACGATACGTAATTTATTTGATGGTAAAACGATTGGTATGGCGATCAACCAAAACACTTCAACCATCAATGAAAGTGTAATTACTTCGTTTGATCACGATGAAATCACCACATTACTGAAAAACAAGCCTGTATTGGGTGATGCGGAGACGGTATCAAACGCAGATTCTCGCCATAAGAGTTATCAATCCAGAGATTTAGTTCTCGAGCCAATCGTACAACCAGAAACCATCGAGCTTGGTATGCCTGATATCGATCAGAAAATATTGGCGGAGGTTTCTGAGCGTGAAAATGTCATTATCGGTGTTCGACCCGTTGATGAGAAGTCGAAGTCACTGATTGATTCTAAGCTCTATAGCAGTAAAGGTTTATTCGTTAAGGCGAAAAGCTCTGATTGGGGGCCAATGTCTGGTTTTATTCCTGTAGATCAGTCATTTGCCAAAGCATCTGCGAGAAGAGATCTCGATAAATTTAACGGCTATGCTGAACAATCCATTGAGTCTGGTAATGCGGTAAGTGCCGATTTGTATCTGAATCAGGTTCGAATAGATGAGTTGGTGTCTAAATATCAGTCACTGACAGCTCTTGAGTTTGATGCAGAAAGCGGTATGTACAAAACAACGGCAACCAATGGTGATCAAACAGTCACTTTCTTCCTGAATAAAGTGACTGTTGAGAGCAAAGATCTGTGGCAGGTTCATTACATGAAAGATGGTGAGCTAGCGCCGTTCAAAGTGATTGGTGATCCTGTATCTAAACAGCCGATGACAGCAGACTATGATTTGTTTACTGTGATGTATTCCTACGCAGAGCTAGGGCCGCAAGATAAGGTCAAGCAACCATTAACTTGGGAACAGTGGAAAGAGTCTGTTACTTACGAAGACTTAACGCCTAAGTATAAAGAGCTATACGACAGTGAGGTGCTTTATAACAAGAAGGATGGGGCGAGCCTTGGCGTTGTGAGCGATCGCTTAAAAACTCTGAAAGATGTGATCAATACCAGCTTGGGCAGAACCGATGGCCTAGAGATGGTGCATCATGGTGCAGACGACGCAAACCCTTATGCGGTAATGGCGGACAATTTCCCTGCGACTTTCTTTGTACCTAAAAGCTTCTTTATGGAAGATGGTTTAGGCGAAGGAAAGGGCTCTATCCAAACGTATTTCAATGTGAATGAGCAAGGTGCGGTGGTGATTCGTGATCCGCAGGAGTTTTCTAATTTCCAGCAGGTAGCGATTAATGTCAGTTACCGAGCATCACTTAATGATAAGTGGAATGCTGGCCTTGATGACCCACTCTTTACACCAAAACGTAAATTGTCTCATGAGTTCTTGAATGTGAGAGATGAACTCGCTAATAAATTGAAAGAAAAAGCTGTTGATTTTGAAAAAGAAGTTCAACTGGATAGACTCGGTGATCATCAAGCCGATAGCACGGTATCAACGTTATCAGTGACTGCTTTAGACAATCAAAACGTCGACGATTGGAGTCAGATAGCGGTTGTACCTAAAGATGACGGCGGTGAAACGCGCTTTGACGGCCAAGTGATTGTTCAAATGGAAAACGATTCAGTAGTTGCAAAAGCGGCGGCAAATCTAGCTGGCAAGCATCCTGAAAACAGTGTGGTCGTTCAGCTCGATTCTGAAGGGAATTATCGCGTGGTGTATGGTGACCCATCGAAACTGGATGGAAAGCTGCGCTGGCAATTGGTTGGCCATGGGCGTGATGATTCAGAAAACAACAACACTCGCTTAAGTGGCTACAGTGCCGATGAACTTGCAGTGAAATTGGCGAAGTTCCAGCAGGCATTCGGTCAAGCGGAAAACATCAGCAAAAAGCCTGACCATATCAGTATTGTCGGTTGCTCTTTAGTGAGTGATGACAAGCAGAAAGGCTTTGGCCATCAATTTATCAATGCCATGGATGTTAATGGTCTTCGTGTGGATGTGTCGGTTCGCAACTCTGATGTAGCGGTAGATACAACAGGGCGCAAACATACTCAAGATGCCAATGGAAATTGGGTACAAAAGGCTGAAAACAATAAAGTCTCACTGACTTGGAATACGCAAGGCGAAGTTACCGTACGTGACGAGATCATTCGTAACGGTGTGGCGGAAGGGGATATCCATCTTTCTCGTGTTGGTGCGAGTGAGGTTAATGAGCCAGCACGTGGTGCCATCGGCGACAACAGTGAGGTGTTTGAAGCACCTGAAAAGCGTAAACCGGAAACGGATACTACGGCATCGGCTGGCAGTGACAATAAGCTCAGCTACTCGGGCAATATTCAGGTCAACGTCGGTGATGGTGAGTTCACCGCAGTTAACTGGGGTACGTCAAATGTTGGTATTAAAGTGGGTACGGGAGGCTTTAAGTCGCTGGCCTTTGGTGACAACAATGTCATGGTTCATATTGGTAATGGTGACAGCAAACATAGTGTCGATATCGCTGGTTATCAGGCGCTTGAAGGTGCTCAAATGTTTATGGGTAACCGCAACGTAAGTTTCAATATGGGTCGCAGTAATGACCTTATCGTGATGATGGATAAGTCGATCCCGACACCGCCACTGGTCAATCCATTTGATGGTGCATCACGTATTTCAGGAGTATTACAAAGCATCGCACAATCAGGAAAGGGTGCAGATTGGTTAGCGGTTCAAGAACAGCAGTGGACACTCTCTGGTGCGAAAAAATTTGTCAAAGAGATGTCTTGTCTCGATCAAACCAGCAGTGTTGACTACAGCAGTTTGGTTGATTTGGACTCTCAGAATGAGCGCAGCAGCCGCGGCTTGAAGTCTGATGCTGAAGCAACGTTGAATAAAAAGTACAACCAGTGGTTAAGTGGCAATAGTAATCATGATACTGGCAAGATGAGCCGCGCGGATAAGTTCCGTCAAATGAACGAGAAGTTGGCCTTTAACTTCGCGGTCGGTGGTCAAGGAGCCGATATTCAGGTCACCACGGGCAACTGGAACTTTATGTTCGGAGACAACATCCAAGCGATTTTGGATACCAATCTCGGTTCATTGTTTGGCGTGTTAACCCAGCAATTCTCAGCAACGGGAATGGCTCAAACGACCTTTACCTATAATCCGCAAGACTTGCCTCGTCAGCTTAAGAATAAGCTGCTGGGTAAATTTGCTGAGGTCGGTGCAGAGACGACTTTAGGTGATATCTTCGGTGTCAATTACACCGCTGATGGCAAAATAGTCTCTCGTACTGATGAAGCGGTAGATGGCGTTGCCATTTTAAAAGAGATGCTCGAAGTGATTGGCGAGTTTTGTGGTGAGCAGCTCAGCGCATTTACTGACCCAGAAAAATTGCTAGATAGCCTCAAAGCGGGAATCGATATGGGGGCTGATGGTCTTCAATCCTTTGCTGAAAGTCATGGACTGAAAGAGAAATCACCAGAGGAAAACGATACAGCGCAAGTGACTCTCAATGGCGCGCCTGCGGCAACGGAAAACGTATCAGCCACTGTTGAAGAAAGTAAACCAGAGCGTGCATTTGGTTTTAATGCGCTCAATTTGCCCAATGTATTTGCCACTATGTTTAGCAAAGATAAGCAGACAGAGATGGCATCATTGGTCAGTAATCTGAAGCAGAATCTCACCGCCGATTTGCTCAATATGAAGGATAAAACGTTTGATTTCCTTCGTAACAGTGGGCATTTGCAAGGGGATGGCGATATGAATGTTTCTCTGGGCAATTACAACTTCAACTGGGGTGGTGACGGTAAAGATCTCGGCGCTTATCTCGGCGACAATAATAACTTCTGGGGAGGACGTGGAGACGATGTGTTCTACGCAACGGGAGTCTCCAATATTTTCACCGGCGGTGAAGGCCACGATATGGGCGTTTTAATGGGTCGCGAGAACATGATGTTCGGCGGTGATGGTAATGATACGGCGGTTGTGGCCGGACGCATTAACCACGTCTTTATGGGCGCGGGTGATGATCAATCCTTTGTCTTTGGCGAAGGTGGTGAGATCACCATGGGGTCAGGTAATGACTATGCGGTCACTTCAGGTAACTTCAACCGTGTGGACATGGGAGACGATCAAGACTTTGCAGTGATGATTGGTAATAACAACCAACTTGATCTTGGTGCAGGCAACGACTTTGCGAAAGTCTTTGGCAATTACAACCGAATTGATGCTGGACAAGGAAACGATGAAGTTAAACTGATGGGTTACCATGCTTCGATTAATGCTGGCGAGGGCGAGGATTACTTAATTGCCGCCGCCATCTCAAAATTCAGCACATTAAACGGTGGTGAAGGTAACGATGTCATGGTGCTTGGGGGTTACCAAAATACGTTCAAAGGCGGTGCTGGCGTAGACAGTTTTGTGGTCAGTGGTGAGGTGATCGATAACGTGGTTGAAGATATTCGCCAAGGTGAAAACATCATCTTCAACGGTATTGATTGGAACCGTTTATGGTTTGAGCGTAGTGGTTACGATCTGAAAATTTCTATGGCACGCCATACTGATACCTCTTCCGATCAAACGCTATTTGATGCGTTAGGTTGTGTGACTTTCAATGATTATTTTGCAAATAATCGAGCCAAACTTATTATCGGTTTAGGTGAAAAAGATGCTCAAGGCGAGCAGGAATATACCTGTTTGACTGATAATGCGTTAGACAACCTCATTCAAGCGATGAGTTCCTTCGCGCCTAAGGTGGGAGAAAGCAACTTTATGGATGGATTAGCTTCTCAGCCTCAGCAAGCGATTATGGCCGCATGGTCGGATGTGAATACCGGGAAGTTTAGCTTGTCGTAATCATGTCTTTCACGGGTTAAAACCAGCCTTTGTGGGCGTGTCTGTTTGACAATTGCGCCCATATAAACCTAAAAACACCTCCTGATTTTGTAGAAAACAGGGGGTGTTTTTTTAGGCTCAAATAGGCAAAACCTAGCCGATACTAGCGAATACGAGTAAACTCTTCTCTTTT
>AEZC01000140.1 GCA_000257205.1 Vibrio ordalii ATCC 33509 | reverse complement strand
GACGATTAGGTGCGGTCCGACCGTAAAGATCGATATGCTTATCGGTCAATTCAGCCTCAAAAGATTGGTAAATCACTTTCGCAAGAGGAATGGTGTCATTGGTAGTTTGCCGGGGCTCTTCCGCTTTCAATACCCCAAAACCTAACCAAAAACAGAGAACTAGAATAAAAATCGTCGAGAGTAGCCAAGGTCGTTGCGAAAAAAAGAGGCCAATAGATGAACGGCTGATGTTGGTATCAGGCATAGATAGTCCTTTATGATGTTATTGCCTTTAACTAGGCAAAGCCCTACGAAATATCCTAATAGGTAGAGCTCTTAATCTTTAATCGGCAACGGCCACTTGATCGCACATCGAATTGATTTTAGTTAAACACTAAATGATGCACCACAACCGCATGTTGTTGTTGCATTAGGATTATTGACAAAAAAACGCGAGCCTTCTAAACCTTCCGTATAATCGACTATTCCACCCATCAAATATTGTAAACTCATTGGGTCAACGACTAAGGTCACGCCGCTATTAATAATGGTTGTATCGCCATCGTTTACATTCTCATCAAAAGTAAACCCATATTGGAAACCACTGCAACCACCACCGGTAATATAAACGCGCAGTTTCAGCGCTGGGTTCTCTTCTTCAGCAATCAACGCTTTTACGCGTTGTGCTGCAGTATCAGAAAATGACAAGGGTATATTGACTTCACTCACGATGGCCTCTCTCACTCGAGTTAATACCTGTCAGGCTTATTATGATGAACTTATGCCTGTAAAGGTGATTCTTTTAATAATGCGCTGATTATCTAATACCTGACCTATTCGTTCAAGTATTCACCGCCACTTAAGTTAAAACTCCAACTAACGAGGCATTATGCACTTAAAAAGCAGTCACTGTCGCGTAAGTTGTACACTATACGGCATTCATTGGGCTGTGAATGGACTCAGAAAATGAGTGAAAAAAAGTGCCTTTGGTGAGTTTGGGTATACAATGCGACACCAACTGGTCCGAACAAGCAAAAGAGGATAAATCCATGACCAAATCAGCAGAGCTTTATCAAAAGGCACAACGTGCAATTCCCGGTGGAGTGAACTCTCCTGTACGTGCTTTTAACGGAGTTGGTGGCTCGCCTATTTTTATCGACCGCGCAGACGGCCCGTTGATTTTTGATGCTGATGGCAAAGCTTATATTGATTATGTCGGCTCTTGGGGGCCAATGATACTTGGCCATAATCATGCGGTTATTCGTGAAGCTGTGATAGGCGCTGCGCAGCGTGGTCTCAGTTTTGGTGCGCCGACCGAGATGGAAATCGATATGGCGGAGTTGGTTTCTGAGCTGGTTCCATCGATGGAACAACTACGCATGGTCAGTTCCGGTACCGAAGCGACGATGAGCGCCATTCGTTTAGCTCGTGGATTCACTGGCCGCGATAAAATTTTAAAATTTGAAGGCTGCTATCACGGTCATGCAGACAGCTTGCTAGTGAAAGCAGGCTCTGGCGCCTTAACGTTAGGTCAACCAAGCTCTCCTGGTGTGCCTGCTGATTTTGCTAAACATACACTGACCGCCACTTTTAATGATTTAGAATCTGTACACGAATTGTTCGCGGCCAATAAAGGCCAAATAGCCTGCATTATCGTTGAACCGGTCGCGGGCAACATGAACTGCATTCCACCAGTTGAAGGGTTCCATGAAGGCTTGCGTGACATCTGTGACCAAGAAGGTGCTCTGCTGATCTTTGATGAAGTAATGACAGGATTTCGTGTTGCACTAGGTGGTGCACAGGCTTACTACAACATCAAACCAGACTTAACAACACTGGGGAAAGTGATTGGCGGTGGTATGCCTGTTGGCGCTTTTGGTGGACGCCGTGATGTGATGCAATACATCGCTCCAACGGGTCCGGTGTACCAAGCTGGTACGCTATCAGGTAACCCTGTGGCTATGGCTGCGGGTTATGCTTGCTTGACGCTTCTAAAAGAAGAAGGCAATGAAAAACGTCTCGCGGCCAAAACAAAGCAATTGGCTGATGGATTCAAAGAACTTGCAGACAAACACGGTATTCCTTTGCTGGTGAACCAAGTTGGTGGCATGTTCGGCTTCTTTTTTACCGATCAAGAGCGCGTCACCTGTTATGAAGAAGTCGTAAAATGTGATGTTGAACGTTTCAAGCGCTTCTTCCACTTGATGCTCGAGCATGGTGTCTATTTAGCACCTTCAGCTTTTGAAGCAAGCTTTACCTCTTTGGCTCACGGCTCTAAAGAGATTGAAGCAACACTAGAAGCAGCCGATCGCTGTTTTGCGATGATGGCAGCTCAAGCGGGATAAGCACCATTAGGCAGACTCATCATAGTATAAAGGGCTGTAGATCAGCCCTTTATTCATTTCAGATTCAATAAACAGCCTATCATTGCCAGTAATAAATCACTAAAACGACCAACGCCATCATGCTGATGGCAAACCACGGTAGCTTCAACTTTTTTTTATGCTGGTTTTGACACCCTTTTTCATTATCACAACATCCCATCTCATCAGTTCCTCATTGATAACACGCTGATTTGCAGTCATTATAACCCCATTACTTTACAAGGTTGGATTAACAACGTGTCAGAAAAAGTGAAAATCACCTCTAGCCACTGGGTACTCATTGCCGCACTTATTATTGCGGCTATTGCTTGTTATCTGTTGATTGCACCTTATATCAACTCGATTGTTATGGCTTTCATCATCTCGTTATTGATGTTTCCCATTCATGAGTGGCTCGAACGAAAAATCCCCAAATACAAAAATACCGCCTCATTTCTCTCGTGCATCATTTTGACCTTTATTATTGTGATTCCACTGCTGTTTGTCTTTGCTGCTATTGTGCAGCAAGGGTCGGTATTTTCTCAGAACATGTATCAATGGGTGACTCATGGGGGCATTCAAACTGCCTTCGCGCATCCTTTGGTTGTCAAAGGGCTTTCCATTGCCAATCAATATTTGCCCTTTGATGAAATTCAGCCACAACAAATCGCACAAAAAGTGGGGCAATTTGCCAGCTCATTTGGTGCCAACTTAGTTAGTATCAGTGCAAAAGTGCTCGGTGATGCGACCAGTTTTTTGATGGATTTCTTCTTAATGCTGTTCGTGTTGTTTTTTCTACTGCGTGATCACGATAAACTCATCAGTGCTCTTAGGCATATCTTGCCGTTGTCGCGTAGTCAAGAAGACAGGTTGCTCTGCGAAATTGAGCAAGTCTCCAAATCGGCTGTCATGGGGTCATTTTTAACCGCAATAGCGCAAGGCTTTGCGGGCGGGTTTGGTATGTGGCTCGCAGGTTTCCCTGGGTTATTTTGGGGAACTATGATGGGATTTGCTTCTTTTATTCCGGTTATCGGTACAGCTCTGATATGGATTCCAGCCACTGTTTATCTCTTTCTAACCGGGGATAGCACATGGGGCATATTCTTGGCCCTCTGGAGCGTTATCGTTGTTGGCTCAATTGATAATTTATTGCGGCCCTTTTTAATGCAAGGGAGCGCGGGCATGAACACCTTAATGATCTTCTTCTCTCTGCTCGGTGGTATTCAGCTATTTGGCCTGATTGGGTTAATTTACGGACCACTTATTTTTGCCATCACTATGGTGCTGTTTAATATTTATGAGGAAGAGTTTAAAGGTTTTCTCAATCAACAAGATAATAGCTAACTTTTGACTTACTGACGATCAAGCTAGAAGCAAGGGGCAGACTGTGCGAGAATCTGCCCCTCTTTTTCAGCGCAGAGCCCACTATGTCCAGTTACACCGCACCAAGCCAAATTGCCCAACGTCAGCTTGCTTATTTCGAAGGAAAACATCTTTTAGTGGCTGGAGAAGCGGAGGATTTATTTCCTGTAGAGTTAGCCAATCATTGTCGCTCTGTTTCGGTGTTCACCACTCATTATGGTTACTACCGCCAACTCGAATCCTATTCGCAAATTACATGTCATTTTGGCGCTCAATTTGAGCAAAAAACCGATGCTGACATGATTTTGCTTTACTGGCCCAAAGCGAAGCAGGAAGCTCAATATCTGCTTGCGATGCTGTTGGCCAAACTGGGCAAAGAGACTGAGATTGTGGTGGTAGGTGAAAACCGCTCGGGCATAAAAAGCATTGAAAAAATGTTTGCAGCTTATGGGGTGGTTAAAAAGTATGATTCAGCTCGACGCTGTTCGTTCTATTGGGGGCAATGCACTCAGCAGCCACCGAGCTTCCAAATTGCAGACTGGTTCAAAACTTATCAGGTGCAGTATCAGCAACACTCACTGATTGTTAAAAGTTTACCTGGCGTATTTAGTCATGGTGAGTTTGACCTCGGCAGCCAACTGTTACTTGATACACTACCTAAACTGAGGGGTAAAGTTCTCGACTTTGGTTGTGGTGCTGGTGTCCTGGGTACAGTAATGGCTACATTAAACCCAGATATCGAGATTGAACTGTGCGATATCAGCGCGCTTGCGATTGAATCAACCAAAGCAACCTTGATAGCGAATAACATATCAGGGAATGTATTTGCCTCTGATGTCTACTCAGATACCGCTAAAGATTACCAATTTATCGTCTCAAACCCCCCTTTCCACTCCGGATTAGAGACCAGCTATAGTGCGACAGAAGCCTTACTGGCGAACGCACCAAGCCATCAAACCGCAAAAGGCGAACTTTTTATTGTGGCCAACAGTTTTCTTAAATATACCCCGCTAATTGAACAGGCTTATGGTCATTGCGAGGTGTTAAATAAAACTAACAAATTCATCATTTACCACGCAAAAAAAACATTACAAAAGTCGCAACAATAAGTGTAATCCACTCTCAATTGGTCACTAAACTGAATGATTTTTACCAATTTTGTGTTAGTGACCACGCTTTCCACAGGACTTACTTGTCAAAGTAAAAAAACTCGTTAATTTCGTCACTTTAGGTTTTCTTTGTTTTTTCATTCACTTTAACGACTACCTCATGCCGTTAAAACCTCACGGAAAGTAATGCCTTTTTCTATGTTTAGGTTCTCTCGTAAGCAAAAATTTAAGCGCCTGCAAAATACTCTTATGCTGGCTTTTCTCGTTTTGAGCATCACGCCTTTAACTGTGACTGCCATTTTTTTTCTGCAATCACACACTAAAGATCTTCAAGAACAAAGCACGTCTCACTTATTGTCAGTCAGAGACACAAAGCAACAGCAAGTTCTCGATTACCTCGCGGCCAAAGAATCAGAAGTGATGGGGTTTGTTCGTTCAGAGTTAGCTTATGCCAGTGGAGGGCGTTTTTACGGCTTAGTCAATGCGTTCCAAAGACTTGGTCTGGATATTGATCAAGCTCGTGAGCATGCCCAGCAGCGTTATATTCCTGGCTCTGGTGATCAGATAAAAACGTCAATATTGCCACAATCGAGCAGCTATGTAGGCAGTGAACGGTATCGCCTACTGCACAAACGCTATCATTGGGCGTATTTAGAACTGCTTAAACGTTCTGATTTTGACGATATTTTACTGGTGGATCTCGATGGTGATGTCGTTTATTCCGTTTATAAGCACGACAACTATGGGACCAATTTACTGACTGGAAAATACAAAGATAGTAATCTGGGTAAAACATTCCGCCAGTTAGAGCAGCAAGTTAGCGAACAACGAAAAACCAATGAAGAATATACACCAGTCATTATTTCTGACTTTTCACCACAAGAAGGGCAATCAGTTGCTTGGCTTGGCGCGCCCATTATTCAACAGGGCTACCTGCACAGCTACGCCATGTTCCGCCTACCAAACAATGGCATCACAAAACTCGTTGCTGACACCAATGCGACATCGCAAATAAGGACTTTACTGGTCGGGCAAGATCATCATTCTCGAATACTCTCTTACACGCAGCAAGAAATCGAGACTAGTCAAAAAGTGATCAATCTTGCGCTTTCTGGGTTGAGTGCCGTTGGTACTTACACCAATACATTGAATGAGAAAACCATTGCCGCCTATGCACCTGTTGCAAACAAAAATATCAATTGGGCTTTGGTGGTAGAGATACCAGAAAAAGAGGCTTATGCGCGAGTTCATCAACTTGAGAAATTATTTATTTTCGCCATGCTAACCGCGATTATTTTAGTCGTCATCGCTTCACATTATCTCTCTAATTTTATTACCTCTCCCCTACTGAAGCTCACTTGGGCGGCAGAAAAAGTATCAGCTGGGGATTTAGATGAAAATGTTATCAATACCGATCGTAAAGATGAGATTGGTCGACTCGCAGTCAGTTTTGAGCGTATGCAGCGTTCAATCCGAGAAAAAATGCAGCTGATTAAAGCGCAAAATAAAGAGCTCGAAAGCAACATTCAATTAATCCGCAAACAGAACGATGAGTTGCATCTCGCTAACAAACTAAAAGT
>AEZC01000139.1 GCA_000257205.1 Vibrio ordalii ATCC 33509 | reverse complement strand
CTACGCGTATACAGGCAAACGCTTACAAATTTCCAACACTTTTGCCTTCGTTGCTTGAATAACAGATTCATCACCCATGTTATCCAAAATATCACACATCCATCCAGCTAGTGCTTTTGCATCAGCCTCAGTAAAACCACGACGAGTAATTGATGGGGAACCCACACGGATACCAGAAGTCACAAATGGGCTACGCGGATCATTCGGCACCGAGTTTTTGTTCACTGTAATGTTAGCCGCACCCAATGCTGCATCAGCATCTTTACCTGTAATATTTTTATCGATCAAATCGACAAGGAATAGGTGATTTTCTGTGGAACCTGAAACAATGTTGTAACCACGATCTAAAAACTCAGCCACCATCGCTTTCGCATTAGCCACGACACGTTTTTGATACTCTTTAAACTCCGGTTCTAGTGCTTCTTTGAACGCGACCGCTTTACCTGCGATAACGTGCATTAAAGGACCACCTTGACCACCGGGGAACACCGCTGAGTTAAGCTTCTTATATAAGTCTTCACCTGCATTCGAAAGAATAAGGCCACCACGAGGACCTGCCAGTGTTTTGTGGGTAGTGGTCGTCACTACGTGGGCATGAGGAACTGGGTTAGGGTAAACACCCGCCGCAATCAAACCAGCTACATGCGCCATATCAACGAACAAGTACGCGCCTACTTTATCAGCAATTTCACGCATTCTTTTCCAATCGCAAACTTGCGAATAAGCAGAGAAGCCACCGATGATCATTTTTGGCTGATGCTCAACCGCTAATGCTTCCATCTCTTCGTAGTTAATTTGGCCTTTCTCATCAATTCCATAAGGAATGATGTTGTACAATTTACCGGAAAAGTTAACAGGAGAGCCGTGAGTCAAATGACCACCGTGTGCCAAGCTCATTCCTAATACGGTATCACCTGCGTTAAGCAAAGCCATATAAACCGCGTTGTTTGCTTGTGAGCCTGAATGCGGCTGCACGTTCGCATAGTCTGCACCAAACAATTCACATGCACGTTCAATCGCCAGCGTTTCCACTTTGTCGACAAACTCACAACCACCGTAATAGCGTTTACCTGGGTAACCTTCAGCGTATTTATTAGTGAGCTGTGAACCTTGCGCTTCCATTACACGTGGGCTTGTATAGTTTTCCGAAGCGATAAGTTCAATGTGTTCTTCCTGACGAAGGGTTTCTTCTTGAATGGCTGCGAACAGGTCCGCATCGTAATCTGCGATGTTCATATCACGCTTAAGCATCTGTATCTCCTGACTCAGATTTTACTGAAAGTTTCAAAAAACCACACAACGACCAAAAGCAAACGTTTTCGTCACCGTGATATGGCGCATATTCTACATAATTTGATCTCGGTCATAAAGAACAAATTACAGAAATTATCATGCGGTTTTTTCATGATGGATGGTAAGGTAACTCATGCTAAACAGTAAGTTGGATAATGATAAGCCGAATGTCAACCATTCTGCTTTACACCTTGTAAAACGGCAATTACATAGGTTTACCTCAATTCTCACTCCCTATCTACCGAAAATATCGCTTTTTCTTTACTATGTTCGCCATTCTTAATTATTAAAATTTCATTATTGATGCGAGCACACGCACGTAAAAGAAGATTGGGTTGCCCATTTTAACGGGAACCTTTTTAGTTGCACAAGGCGTCTTCTTTCGCCACTCCTCTATCTCAAATTGAAAAAAACCACATACAGTCACGCATTCTATATATCACACATCGCGTCTTATTTTTGATGCACCTAATCAGTTGAAGTCGTCGGTGCTTAATATGAGAATGCACTGCTAAAAAATAATTATCATTCGTTACCTTAATAATTGAGCGGTTAGGAGCTTCTACAATGGGTGAAAGAGGAAGGATCCGTATTTCTAACTATCAAGGTAAATTTTTCTACCGCCTGATAGATTGTTTAGTAATACTGATCACTATGTATATTACACTTAAGTTTCACTCACATATCGTTACCATGTCTTATATATCAGTGGGACTTTTAGGGGTTATTTTCTATTCCTTTATTGCTGAAAGCCTTGATATATATAGCGGTTGGCGAACCACAAAACTTAGAGTTTTAACTCTACATACTGCATTTTGTTGGGCTTCAACCGTTGGCTGCTTAACTTTAGTTGGTTATTTCACAAAAACAGGAAGCGATTTCTCACGCTTAATTTTAGGTTTCTGGTTTGTGGGTTCATTTACTTTATTACTGCTTTGGCGCTTCGTCGCATTTACAGTCATTTATTATCTGCATAAAAAAGGTTACCACACCACCAAAGCGGTCATTATAGGCATGACACCGCAAGGCCTAGAACTATCGAAAAATCTCATTAATAACCCTGAGTTAGGTATCCAACTTGCTGGTTTTTACGATGACAGAAGTGATGAACGTATTGCAGGAGATATTCCGGTGCTCGGTAAAGTTAATGATGCATTAACACTTGCCAAAAACGGTCAAGTAAAAAGTGTGTACATAGCACTACCAATGCAAGCCCAGCATCGAATCAGCAAGATTCTAGAGGCCTTTTCGGATAGCACAGTGAATACCTATATTGTGCCGGATTTTTTTACCTTCAATTTACTGCATTCGCGTTGGTATACCATCGGCGATGTTAATGCTTTTAGTATTTTTGATACACCATTCAATGGGTTAGGTACGTGGCTAAAACGTTTTGAAGATTTAGTCTTAAGTAGTCTTATCTTGATTTTAATCAGCCCTGTCCTTATTGCGGTTGCGGTAGGCGTGAAACTCAGCTCACCAGGCCCTATTATTTTCAAACAGATGCGCTATGGACTGGATGGAAAATCTATCAAAGTATGGAAATTCAGAAGCATGCGTGCCATGGACAATGGGAACAAGGTTACACAAGCAACAAAAAATGATCCCCGAGTGACTCCTTTTGGTGCGTTTATTAGGAAGACGTCATTAGATGAGCTACCACAGTTTATTAATGTGCTACAAGGTCGAATGTCAATTGTTGGTCCTCGCCCTCACGCCGTGGCACATAATGAACAGTATAGAACGATCGTTAACCGCTACATGCTAAGACATAAAGTAAAACCAGGAATCACTGGCTGGGCACAAATTAATGGCTGGCGTGGTGAAACCGATACGCTAGATAAAATGGAAAAACGTGTCCAATTTGATTTGGACTATATACACAGATTGTCGTTGTGGTTCGATATCAAAATCGTATTTCTCACCGTATTTAAAGGATTTGTAGGCAATAATGCTTACTAGAATGGAAAAGCATACTCATATGAACACAACTAATTTAAATAGAATCGCGTCCTTTGGTTTGGCTTTTTTTGCGTTATCAGCCGTACAAGCAAAACCACAACCTAACCCAATTATGACTGAATCAGGGATTGCCATTGTACCTTTTTTAAATTTATCAACGGGTTATAACGACAACTTAGCAAAGGAGTCACAAGATCTCGAACATTCCCAATATTCAGTATTCGAGCCAGGTATCGGTTTAGCAATAGAGCCGACAAGTGGCCAGAAACATCGCGTAGGTTATCGACTACAAAGAGGCGATTTTTTCAGCTCTAGCAAAGATAGCTACACTGACCATTTCTTTGATTTAGCCAGTGACTGGGAACTCAATTCCAAGCATCGAGTTGACTTGAGTTATGCTCTTGCATTAACTCATGAACAGCGTGGCGATAACGATACGACACTCAATTTGTCCTACAACAAATACAACACCAATAACTTCAACCTCGGTTACGGTTTTGGTGGCGAAGACGCCAAAGGTCGAATAGAAACCAACCTTGGTTGGGGTAATTTGGACTACAAAAACAACCAAACTATTACTCAATACCAAAATTGGGATGAGTTACGATTCAACAGCTCTCTGTACTATAAAGCGCTGCCAAAAACGTCGCTAGTTTTCCAAATTATCGTTAATGATAGGCATTATAGTGATATAGCCCCTGGCTCAACTCTCAAAGACAGCACCCATTATATGGGGTATGTTGGTACCTCTTGGGACGCGACAGGAAAACTACAGGGAAATGCCAAGGTTGGTATGCAACATAAAGATTTTGAATCCTCTTCTAGAGAAGATTTTGACTCTTTTTCATGGGATATTGATGTCACTTATCTCATCCGCACATACTCTGCAGTTCAGTTGAAAACAAATCGTAAATCAACCGATACCGACGGTACCGGTGATTCAATCGATACCAAAGTGTATAACGCAAACTGGACACATAATTGGAGCGACATCATCTCCTCTAACGTCGATTATTCTCTATTGAGCGAGAATTACACTAGCACTGCTCGCGACGATGACACCAGTAAACTAACACTTTCGCTGAGCTATGATTTTCGTCGTTGGCTAACATTCAAAGTCGGCTATCAACTTGAATCGAGAGATTCCAATATCAGTTCGTTAAGCTACGATCAAAATGTGTATTATTTTGCTATTGAAGGGGTGATGTAACTTACGATGAAGTACTTCTTAGTCATTCTGTTAAGCTGTCTTTCCTGGTCAACATTGGCCAATGAGAGTTTTTATAAGTTAGGCGTTGGGGATCAAATTCGGATTCAAGTTTATGATGAACCAGAGTTATCTATTGAAACGCGTGTAGGTGACAGTGGTAACATTGATTACCCTTTTTTGGGACGAATTAAGCTGAAAGGAAAAACGATTGAGGAAGTAAAAACTGCTATCCACAATGGTTTAATCGATGGGTATCTGGTTAACCCCAATGTTTTTGTCAGCATAGTCGAATATCGTCCCTATTTTATCAACGGGCAAGTAAAGATATCCGGGAGTTACCCGTATCATCCGGGGTTAACCGTAAACAAAGCCATTACGATTGCGGGTGATTCACAGAGCGAGCGTCTAAAACTAAGATCTATATATCATCAAGTGATGCTCCTGAGGCCAAGCCAGTAAAAGTAACATTACTTCATAAAATTCAGCCTGGTGACATTCTCACCGTAGAAGAAAGCTTTTTTTAGGTAACTTAGTTGTATGGAAAACTCTTTAATTAAAAATCACTTGAACTCAGATGAAGTTATTGATGTTCGTCAGTACGTCCATGTTCTTCTCAACTATAAATGGCGTATTCTACTTTTTTCTACGATGGTCACCGCTATCGCGGTATTGATTGCATTATCAATTCCTTCGCAATATACCGCTCGCGCCTCACTGATCATCGAATCAAAGCAAGCAAAAGCCGTTTCGATTGAAGACATCTATGGTTTAGATACCAAAAGCCAAGAATACTATTTGACTCAAATAGAGATTTTGAAATCAGACCGAGTCGCAGAGGAAGTCATTAAACGCCTTAACCTTGCCAGTCACCCAGAATTTGACCCTACTGTAGAAAATAATCAAAAAACTGGGTTTAAATTCGATGTATTGGAATGGTTTCCTGTTCTGAAATCGTTCAAGAAAGAGCCCGCAGAAATATCACAGGAAGACCAAAGCTATCGGACTAGCCGATTGGTTCTGGCTAAGTTTAAGCGTGGGCTAGAAGTTAGCCCAATAAGAAAAACTCAACTAGTGAATATTTTCTACACCAGTAAAGACCCTAAATTATCGGCTCAAATTGCCAATGAGATTGGTAACGTCTTTATGGATAGTCATATCGAAGACAAACTTCAAGTTGAACTGAAGGCGAATAGCTGGCTCAACAACCGCATGGGTGATTTGCGCGAACAACTAAAAAAGTCAGAAGCTCAACTACAAACATTTTTAAAATCTGAAGGACTCGTTGATATCCAAGGCGTTGAAAGCCTAGCATCCCAAGAACTTGAAGAACTGACCTCTCAATTGAATAAAACGAGAGACAGACGCGTTGCAGCTGAAACACTTTATTTGGTCGCTCAAACGTACAGCCGTCAAGATGGTGACCTCTCGGCCCTTGCATCTATCCCAGAGATCTCTAACCACCCGACGATACGAGATGTCAAATTGGCTGAAGTGCAAGCTGAAAAGAAAGTCTCAGAACTATCAAAACGTTATGGTGACAAACACCCAAAATTAAAATCAGCTCAAGCCGAGTTAGCCTCTGTAAAACGCAATTTAAATGCCGAACTAAAACAGTTATTAAATGGGATCAACAATGAGTTACAGGCAGCTAAGCAAGCTGAAAGTTCTTTGCATCGGGAACTTGAGAAACGCAAATCAGAGTTTCAAAGCCTATCCGTAAAAAATGCACGATATTCAGAGCTAAAGCGCGAAGTCCAAACAAACCGAAAGCTGTTTGATCTCTTTTTAAGTCGTCAAAAAGAGACCAGTGCATCGAGCGACTTTAATGCTACGATTGCTCGTTTTACCGATTTTGCCAATCCGCCCCTCGCACCAAGCAAACCGAATCGTAAACTGATTGTATTGCTAGCGTTTATCGCTTCGTTTGGTTTGGCGTGTGTTGTTGCTTTCATTGCTGATGCAATAAACGATACATTCCTTGATGTAAAACAGGTCGAAAAACAGTTATCACTAAGCTTGCTCGGTATTGTACCGGCAATAAAAACTCGAGGTCCTCTGACGCTAAAAACCTATTTTGATTCGAAACACCGAGAGCTAACAGAAGCGATTAGAACCGTTCGGACTAGCTATTTACTTGCCAACACCAACAAAGATCATCATGTAGTAATGGTTACGTCTTCACTGCCAGAGGAAGGAAAAACAACCTCGAGTATCAATTTGGCTTTTTCACTGGCACAAATGGAAAAAACACTGCTGATAGACTGCGATTTGAGAAAACCATCGGTTGCACACCGTTTTGGCATCTCTGGTTCACAGCCAGGAATGAGCAACTTGCTCATAGGTACGCATACCATAGAAGAGTGTCTCTATACCGATGAAGAATCAGGGCTTGATGTTTTGACTGCTGGAGTCGTGACAGACAATCCTCTTGAACTTATCTCCTCGCCTAAGTTTGCCTCACTACTCGAAGAGCTAAAGACACGCTATAGCAGAATTGTGATTGATACACCTCCGTGTTTAGCCGTTAGTGATGCATTTATGCTGTCACAGTACGTGGACTCGACCATACTGGTGATCAATGCTCCACACACACGCACTAAAGTAGCTAGAGATGTGGTTGGACGCTTAACGCAGCAAGGAGCGAGAATTGATGGCGTCATATTGAACAAACTGAACACCAAAAAAGCCTCTAATTATAGCGGTTATCATCAATATCAATCCTATTACGGCCCAGAAAAATAACCATGAAGGTCGCGAATCACCCTTTTTTAGCCCATGCTTTGCGTTTGAGCATTGGGCTAACTGCACTCGTTACTCTCTATTTTGCATTTCATTTTTTGACGGCGTCCATTTACGCGCTAGCAACAGAAAGAAATATCGACTACTGGACAAAGCACAGTGATGGTGTAACTTTAGAGCAAGTGAATGAAACAAAGCTCATGATACTAAAGGCCCTACAACACCACAGAGACCATCCTCATTACCACAATTTACTGGGTAAGGTCTATGAGTGGGAAGCCTATTTGGGCGATGATGTAGATAAAGAGAGCCGCTTGCTCAATGCAAAAAATGCCTACTTGGAAAGTGCATTATTGAGACCTACTTGGTCAGATACATGGGCTGATTTATTGGTGATTGAAACTCAGTTGAAAGGGGAAAATATTGATCTCTATTTTGCACAAGCCAATAGATATGGGCCTTTTACACCCAAAGTGAACAACACACTTTCCCAGATTGGCCTTAACCATTGGTCTATTTTTTCAGCGCCGCAGCGAACTATCATTATTGATCACGCCGCAAGAGCATTAGCTCATCCTCAAAGCCGAGGAGAAGCCTACCAGTATCTAAAATCAAACGGTCTCTTAAAATTTACCTGTGCAGCTATTATTTATAACCCTCAACGTTATACTGAGAAAAATAATCTCTGCAAGAGAGCGCTAGAGTGATCTCGATGATAAAACATTATTCAATAAACCGGTCTATCGCCTTGTTCATGTTAGCCTTGCTTTCTCTTGGTACGGCTTCGCTATCACTGGCAAAAACACTGAATATTCATGCTGAGATACCGGTATTTTTGGAAAAGTCACTCGGCGGTGATATTTATCTCCACTTTACACTTGCGCTATTCATTACCTTGGTTTTTATCCGAGTAATTTCCGCCACTCTTTCCCCTATACAAAGCATATTTCTCGCCATAGTTATCGTCTCGACCTGTTGCGTAATTGATGAAAGTTTACAAATGTTATCGCGTTCACGATCATTCTCTTTGCTCGATTTAGGGGAAAGCTTACTTGGTATAACAATGGCCTCAATAATCTATTACGTTACTAGCAGACTTCAATCTTCAAACTTATGCTCCAAACTAAGACAACCTCGCGCATAAAAACGCCTTAAGAATGAGAATCGAACCCTTATTAACAGAAGTACGATATCACTGGATGTACTACTTCACTTATAATCATCGCAACAGTAAATCGTAGGCTTTTAGGACTTACCAATGAAAAAATCACTATGGATATTTTGGATTGCTATTTCAGCTTTGCTGGCTAGTTCAAGGTTATATGCCGAAACAGAAATTACTTGTTCACTTTATAAAAACCATAAAGTGGCCACAGACACAATAAGAGCCAGCCTAGAACAAGCAGACGATGCCATTATTTCTCTGCAAGCTTTGATGAAACTATGCCCAAGCATGGCACTAGAAATGGCGGACCTAGCGTCTACTCTGCACCCACAACTAGCACTCGATATCTTCAATACAGTATTTGACCATATATCGAGTGACCAAGTCGCAGCTTTGACTGCAATACTCGTTAAAAATGCACCTCAAGAGATGCGTTTTCAAGTCATTCAACTTGCTGTAACTAAATCACCAGAGTCAGCTCAAGCTATCGTTGATGCTGTTATTGCAATGGATTTAATGGACTCAACTGATGTGATTGTTGCTGCAATCGCCGGTGGCGCTGACCCAGCGACCATTACGGAGCCGACAGCAGCAGGTACTCCATCGGCTTTACCTGGTGGATTACCTCCAGTCGCAACGGTGCCAGGCAACACGACAACACTTGGAACCGGCAATGGTAGTGGCGGTGGTACCGCTTCACCAAACTGATCGTTTAATTCGATACTTTCATCCAGTTTAGGGCAGGTATATTCCTGCCCTTCTTAATTGATATTAATAGTATGCGTCTAATAGAAAAATCCATTTTCCCAATATTTCTCATTTTTGTATTTTGGCTACCCATACCCTTAGGTAGTAATCGCCCGTTAGCATGGTCATTCAATGAAATCTGGATTGCATTGCTGCTTATTGCCTGTTTATTCAACTACTCTTTTGAGCACTGGAAAAACAGTCTAATAAGGGGAAAATTAGTCATCATTCCCATCGCGCTTATCACTTGCTGGTCATTCATCCAAAGTATTCCACAACTTGGTATAACTCAGGATCCTAGTTTAGTCTTTGTCTCTGCAATCAAATCGCTCCACTATTTCCAGTTTTGTCTTATTGCTCTTGTCCTTATCGACACA
>AEZC01000138.1 GCA_000257205.1 Vibrio ordalii ATCC 33509 | reverse complement strand
ACAAAAGGTTTAATGACCTTAAATTTCATCTGTTCACTTTCTGCAATGTCGAGCTTACCAATGTATTGAGCTGGCATTGCAGGGCTTAACCATCGTCCAAATTGCTGAATATCTTGAGTTTTATAACCTTGTTTAGCCAGTTTTTGAACCGCACCAACACGGGTTGATTGGCCTGAAAACCTCAATTCAAATATGCCTAAACGTTGCCCTGCATGACGTAAGATACGGAAAATAGATGCATCATTTAAAGATCTATTTGAAATATTGCCATGGCGATCGATTGAACAAAACACAATGTTCGACTCTTTATTAGTATGCGCCCCATGATCCCAC
>AEZC01000137.1 GCA_000257205.1 Vibrio ordalii ATCC 33509 | reverse complement strand
CTTCGGTTTCTTCTACGGTTGATTGAAACGCATAGTGCGCGGGCTATGTCTTACCTACCGGTATTCGTGTGATTCGTTCTTGATGTATTGAGGGAGAGTCGATGACCAAATATGATTGCATCTTCCAGACACATGAGTTTTTAATCATCTAAAGTGTTAAATGCTATAAATAGAAAAAGCCTTTGATTATCAAAGGCTTTTTCTTGATATTTGGCGGAGAGATAGGGATTTGAACCCTAGGATAGCTATTAACCATCGCCGGTTTTCAAGACCGGTGCTTTAAACCACTCAGCCATCTCTCCGTGTGGTGCGCATAATAGATAGCCACCATAATATTGTAAAGCAATAAGTTGAGTCATCGACTCGGTTCGGCTAACCGCAATAACGTTTTCAGTTACAGTAAAGCGCCGTTTTTTACCGCCTCCCTTGATTTTATGAGCTATATACTCTATAACCTAGTTATCTAATAAAATGGCGTTTTATTTTTATTTAATTGATTTATATGTAATTTGTGTCTTTCGGGGAACGGTTGTACGCTCGAAAGTGTTTGCAGCTAAGTGTGAAGTACTTCAAAATTACACCAATCCAAGGGCATTCTAACTAATCACCGAGGTTTAGATGAAAGTCGAGAATCTTTTTAAGCATCGTGGCGATTCAATGAACAAGTACTCCTCTGAGCTTATGCAGTGGGTATCACCTTCAGTACGTGAGTACTGGGGCGAGCTTCTGCATAAAACAAACAGTCGCCAGTTGTTTTCTTGGGTTAGAGATTTTCACCAACCAGCGGTGAATGAAGATGCTCCTATTGCCGAACCCTTGGTACTCAAACCTGAAGCGCAACGTCTGTATAAACAGCTCCAGACTCAGATTGGTGAGGTCATTCATACGGGGAAATGGCTGGTGGTTGATCAAGAGCGCATTAACCAGTTTGGTCAAGTAACCGAGGATATGCAGTGGATTCATACCGACCCTCAAAAAGCGGAAGTTGATTCTCCATTTAGGACCACAATTGCGCACGGCTTTTTGACCTTGGCCTTGTTACCTAAATTGACGGATAGCGTTGATCCTGACAAACCAATATTTCCGACCGCAAAAATGGTGGTGAATATCGGTTTAAATGAAGTTCGTTTTCCGTATCCAGTGAAATCAGGAAACCGAGTAAGAGCCATTAGTACTCTATTGAAAGTTACACCAATCAAAAAAGGTTTGGAGATCGAGAGAGAAATTAAAGTGGAGATTGAAGGTATTCGTCGCCCAGGTTGTGTCGTGGTTTCCGTCATCCAACTCCATTTTTAAAGCCATAAAAAGGAGAGCAGTCTCTCCTTTGCCTATTTTATTTTCAATGTAATCGTATTTTCAATACCTGCTCTTACTTTGAAGCCTTCAAACTTTCGTGCTTTGGTCGATTGATATACTACTCAATAACTTGCTACTTAAGGCTTTTCATATCGAAGAGAGAGGAAGTCCGCTATAGTCGTGATGTCAGTAAGTAACGCCTGAGCGAGGGTAAAATGGCGGTAGTGAATTTCTTGCAACGTCAACTAGAACGAAGAGCAGAGCTTGTTTGCCATAATCGTAACCAAAGTGTGTCTGTTGAATTAGGCAAATCCTGTTTTGAGCCGATCGTTAACGGTGTGCACTTCATCAAACACCATTACAAATTAGATTCAACGCATTGCGACTATTCAAGTATCGTGGCGAAAGTGATTTGGGAAGACGCTAAATGGGCGCTGTATATTCCCAATACGGATCCCGATAAAGAAATTGAAGATTGGTTGCCGTATCCTTTTCTCTCTAAAACAACGGATTTGACGGCGTTGATCCGCGAAATTGAAAAAGATCCTAAATCTTACTTTTGGTGATCAATAAGCAATAAAAAGGCACTCCGAAGAATGCCTGATAGAAATGTCTATGTCGCTAAAATCACTCCCCTTGGATAGTGGTGTTAGCTTCTGAAGGAATAGGTAACGGTTCGAAAACCTGAGTCGGTTTTGCAATCAGACTGCGGTTTTCCATATTCACATCTGCGAGCACGACTTCCAGTGTATCACCGAGCATAAAGACGACTTCTTTATCGACAAGCAGCGTTCCACTTTCCGCATTACATTCAATACGTTCTTTGTTGTCTAAGATTAAAGAGCCAGGAATGAATGCGGCAGCGCCATTTTCCAAAAGACGTACGCGCATGCCAGCGCGATTGATATCAAAGATTTCAGCCGTAAAACGGGTGCCTTTGCTAGGTTCGTTTACTAGCGTTCTAGCATAGAGCCAGTCACCTACGTTACGCTCGGCCATTTTGTGGTGTTTGCGGTGTAGTGCCAACTCTTCACCAACGCTTTCATCCGGTGTTTGTACGGGCTCTTTGTTTAAAATATGTGCTTTCAACATACGATGGTTGATCATATCGCCATATTTACGGATAGGAGAAGTCCAAGTGGCATAGATATCCAAACCCATTGCATAATGCGGAAGGGGTTGGTTACCTATTTCACTGTAAGCTTGACATTTGCGGATACGATTATCCAGATAGCGGGTCTCTTGCTTACATAACCAGCGACGTAAAGAGGCAAAGCCTTCTAGAGTCGCTAAGTTATCGGCAGTGTATTCAAGCTCACCCGTTGGGTTGACTAATTCGACAACATCGGCAATTTTTTCGGGTTTGAACCCCGCGTGTGTATTGAACACGCCTTGGCCAAAATGCGCTTTGAGCGTTTTTCCCGCACAGATATTAGCGGTTATCATCGCTTCCTCAACCAAGCGGTTAGCGCTACGGCGAAGATCCGCATGAATTGCCACTACGTCGTTGTCTTCACTCAGTTCAAATCGATAATCAGGGTGATCAGGAAACACGACCGCGTATGTTTCGCGCCATTGTGCGCGCGCTAATGAAAAATCATACAAATCACGCACAACGGAAGCGATTTGGTCACTTGGTTGCCAATCGGCAGAAGTGCCCGTTTCTAACCAATCTGATACATGATCATAAACCAATCGAGCGTGCGATTTAATGTTGGCCGCAAAAAAGGTAATGTCATCGCCAATCACACCTTCCTTAGTCACTGTTACGGTACAGCAAAGGGCAGGGCGAACTTCATTTTCCATCAACGAACACAAATCATCGGCTAAATCACGTGGCAACATTGGGATATTGCGGCCAGGGAGATAAATAGTGAAACCCCGCTCACGCGCGACACTGTCCATCTCGTCATCTGGCGTGATGTATGCGGTTGGGTCTGCAATAGCAATGGTTAATGTGAAGTCACCGTCCTCGGTTCTTTGGGCGAACAGTGCATCATCCATATCTTTAGTTGATGCCCCATCGATGGTCACGAAAGGAAGGTGGGTCATATCGATGCGCTGTAGGTCGGCATCATCTTTTAGCTGACAATGTTCAATACCAGCTGGCTCACTGTTAGGCAGGTCATTTTCAGCTAAAGTCACCCACCAAGGCGCAATCTTATCGTTGGCATCCGTAATTTTATGGGTGATTTCAACCATAAAACCGCTATCGTCTTTCAGTGGATGATTAACAAGTTGTGCAACGACCCAATCGCCTTCAGAGAAATGTTCAGGATTTAATCCTTTTTGCACCTTGGCTTTCAGCGATTGCCTTTTTAGTTGCGGGTTATCGGGCGTGACATTCAGCTTACCTTTGTACAGCTTTACACGGCCAATGAAGCGAGTTAATGAAGGCTCAAGCAGCTCTTGAGGCTCAGCCACTTCTTTCTCATTCTCGGTGCGAATGATGGCCACCACTTTATCTCCGTGTAGGCATTTCTTCATGTACGGAGGCGGAATAAAGAAGCTGTTTTTACTGTCAACCTCTAAAAAGCCGAAGCCTTTTTCAGTGGCTTTTATCGTGCCTTCTTTTTTAGGCAAGTTCTCTTGGATTTGTTGCTTGAGTTGAGCAAGGAGCGGATTATCTTGAAACATGTTTCTTTTTCTAACAAATGCGATTGGGCACACTATAATCATTGAGCGGGATGATTACTACCGAAAGCGTTATTTTTGCTAGTCTGCTTTAACAGTGCGCTGTAAATGCAGCTTCTGTGTTCGTTTTGGGTGAATTAATGAGCTTAATGGTCATTTATGACGAATTTTTGTGATGTAATTCAATTTTTACTGGCTTTTTTTATGCTTTTAGGGAATAATCCGCGTCCCTTATATGTCCCTAGCGGCTTGATGCGTTTTAAGACTTATCCGCATCTGAACGGAACTCAGCTCTTTTTAATGGATCGGTATTGGAATTGGTAGAGCACGTGGGACCTTTTGTTAATTAATCTAGTGGGATCTCCATGCAAGACTCTGTAATTCAATTTAGTGAATTAGCCCTAAACGAATCAATCCTTTCTGCTCTAAATGAAATGGGTTTCGTTTCTCCAACTCCTATCCAAGCTGCTGCTATTCCATTTCTTCTTGAAGGAAGAGATGCGCTAGGTAAAGCACAAACAGGTACAGGCAAAACGGCTGCGTTTTCTCTACCTCTACTGAATAAATTAAACCTTTCTCAACACAAACCACAAGCGATCGTGATGGCACCAACTCGTGAACTTGCTATCCAAGTTGCGGCAGAAATCAAAAACCTTGGCCAAAAGATTCAAGGCCTTAAAGTACTTGAGATCTATGGCGGTGCTTCTATTGTTGACCAAATGCGCGCTTTGAAAAATGGTGCTCATATTGTGGTTGGCACACCTGGTCGTGTAAAAGACTTGATCACTCGTGATCGCCTTCATTTAGACGAATGTCATACCTTCGTTCTTGATGAAGCGGATGAAATGCTCAAAATGGGCTTCGTTGATGACGTAACTTGGATCATGGAACAAGCACCTGGCACCGCTCAACGCGTGCTGTTCTCTGCGACTATGCCTCCTATGGTGAAGACGATTGTTGACCGTTACCTACGTGATCCAGCTCGTGTTGACGTAGCAGGTTCAAACCAAACTGTTGCGAAAGTAGAGCAGCAATATTGGGTTGTTAAAGGTGTTGAAAAAGATGAAGCGATGGCTCTTCTTCTTGAAACAGAAGAAACCGATGCGTCAATCGTCTTTGTACGTACTCGTCAAGACACCGAGCGTTTAGCTGATTGGTTATTATCTCGTGGCTTTAAAGCGGCAGCACTTCATGGTGATATTCCGCAATCACTGCGTGAGCGCACGGTTGATCATATCAAACAGGGTGTAATCGACATTCTTGTTGCGACAGACGTTGTTGCTCGTGGTCTTGATGTTCCACGTATTACACACGTGTTCAACTATGATATCCCATTCGATGTAGAATCATACATCCACCGTATTGGCCGTACTGGCCGCGCTGGACGCAAAGGTAAAGCGATCCTTCTAGTTCGCACGAACCAAATTCGTATGTTGCGTACGATTGAGCGCGTAACTCGTTCTCAAATGGAAGAGATTCAACTTCCAATGCGTGACAAAGTTGCTGAAGCTCGTCTCATCAAACTGGGTGCAGAGCTAGAAGCTGACAAAGGTCATACTGCTTTAGACAAATTTGTTGAGCTCATTGAAAAACTTCAACAAAGCCTAGAGATTGATGCCACAACACTGGCGGCCATTTTACTGAAGCGCCAACAAGGCAATCGTCCACTCTTCTATGTCGGCCCAGATCCAATGGTCGACGCGATCGAGCGTGAAAAATCACGTCGTCGTGATCGTAAAGAGGGTGGTGAGCGTGGTGAACGCCGTGAAGGCGGTCGCGATAGCCGTGATGGACGCGAAGGTCGCCGCGAGTATGGTACTGCGAGCAATGACTGGGATACTTATCAGTTACAAGTCGGCCGTGAGCAAGGCGTGCAAGTGAAAGACATCGTTGGTGCTTTAGCTAATGAACTTGGTTTAACCAAAGGTTCGATTGGTGCAATTAAACTTGCTCAAGGCCATACATTCGTACAGCTTCCTAAATCAATGTCTTCAGATGTTGAAGGCAAATTGCGTAAACTGCGTATTCGCCAAAAAGAAGTCGGTGCCGTTGTATGTGACTTTGATGACTTCCGTGAGTCTCGTGGTCGCCGTGAAGGTGGTAACGGTGGTGGTGCCCGTCGTGAAGGCGGAAACGGTGGCTTCCGCAATCGTGAAGGCGGTGCTCCTGCGGCTGGCGCAGGTCGTGGTGGCCGTGAAGGTGGCTTCCGTGGCAACCGTGACGGTGCAGCGGCGACTGGTCGTGATGGTGAACGTCGTTTTGACCGCAACCGTGGTGGCGACCATCGTGGTAATTTCCGTGGTGAACGTGGTCACGGCAATGCTAATGCCAATGCTAATGCTAATGCCAATGCGGGTACGCTAAGCCGTCCTCGTCGCGCTGAAGCATAATCAATTATTGAAACTCCAAAGCCCGTGATATTTATCATGGGCTTTTTCTTTTGATTTACATAATTCGATCTTTGCATTTCTAGCGTGAGCTAGTTAAAATCTTCGCTTCATTGAAGTTCCGGTATTCGTGTTACCGAGTGAGCTTCGATGGGTTATTTTCAATCAAACTCAACACGTGTTGCTTGGTATGCAACACCACTGTAAGGATTATACATGCCTATTATTACTCTTCCTGACGGCAGTCAACGTCATTTTGAACACCCTGTATCGACAATGGAAGTTGCAGCTTCTATCGGCCCTGGTCTTGCAAAAGCAACGATCGCAGGTCGTGTCGATGGTGTGCGCGTCGATGCGTGCGATCTTATCGAAAATGATGCTAGCCTTGAAATTATAACGACAAAAGATGAAGTTGATGGTTTAGAGATCGTACGCCACTCTTGTGCGCACTTACTTGGCCATGCATTAAAGCAACTTTATCCACAAGCCAAAATGGCGATTGGTCCGACGATCGACAGCGGCTTCTACTATGATATCGATCTTGAGCAATCACTCACGCAAGATGATTTAGAGCAAATCGAAAAGCGCATGAAAGAGCTTGCCAAGACAAAATATCAAGTTGTCAAAAAGAAAGTCAGTTGGCAGGAAGCCCGTGATGCTTTTGAAGCTCGCGGTGAAACATACAAGATGGAAATCTTGGATCAGAATGTGGCTCGTGATGACAGACCGGGTCTATACCATCATGAAGAATACATTGACATGTGTCGTGGCCCTCACGTACCTAACATGAGCTTCTGCCAACACTTTACCCTGCTTAGCATTGCTGGCGCGTACTGGCGTGGTAACAGTGATAACAAGATGCTACAGCGCATCTATGGTACGGCATTCCATGACAAGAAAGCACTTCAAGCCCATTTAACGCGTTTAGAAGAAGCGGCTAAACGTGACCATCGTAAAATTGGTAAGCAACTCGATCTATTCCATATGCAGCAAGAAGCTCCAGGGATGGTATTCTGGCACCATAACGGTTGGTCTATATTCCGTGATCTTGAAGTGTTCATTCGCCAAAAACTCAGTGAGTACGACTACCAAGAAGTAAAAGGTCCATTAATGATGGACCGAGTTCTATGGGAGCGTTCTGGTCACTGGGATAAATATGCGGATGCCATGTTCACTACGTCATCTGAAAACCGTGAATATGCAATTAAACCGATGAACTGCCCAGGCCACGTTCAAATATTTAATCAAGGTTTGAAATCATACCGTGATCTGCCATTGCGTATGGCTGAGTTTGGATCTTGCCACCGCAATGAACCATCAGGTTCATTACATGGTATTATGCGTGTTCGTGGCTTTACTCAAGATGACGCCCATATTTTCTGTACCGAAGATCAAATTCAACAAGAAGTGACATCTTGTATCAAGATGGTCTATGACACCTACACGACGTTCGGTTTTGATAACATCGTGGTTAAACTGTCTACACGCCCAGAAAAACGTGTTGGTAGTGATGAAATTTGGGATAAATCGGAAGAAGCATTAAAGCTTTCACTGCAGGCAATGGATATTCCATTTGAAATTCAAGAAGGTGAAGGCGCATTCTACGGCCCTAAAATTGAATTTACTTTGCATGATTGCTTAGATCGTGCGTGGCAATGTGGTACAGTGCAGCTGGATTTCAATTTACCTGCTCGTCTAGGTGCGACATATGTTGGCGAAAGTAACGAGCGTCTTGTTCCGGTTATGATTCACCGTGCAATTTTGGGTTCACTTGAGCGCTTTATCGGTATCCTTATCGAAGAGTATGCAGGTTTCTTCCCTACGTGGTTAGCGCCAGAACAAGCGGTAATTATGAACATTACTGATAAACAGTCAGTTTACGCTCAGGAAGTAGCACAAAAACTACAAAAATGTGGAATTAGAGCCAAAGCAGACTTGAGAAATGAGAAGATTGGCTTTAAAATCCGCGAACACACTTTAAAGCGTGTACCGTATATGCTTGTTTGTGGTGACCAAGAGATGGAAGCCGGAGAGATCGCAGTACGTACCCGCAGGGGCAAGGACTTAGGTAAATTTAAATTGGATGACTTTATTGCGTATATCCAAGCCGAAGTTTCTAGCCGTAAGCTCAATCTGGAGGAATAAACTATTAAAGGCGGAAGACGTGGCCAACAGCCGGCCAAACCAAACCAGCACCGTTTAAACGGTGAAATTCGTGGCGTTCGTGAAGTTCGTTTAACTGGCGCAGATGGTGAATCCGTTGGTGTTGTATCAATCAACGAAGCATTAGAAGCTGCTGTAGAAGCTGGTATGGATCTTGTAGAGATCAGCCCTAACGCCGAGCCACCAGTTTGTCGTGTGATGGACTATGGAAAGTTCCTCTTTGAAAAGAGCAAGACTGCTAAAGAGCAGAAGAAGAAGCAAAAACAGATCCAGATTAAGGAAATTAAATTCCGTCCTGGGACTGATATTGGAGACTATCAGGTAAAACTACGCAACCTGACCCGTTTCCTAGAAGAAGGCAACAAAGTGAAAGTTACTATTCGCTTCCGTGGCCGTGAGATGGCGCACCAAGACATCGGTGTCGATGTTCTTCATCGTTTGAAAGAGGATACTGCTGAAATTGCAGTAGTTGAGTCTTTCCCGAGTCGAATTGAAGCACGCCAGATGATCATGATGCTTGCCCCTAAAAAGAAGTAATTAACGGCTTACAAGTAATGATACCTCGCCGTTGAAAGACGGTGGGGTGTTATTCGCCCTAATTACATGTTATTTAAACTACTACAATGCGGAGTTATTCATCATGCCTAAGATGAAAACCAACAAAGGTGCAGCTAAGCGTTTTAAGAAAACTGCTGGCGGTATTAAATTTAAGCACGCTACAAAACGTCATATCCTGACTAAGCGTACTACTAAGAACAAGCGTCAACTACGCCCTAACTCAATCCTTCCAAAATGTGAAGTGGCTGGTGTTATGCGCATGTTGCCATACGCTTAATTCTTTTTAGTTTATTTATCGTTTAGTTTAGGAGAAGCATAATGCCTCGCGTAAAACGTGGTGTACAAGCTCGTGCACGTCATAAGAAAGTTCTAAAACAAGCTAAAGGTTACTACGGAGCACGTTCACGTGTTTACCGCGTAGCTTTCCAAGCTGTAACCAAAGCTGGTCAATACGCTTACCGTGACCGTCGCACTAAAAAGCGTCAGTTCCGTCAGCTATGGATTGCGCGTATTAACGCAGCATCTCGCCAAAATGGTCTATCTTACAGCCGTTTCATTAACGGTCTTAAGAAAGCATCTATCGAGATCGATCGTAAGATCCTTGCTGATATCGCGGTATTCGACAAAGCTGCATTTGCAGTGCTTGTTGAAAAAGCAAAAACTGCTCTTTAATTTAGCAGTGAAGGTTTAAAGAAAAGGAGGGCAAGTATGCTCTCCTTTTTTATTGCGCTTATTTATAAGCGCGACAATGGGCTTAATACACCGCTAGCGCCTCTATCCAGTACGTGAGTGTAAATCTGAGTGGTTTTTACATCACTATGTCCTAATTGTTCTTGTACTGTTCTTATGTCCGCTCCCGCTTCTAGCAAGTGTGTCGCAAAGCTATGCCTTAGCGTATGGCATGAAACTGATTTTTGTATCTCAGCATCATGAGCGGTTTTCCGAACTGCTCGCTGCAATGCCGACTCATTAATATGGTGCCTTCGTTTCAATCCACTATTCTCATCTAAGGTAAGTAAATTAGATGGAAACAAGTAGTGCCAATTAAACTCATAAGGAGCTGAAGGATATTTTTCTCGCAACGCATTGGGTAACCAGACTCCTCCATAACCTTTGGTTTGCATATCCTTATCATAGTAACGCTTAGCTAATGCTTGTTGCTCAGCTAGTTGTGGATAAAGCTCCTTAGCAAGTGTGACGGTGCGGTTTTTTCCTCCTTTTCCTTGCCATACCCGAACCGCACCATAATCTAAATCAATATCCTGTATTCGGAGTCTGACACATTCCATCAGCCGCAGCCCTGATCCGTATAAGAGCATAATTTGCAATTGATATCGTGGCTCAATATGTTCTAAAAACCGCTTAATTTCAGTTCTTGTCATCACTACTGGTAATTTCTGAGCAAGTTGAGATTTCTTGAAATTCATGCTAATTGATAGCGGTTCTTTAATGATTTCACGGTACAGAAAATGGAGAGAGTTAAGCGCTAACGCTTGTGTTTTCGCGGCTACTTTCCCATTAACAGCTAAGTCAGTTAAAAACATCTCAACTTCTTTACTACCCATTCTCATTGGATGTGTTTTGTTATGGAAGTAGATGAATCGTGTTATCCAATGCAAATATTCCTCTATAGTTTTCTTTGCATAGTGTCGCGCTTGCATATATTCTTTAACGCTTAAAATGAATTGTGATTTCATTTTTCCCCCCAATAAATAGACTGTTTTTATATACAGTATTATTGTTTTTGGTTTAGTCAACAAACTAAGATACATAAAGTCGTCTAATGTGATGTCCGACGCAATTTTTTTTCAACTAACAATCTGATTAAAAAGATTTATATGATAGATTTCTAATTATCAAAGTTCATGATAAGTGGCGGTAGCGTGGTAAATTAGGTCGCATTTTGTTATATAGATAGCGTTATATTTTAGGAGAGTTTTGTGCAAGTAAATCATTCTTTTCGGCTATTAATAGAAGCTGCACTGTGTAAAACACAATTTAGTCTAGAGGATTTTGATATAACGTATCCTTCGTATGGCGATTTGGTGACAATCGAGTTTAAGCACCATGAAGGATTCAAAATATCTCTGGAAGAAGTAGAGTTTGAGGAAACCGAAACACTGAAATTAAATAAGGGACTATCAGACCATTTAGCATTGGGTTTGCCGAGTTCATTTTACGGTGAGCCAGATACAAAAACAGTGACAAAAACAAAGTATGTATCCACAGAATCACCAGGTTCAATCAAAGCCACTGATGATGTGACAATTAAAAGCTTGACTGAATTTCCACGACGCTTCATCGCTTGGACTAGCAACATCGAGGCAGAACTACTGTCAATCTATAGTTTGCCAGAAAGCCCTGAAAATGATCTTGAAAGCCAAATTGAAGCAATTTTTCCTAATGAAATTGCCGAACCGACCAGCAAGTTTGATGCAAGTGAAGTATCAAAGCTAAAGGAAAGTCTTGAGACTTTGTACAAACGGGTTGAACAGCTGCAAGAGCAATGTGCTATTTCCAGTAGTGAACTTGAGTCTCTACGTAAAGCTTTAGATAACGCCAGTGAAAGTGCTCCTAAATATCCGAAAGGAATGTGGCTTAAACTGAATAAGGGAAAAATCAAAGAGTCGTTAGTAGCGATATTCAAGTCTGAAGAAGGGCGCCAGTTTTTGCTAAAAGTAGTTGAAAAAATCACACTAACATAAAATATAACAAACGGTTCAAGAGGGACAGCCAACGCGCGGCATTTTTATTATGCGTTGATTTTTGTGGTTACGGTGTTATGCGGAAGCTTGGTAGTGGCGTTGTCTGCCCCTTAACCGGGCGTTATGCTTTATTGAGACTCAGCAAAATCAATATATAAATTTTAATGGGAAAACTTAGTCTGATTCAGAAGCTTTCCTTTTCTAAGTTGTTGATATTATGATTTTATTGTTCTTTTTTGTGGCTATTGAAAGTTGAACTATACTCGTGCTTTTTCGGCAACTTTGCCCTGATAAATTGTGCTCGCAAAAGGTTCGATTTTTGCTGAAAGGTCTCTTTCTTTGGTGTGGTTTGCTCATTGATTCCGCAGGCTATTTCGCTTCAGCATGTTTGGGAGCTCATTGGCATCTAGCTTGCTGACAGTGTTTGGTTAGCGCAAGTTTATCGATGTTTGTGCGCTTTTGTCTGGTTCTGCTCTGATAAATTGTGTGCGTAAAAGGTTCGATTGTTGCTGAAAGGTCTCTTTCTTTGGTGTTGTTTGCTCCTTGATTCCACAGGCTAATTCGCTTCAACTTGTTTGGGATCTTATCGGTAACAATGCTTGCTGAAAGTAGGCAAGTTTATCATTTTGAGTTAAAGTGCTGCGAACAAATGAATATTGTAAAAGTTCAATGTAATCAATGAGTAATAAAGCATAACAAACGCTTCAAGAGGGACTTCCAACGCGTGGCATTTTTATTATGCGTTGATTTTTGTGGTTACGGTGTTATGCGGAAACTTGGTAGTAGCGTTGTCAGCCCCTTAAGCGGGCGTTATGCAACTCTGGTAAATTTAGGGGTTCAATCTTTTGGGATTTCTCCGGCCATTCGTTTTGTGTTGTCGGCAAATGAGTATTTTTACCCTCAAATTCTTGGCTAACTCAAACCGTAAAACAGGCAAGGTTCTTTGTTTGCCTCAATCAGTTTTAGCGCTGGTTTGCTGTCAATTCAGCGGGCGCAAAGTGTGGAAAGGACAATGTTATCGATCATTTTGTACTTGCTGAAGTTTTCGCTCGTTGAGTTTTCCTGACACAAAAGCTTGGTTTGTTGCTGAAAGGTGGACTTTGTTTTTGGCGGCTCATTTATCACAGTTCTTGCTTGGGTTGGTTCTTGAATCACTCAACCATTGCAATTGTGGTTTTTGGTCGTATAAAGTCGGTTTATCTCATTGAATTTGCATAACAAACGGCTCAAGATGGATTGCCAACGCGTGGCGACTTTAGTGCAAAATTGAAGTTCAGCGTTTACAGTGTGTTTTTTGAGCTCGGCTATGCGTTGTCAACCCCTTAGCCGGGCGTTATGCAACTCAGGTAAATTTAGGAGTTCAATCTTTTGGGATTTCTCCGGCCATTTGTTTTGTTTTGTCGGCAAATGAGCACTTTTGCCCTCAAATCCGTGGTTCACTCAAGCCGTAAAACAGCTAAGGTTCTTTGTTTGCCTCAATCAGTTTTAGCGCTGGCGCGTTGTGAATCTTGCGGGCGCAAAGTGTGGAAAGGGCAAGTTTATCGAGCATTTTTTACTTGCTGAAGTTTTCGCTCGTTGAGTTTGTCTGATTCAAAAGCTTGGTTTGTTGTTGAAAGGTGGACTTTGTTTTGGCGGCTGATTTATCTCGGCTCCTACTTGGGTTGGTTCTTGAATCACTC
>AEZC01000136.1 GCA_000257205.1 Vibrio ordalii ATCC 33509 | reverse complement strand
AAACATAGCCAAAAGATTGGGGAGTCATTCGCCATACTGTTTTTAGATATCGACCACTTTAAGCATATTAATGACAGCTTTGGCCATTATAGTGGCGATCAGGCACTTATTGAGATTGCCAATCGCCTCAAAACCTGCTTGACCGATACGGATCACCTTGCACGAATTGGTAGTGATGAATTTGTAATATTATTAACCCACCTTGCTCAAGATAGTCACTTAAGCCCCATTATCTCTAAGATTTTTTCGATTTTTGAACAGAATATTGTGCTCGGGGAAGAGTCATTACGTTTATCGACAAGTATCGGTGTGGCAATCTACCCACAAGATGGTGAGACACCAGAAGCATTATTAAAAAATGCTGACACAGCCATGGATCAAGCGAAAAAAAATGGCCGCAATGGTTATGCGTTCTACTCACCAGAACTGACTGACATAGCCTTAACGCAAATCCGCTTGCAATCAGCACTATACCAAGCGCTGGAGCATGACCAATTTTATCTTGTCTATCAGCCCCAATTTGAACTAAGCAGTAACAAATTGCTCGGTTTTGAAGCCCTGATTCGTTGGCAACACCCTCAACTTGGTCAAGTTTCTCCCGCCGAATTTATTCCGATTGCCGAAAAATCTGGCCTAATTACTTCAATTGGAGAGTGGGTACTGCGTACGGCTTGCGAACAAGGAAAAAAATGGTTCGATGATGGGTATCATATCGATACTTTGGCTATTAATATTTCAACCATTCAGCTTAAGCAAGCTGACTTTCTCAGTAAACTGAAGGCAATTTTAGCGCACTCACAATTTCCCGCATGCAAGTTAGAACTCGAGATCACTGAAGGCTTTCTAATTGAAAACCAACAAAAAGCGATTCATGACCTGCAAAAAATTGTCGAACAAGGCATTCGTATCGCATTAGATGATTTTGGAACGGGCTACTCATCACTATCGTATTTAAAAGGCTTACCGCTGCAGAAGCTTAAAATTGATCGCTCCTTTATTCACGACATACCCGACAACTCGGAAAGTAACGCCATTGTTGCCGCCGTTGTGGCCATGGGGAAAAGCCTGTCACTCAACATTACAGCCGAAGGTATTGAAGATGAACAGCAACGTCATTACCTTAACAGCATTGGTTGCCAATTCGGTCAAGGCTATTATTTAGGCAGGCCGGTTGGTGTTAAAGAAGCAACCGAGTTACTAAAGCAGCACCAAAACCCATAATGGAAGTATTTTAGTACCATAAGGACCAAGGTGTGCTGAATTACACCCACTGCCCGGCGACATAGCCGCTTGACCAACACCACTGGAAATTATAGCCGCCAAGCCAGCCCGTTACATCCATTACCTCACCAATAAAATAGAGGCCCGGAACCGATTTACATTCCATGGTTTTAGATGAGAGGCAATCGGTGTCTACGCCACCTAATGTGACTTCGGCTGTGCGATAACCTTCAGTACCATTGGGAAGAATCGGCCAATGTTGTAAGTCGTGTGCGATAGCGGTTATTTCGTGTGGGTTTAACTGTTTGAGCGGTTTATCGACAAAAGCTTTGCGCTCAATCAGCACTTCAACCAAACGCTTAGGCAGTACTTTCGCGAGTGTGTTTTTTAAGCTTTGATTTGGGTGTGCTTCACGTGATTCATTCAATAGCCGCTCGATGTCTACTTCCGGCACTAAGTTGATACTGACCTTCTGCCCCGCTTTCCAGTAAGAAGAAATTTGCAACACCGCCGGCCCAGATAAACCACGATGAGTAAACAGCAGTGCTTCTTTAAACACTGTGCCATCTTCAGTAGTGATTTCAGTTGGAATGGCAATGCCGGCCAGTTCGGCGAAATCTTCTTTATCTTGTTTATGCAGTGTAAAAGGCACGAGCCCGGCCGTGGTTGGGATTACCGCCAGTCCAAACTGCTCTGCAATTTTGTAACCCAAAGGAGTAGCACCAAGCTTGGGCATCGACAAGCCGCCCGTTGCGACCACCAGTGACTGGCATTGGATCGGCCCGTCATTGGTGGTGAGCTGAAAGCCGTTTGGCACCTTATCTATCGATTGAATCTCGACTTGATAACGCTGCTTGACCGTCGGTAAATCGCACTCTTTTAGCAACATATTGACAATGTCCTTCGCCGAATCAAGGCAAAAGAGCTGGCCATGATCGCGCTCTTCAAACGCAATATTGTATTTACTGACCAGCGAGATAAAGTCCCACTGGCTGTACTGCGATAACGCTGATTTAACGAAATGGGGATTGCGGCATAAATAGTTGGCGGCCGATAGTTCATAATTGGTGAAATTACAGCGACCGCCACCTGAGATCAAAATTTTACGGCCAGGCTTTTTAGCATGATCGAGAACGCATACGCTGCGCCCACGCAGGCCAGCTTGCGCGGCGCACATTAGCCCGGCGGCGCCAGCACCAATAACGACAACATCAAACGACTGACTCATGCTTTCACCTTCATTTAACTAGACGCACACGCACCTAATGACAAACAAAAAGGATGCAGCGCTGGTGGCGTACATCCTTATCAATGGGGGACATTTTAACGACTAATTGAGTGAAGACAAGGTTAATCCACCAGCGACGGTATTATACGAGCTGCTCTGCAAGCTCACGCCCTTTTCCGCGAACGGCGTCGATGGTTTCAGCAAATGTGGCAGAGATTGCCAGTATACGAGCATCGGAGTGCTCAGCCAGAAATAAACGTTTTTCTTTTTCGGTCAGAATATCCCATTGATGGTGAATATCACGGGCAAAATGCAAGACACGGGCGAGTTTTGGTGAAAGCTGCGCTTTTTCTGGCTGGGCAGAATAGGCGATCGCATCGACCATCTCATCAGGAAACTTCCACGCTTTGGCTAATTTTGCTCCCAAAACATTTGCATCGGTATCAATTATTTGATGTTGGGCTTGTAATTCACTTTCACCAGCATTAACACAAAGACGAATTTTCAACGCCTCTTGAGGCGCTAATGTGTGGATCATCAATTGACCAATGTTGTGCAAAATACCGATAGTAAAGACGCTATTGGTATCGAGTTTACAGGCCGCACCTAGCTTGCTGGCGATAATAGCAATCTCAAAGGTATCGGACCAATATTGCTGCAGATCCAAGGTGTCAATTTTAGGAAAAGCACTGGATAATACCGATGCTACCACCATCGTTTGCACCGAACCACTTCCCACGCGGATCACCGCATCGTTAATAGAAGAAACCGTCCTGCTTCCGCCAAAATGTGCTGAGTTTGCTAGGCGAAGCAGCCGTGCACTCAACACTTGTTCCATGGCGATTTTTTTTGTAAGTGAACCAAAATCGACCTCTTCCTTATTCACCATCTCCAGCAGTTCTTGCAACACTTGTTGAATACGAGGTAACTCATTCAAACGTACGAGCAGAGCTTTTTCATCCATTATGTTTCTCCTTTTGGATTGCTCTTGCTAATAATAGTCGTCGTGCGATTAAGATGCATGAGAGTAAAGAAATAAGTCGATGCCTTTGTACAGACGATAAAAAAGGAGCACGATAGCTCCTTTAATCAATGCCATGACAAGCTCAGTTATACGATACAAGCCGCGAAGGTTGTCACCGCCAGCAATGACATCGACAAGATAAACAGCGCTCTAACGCGATCACACTTGCCCGTAAATAGGGGATCGTGGTGATGGTGATACTCTTTACCTTTCAAATAATGGAAAAGACGAACCTGCTTGGTGACATTACCGTGAGTGGTAAAAAAGCCACCGCCATCCACTTGTTGATAAAGCAATGGATGAGCTTCACGCATGATGTAAATAAGTGAGCGTAGCGCAGTAAGATACCTGACCAGGTTAACCCCAGTGACCAGCATTAGCGCAAATAAAATTGTATCCCCAGTGATCATCTTTTCCTCCCTACACCTTTGCATAGAACCCAAAGAAAAAGACGATCGCTTCATACTCTTTCTGCTGCGATTACACAGCTTGGGTATCCATTACAGAAGATGAGCCGGCTTTTGCCATTGCGGCTAGGTCTTTGTCGATGAAGAACAGCGCCTTACCATCATCACCCACAAGCTCTAGCTTATCTAAAATCCCTTTAAACAACTTCTCTTCTTCATGTTGCTCCGCAACGTACCACTGAAGGAAGTTAAACGTTGAGTAGTCTTGAGATGTGAACGCCGCATGAGCGAGTTTATTAATCTGCTGAGTAATCATCTGCTCATGTTGATAAGTTTCGCGAAACACTTCACCAAGGCTCGTAAACTTATGTTTTGGCGCTGCGATCGCACCAAGGATAGGCAGTGCACCCGTTTCACTCACGTAGGTGAATAAACGCTGCATGTGCTGCATTTCTTCTACGGCATGAGCGCGTAAAAACTCGGCAGCACCTTCAAATCCTTTATCTTCACACCAAGCACTCATTTGTAAGTATAGATTGGATGAAAAAAATTCCAGATTAATTTGTTCATTCAGTTTTTCAACCATAGATTGTGACAACATGTCGACTCCTAGTTTATGTAACGATTTGAATTGACTATACCATGAACCTCACCATAACACTTTGAGTCAGGTATGCGGATATGAGATCACGACAACAAAAAACTCTCTGCCTCAGTGCTAATCTTTAATCAGTACCCCATCAGGAGATAATACGATGAGTTATCAACATATTTTGGTTGCCATTGATCTTTCAGAAGACAGTAAACTCTTAGTCGACAAAGCCGTTGCTCTGGCAAAACCACTCGATGCTGACGTTTCTTTCATTCACATTGATGTCAACTATGCCGAGCTGTATACCGGACTCATTGATATCAATTTAGCAGAAACTCAACATCACGCGATGGAAGCGTCACAAAAACAGCTGCAAGCCTTAGCGGAACACGCGCAATACCCTATCCGCCATACACTAGTAGGCAGCGGTGACCTCAGTAATGAGCTCTGCGAAACCATCGCTGAATTCAGTGTTGATTTGGTGGTCTGCGGTCATCATCAAGATTTTTGGAGCAAGTTACTCTCATCCACTCGGCAACTGATTAACTGTTCGCCAGTCGACATGCTTGTAATACCACTTCACGACTGACGACAAGCCAAAACTCGGTTAGACTGCGGGTTATTTACTGTTCAGCGTTGTTTGTTATGGCCTATCTCTCCGCAGTCACCCTACTTTGGGCATTTTCATTTAGCTTGATCGGCGTTTATCTCGCCGGTCAAGTTGATTCTTGGTTCGCGGTTTGGATGCGCGTTGCATTAGCGAGCTTAGTATTTCTACCTTTGATCAGGTTTAAAACCGTTCCCGCTCCGTTGATCGCTAAGTTGATGACCATTGGTGGAATTCAACTGGGCTTGATGTACTGTTTCTACTATCAATCATTTTTACTGCTATCGGTTCCTGAAGTTTTGCTGTTTACGGTGTTTACGCCAATCTACGTCACGCTGATCTACGATCTACTGAAAGGCCGCTTTTCTCCGTGGTACTTAGTGACGGCGGCCATTGCCGTAATCGGTGCCGTTTTTATTAAATTTGCGGCAATAAACGAGCACTTTTTGCTGGGTTTTTTGGTGGTGCAAGGGGCTAACCTCTGTTTTGCTATCGGCCAAGTGGCTTATAAATACGTCATGGAAAAAGAGACCATCGCTTTAGCGCAACACAGTGTATTCGGTTACTTCTACTTAGGAGCATTGGTGGTGGCAAGCGTGGCATTTTTGCTGTTTGGTAATAGTGAAAAACTGCCCACTACCTCTCTGCAATGGGGTATTTTGATCTACTTAGGGGTAATTGCTTCTGGGCTTGGTTACTTTGTGTGGAACAAAGGAGCCTGTTTAGTCAATGCCGGCGCACTAGCGATTATGAATAATGCGCTGGTTCCCGCCGGATTAGTGGTGAACATTCTGATTTGGAATCGCGACGTAGATTTAATGCGCCTTGCAATTGGCGGCGTGATCATTTTGCTCTCACTGTGGGTCAATGAAACTTGGGTAAAGCGCAAAATCGCTGCCAGCCGTACTCACTGAATCAGATTGAGCGTTAAAAACAACAAAGCCCGCTATCATCGCGGGCTTTGTTGTTGAAAAAGAGGCTTAACGTGGCTCGGGTTAACTCACCATCTGTTTTCAGTAAACCATCCATTTTCAGTAAACAATCTATTTTTAGTAAACTATCTGTTTTTAGTGAATCTGCCGTTGTAGTGAACGTTCACTAACCGCAGAAATTCGTTGATTCACATCGGCAAACGTTACTTGTAATGTCGGGTGTTTCTTTAACAGTTTTTGCTGCTGTTTCAGCACTTTCTCTAACTTCTTCAGTACTTTTTTCTGTTTTTTTAACGCTTTCTTGCTCTGTTTTTCCGATCGCTTGGCGACCTTTTTACCTTTGTCCATCATGCCATTTGACGTACCAGAGCGCAGTTGTTTCTTCCCTTCCGAAACAAGCTTTGTCGATGCACTCGGAATAGCAGCAGGCTTACACAGCGTGTTTTTATCCGATGATGAACGAGCACATGAGCGACAAAGAAATTTTGGCGCAGCCACAATCTGATGGATATCCCCAAGCTGGCTAGTAATATCGTGTCGGTTCAATTTGCATAAACGCTTATTCATGTACACCTTAATCACGAATAGGAATAATTATTAGTTAGATATACAATTCCAAACACGATTAAGCAAGCACTAAATTACATCTATGGGCCACGAGATTTTCTCGCCAAAGCTAACGTATTGAATGCGTTAGATCATCGCCGCTTTCACATACACATCAAAACGATTTTTCTTGGTTTCAATCGCCATACTCGGCTTCTGTTTGTCTAACCAATCGGCATAGTCAGGACGCTTCACCACCACGCGTTTGGTCGCCAAACTCAAGGCTGGGTTTAATAATGCATCAGCATCCAAGTCAGCGCCCACCAGCGATTGAAAGACGCGCATCTCCTTTTTTACCAAAGCCGTTTGTTTTTTACTTTCCGGGTGCGGGTACATGGGGTCAAGATACACCACATCTGGCTTTACAAAATCTTCATCTTGCGCCAGTTTTTCAAGCGCATCATGACTCGAAGCGTGAAGTAACGACATTCGCTCGCTTACCCAGCCACCAATCTCTGCATCTTGCTTGGCACGCTCTAAACCATCATCGAGCAGCGCGGCCACAACGGGATGCCGCTCAACCATTTGCACTTTACAGCCGAGCGAGGCCAACACAAAAGCATCACGACCTAACCCAGCCGTTGCATCTAACACGGTCGGTGTCGCTCCTTTGTTTAGTCCCGCAGCTTTGGCTATCGACTGACCTTTACCGCCACCAAATTTACGTCGGTGAGCAACCGCCCCCGTGACTAAATCGACATAAATAGCGCCGAGTTTAGGCTCATCCAGTTTACGCAACTCAAGACGATACTGAGTTAATACCAAGGCAAATGGGCTCTCAGCGCATGGTTTTAATCCCCAACGCGCGGCTAATGTATCCAAATGTGCTTGCTGAGCAGGAACTTCGCAAATCAGTTGTAGCTGCAAGTTAACTCCGAAACAAAGGAAATAATGAGGAGGATTGAGTTTACCCAATTTTCACTGAGGTGACTAAAGCTTATCGCTTTTCTTAAACGGCAGCTTACGAGAAACAACGACCAGTGATAAACTGAGCGAACCATTTCAATGATAAGGATGCTGTGATGCAAGCCACTACCGCTAAACTGGACGAACTCGACCGCGCCATTTTAAAAATTTTAATGGACGATGCACGCACGCCCTACGCAGAAATGGCCAAGCAGTTCAACGTTAGTCCTGCCACTATCCATGTTCGCATTGAAAAGATGAAATCGGCCGATATCATTCAGGGTACGGAAGTGATCGTCAATACCAAAAAATTGGGTTATGACGTGTGTTGTTTTATCGGTATCAATCTCAATGCCGCGCGAGACTACCATTCGGCACTCGCCAAACTCAATGCGCTAGATGAAGTGGTGGAAGCCTATTACACCACAGGAGCCTATAATATTTTTGTGAAGTTAATGTGCCGCTCGATTGAGGAATTACAATTTGTGCTGATCGACAAATTACAGGCTATTGATGAAGTGCAATCCACAGAGACGCTTATTTCCTTGCAGAACCCGATTAACCGAAATGTGAATCCTTAATCACCGAAGCCGCAAACACCACGCAATAAAAAGCCCGAAACTAAATTCCTGGCTATGGCATCAGTACTGATAATAAATTATTTGTTCAGATAAGTTAAAAGCTCTTCAGCCGAAATACCCTGCTTTGCCAATTCCTTCGCCATGATTTCGACTTGCTCGCCTTTACGCGCTTCAATCACTTGTTGAAACTGAAAGACTAAATCACGCAGAACTGGTAGTGGTACTTGTTTGGCGGCACTGCGAATACGCTCACTACTTTGGTTGCCTAATTCATT
>AEZC01000135.1 GCA_000257205.1 Vibrio ordalii ATCC 33509 | reverse complement strand
CTAATAGCAAATTTTTATTTTTATTTTTATTATTGAAAGAAAAGTTTTTATAGGATGAATTTTTATTTTTCCTATGTTAACTATCGTAGATTTTTATGGATTTTTTACTAGGCCTTTTCTCGTTGTGACTAATAGAGTGGCATTTCTTAAAATGAAATTTTATAAGAGAAATTTGTCTCATATTTGATTCGTCTCATGTTTGAGTCTGTATCTCATTGAAGTGTCGTTGTAATAAGATGCACGTCTACTGATAATTATGCGACTTTATCCATGATCGCAAGGTATCTGCATTGTGCTGGTCTTGCTAACAGTACTTTTAGCCTACCGAACTGAGTTTGGTTGGGAAGGTATGCATATTTAGTAGAGGGAAACTTTTTCATGACAATAAAATATTTGGTTTTCGCTGTAGGAATGATCTCATTGGGTGGCTCAATGGTTCAAGCTGCAGATCTGGAAGGTTGCATTATTAGCCGGAAAACCGGAGATAAGTACTGCCTAAATATAGGGCAGCGTTCAGAATATTCGCTACCATCTTGGATTTATAATCATCCAGTTGATGTTTTAGCACCTAGTGGTGTTTCAGTGATGCTCAGTGACTGGGATAATTTATCTTACAATCGCTTGGCGGTTTTTGATCATTATACTGATCACAGTGAGTTAAAAAATGTTAAATCATTGAACGGGCAGGCTCTAGATTTTTCTCATCCTCGTTCTATGCGTGTCCTTGCATCGGAACTTTATCCTGAAGCCTGTATCGTGAGTCGTGAAAATGGTGAGCGTTTTTGTCTTAAAGAAGGTGAGCGTTCTGGTTATTCGCTCCCTTCCTATATCTATGGACATGCTGTCGATATAATCGCTCCAGAAGGTCTCGGAGTGATGCTTAGTGATTGGGATAATTTGTCCTATAACCGTTTAGCTGTTTTCGGTGGTAATACATCTAATGCACAACTGAAATTAGTGAAAGCTTACAATGGTGAACTCCTTGATTTTTCACACCCTCGTTCTATGCGAGTTGTGCCATTTGAAAAATCTTCTAACACTATTAGCACACAGCTGAAATGGTCATGGCAAGGCGGTGGCTTTAAGCCATTATCGAATCAAGTGATGGCGACTCCAGTTGTTGCTCAACTGAATGATGACAATGGCGATGGCAAGATTGATGAGAAAGATGTTGCTGACCTTATCGTTGTGACGTTTGAAGGAAACAAATATGTTAATGGAGGCCTAGTTCGAGCTTTAAGCGGTGTTGACGGCTCGGAGTTGTGGTCTTATGAGCAAGGTGAAGCCATTGCTGACGCAAGATATTCGCCAGCTGTCGCTGATTTAGATGGCGATGGTGTAGTTGAAATCGTTACAGCTAATACATCTAGCCCCTATTTAAATATTTTGGATAACAACGGTCATCTAAAGAAGCAGATCCTCAAAGCGCAAACTGGAGGACGTTCAGTTGGTTCTATATCTCTAGCAGATCTTGATGGGGATGGCAGCGTCGAAATTCTGGCTGCAGATGGTGTGTATAACTACCACACAGGTCTTGTGTTTAGTCATCCTTGGGCCCCTTCATCGATCAATGTCGATGTCGATGGCGATCAGCAACAAGAAGTGTTTTCGGGTGGTACTCTGTTTCAAAATAACGGCGCGATCAACTGGCAATACCATGCCAATGATGCAGTTTGGTTCTCTTCGCTGGTTAACCTAGATAATGATGCTGAGCCAGAGATTATCGCTTCAGTTCCTGCTTCTGCATCAACTGGGCATAACGCACGTTTTGCTGTGCTAGAGCACGATGGCACCATTAAGTGGGAAATCAACAATACTGCCAATCCAGGCGGCGGCGTGCAGGCGGTATCTAACTTTTTAGGCAAAGCTCAAGCAGTTGAAACGACTGAGTTCTCAAAAATCTACGGTTATCAACCTAATAGCAATCCTGCTTCTATTGTTTTGGTGGTCGATGGCAAAATCTCTGTTCGCTCAGGGTTGGCCATTGATGCGATTGGTACTTCTGCTTCGACTTTAGTCGGTGGTACGGGAGGCAATCTTAATGCCGCAGTTAACGTCAAAGATATTAAAGCGATTGATCTGACTTGGGGTAAATACTATTGGGGCGGTTATCATTTATTGGCGCTCGATTTTAGAATGAGCAACGGTAGCGTGATTTCTATGGGCTCTAAAAACTATGCTTATTCCAAGCAGACCGAACGCTTTACTGTGCCAGCAGGTAGCCGCATTAAAGGCATCAAAGCTTGGACCGCGGGTTGGCTGTTGGACGGAGTTCAGTTTGAGTTAGCTACGCAAAATGGTACCAATGATCTGGATGTAAAAGGGATTGTTTACGCAGGCTATGCTGCTGTCGATATGTATAACAGCAAAGGCGAGCGTGTTTGGTCTGTGGCAAATGACGATACTGGTAGCGGTAAAATTGGTGTATCTGCCTATGACTTTGATAATGATGGTATCGATGAAGTACTCGTACAAGATCATGCTCATGTGCGTGTATTAGATGGAAAAACGGGTAAAGAACGTGCATCGCTAGCGCACTCCACAGCGACACTTTGGGAATATCCTATCGTGGTCGATCTGGAAGGTGACAACAATGCAGAACTGATTGTTGTTGCTAATGATTTTGATAAAAATTATGTGGGTAACCATGGTGTGTTTGTTTATGCATCTGCTGATGCATCCAAACCTTGGGCCAATGCAACTCGCATCTGGAACCAGCATGCTTTCCATCTGACGAATGTTACTCAAGATGGGGTAGTGCCTACAAATGCGACACCGAGTTGGTTGAGTCATAATACATACCGTTCGAGTACATTACGTGCAACGGTGGGTGGTGAGTCTCCAATTTTTGGTTACTCAAATACTCAGCAATCGCAACGTGTCGTGACGGCGGATAACCAGATGTATCTGCGTTCTGGTTTTGCGATCGATGCGATCGGCACGACGGCCAATAACTTGGTTGGCGGCCCGGTACAAGGTACTAACGGTGGTGTGCTAAGAGCACCGATTGCTCTTGAACAATTGCAATCCGTGGAAGTTACCTCTGGTCTTTATAACTGGGGGGGGGGTACCACATAGTAGCGATTAAGTTCACGATGAAGGATGGCTCTAGCGTGTTATTGGGTTCAACCCACTATGCGAGCAACAAAAAAGTTGAAACGTACACTGTGCCGCAAGGTAAACGCATCAAGCAGATCAATGTTTGGACTGGTGGCTGGTTAGTTGAAGGCTTGCAGTTTGTATTCGATTAATTGATATCGTTTTAATTCAATGATTGAGAATCCCTCGAGATAATCGAGGGATTTTTTTTATTAATCAGATATGGAGTAGGAATCGCTCTGAACGTAAGCGCATCATAAACCGACATTCCGCAGCTAATTTAGGAATAAACTACCTCATAGAATCTACCGAGTAATTTGAGTAGTTGTGTTTGGTGATCTTGAAGTCCAGTGATGAACCTTTGGCCGTTAATCTCTAGCGTATCTATGCCTTCGAACTGCAAGAAGACCCAACGTGCCGTCGGTTTTTCTGTCGTCTTGTTCTTTACCATACTTGGGAAGAATGCTTCGGTTTGTGCGAGTTGCTCTCTGATTTTGTGTTCTAAACTGGCGTAAACAAGCAAGCTTAACGTCATTATCATTAGCAACGCTTCAATGCGTTCAGGCTTTTTCAAGAAGATCGATGAGGTTAAAAACTCAGGGCTTTTTAGAAAGCGGAAGCCGCGCTCGACTTTTTGTTGCGATTTGTAATGTGCTAGCAGAGCCGCCATGGTGAGTGCTTCATTGTCGGTGTCATTCGTCGCGAGGATAAACATGCCTACTTTGAGCTTAGCCAGTTTTACTTTTTCTAGGTCGGTGAAGGGGGCGGCTTCGATAAAGTATTGGTATCCTGTCGGTGCTTCATTTGTCTTTGGGCGGCCCGAATGAGAGTAAGTCGGCAGTTTGATGAGAGTGCCTTGTTCAAACCCTAGTAAGTCACATTGTTTCTTGAACTCGTTAAACGCTAATTCTGCGTCAACTTCACAAGCGAATGGTTTTTTACTTAGCTTTTCCAACTCTTTGATTTCTTTTGTTATATTTTTCTCTAAGTTCTTGAAGAAAGTGATTTCTTCCCGCTTGGTTGCCTGTTCACTGTGAACGAGCAACCAACGTTGATTGACCTTTCCGTAATCCGACTTTATCCAACACCCTGAGTAGCCATG
>AEZC01000134.1 GCA_000257205.1 Vibrio ordalii ATCC 33509 | reverse complement strand
GGCGTTAATCTAACCTTGATATCAAGGTTTATACCCATCTATAGCAAGCTAGACCATTATTACTTTTACTCAATCTAGTTTGTTTGTTTAACGCAGCTAAGGTGTTAAAAATGAAAATTGTTATAGCTCCAGATTCTTATAAAGAGAGCCTAACGGCGATGGAAGTCGCCACTGCGATAGAGAATGGATTCAAACAAGTGTTGCCCGATGCGCACTACATTAAGTTACCGATGGCCGATGGCGGTGAAGGGACGGTCCAATCACTGGTTGATGCTACTAATGGATCGATTGTTACCACAACGGTGACGGCGCCGCTAGGTGAACAAGTCGAGGCTTTTTATGGCTTAATGGGTGATGGTAAAACAGCGATCATTGAGATGGCGGCTGCATCGGGCTTACACCTTGTGCCGCCAGAGCAACGCAACCCAATGCACACCACCAGCTACGGTACTGGTGAGCTGATTAAAACCGTGCTTGATCAAGGTGTTGAACACATCATCATCGGCATTGGTGGTAGCGCAACCAACGATGGTGGCCTCGGCATGGCGCAAGCCCTCGGCATTCAACTGCTTGATTCAGATGGCAATCCATTAGGCTTTGGTGGCGGTGAATTGTCGAAACTGGCCTCAATTGATCTCTCGCAGCTTGATCCACGCTTGGCCCGCATCAAACTGGAAGTCGCCTGCGATGTCGATAATCCACTGTGCGGCGTACAAGGCGCTTCGCATGTCTTTGGCCCACAAAAAGGAGCAACACCTGAGATGGTCGCGCAACTTGATGACAACCTTGCGCATTATGCAAACATCATCAAAACGCAATTAGGCCTTGATGTGAAAGAGATGCCGGGCGCTGGCGCAGCAGGCGGTTTAGGTGCGGCGCTGGTTGGTCTACTAGGAGCGAGCCTTCGTCCGGGCATTGAAATTGTGATGGATGCCGTGAACCTTAGCGATGTAGTAAAGGATGCCGATTTAGTCATCACTGGGGAAGGACGCATTGATAGCCAAACCATCCACGGTAAAACGCCAATCGGTGTTGCGCGCACTGCCAAACGTTTTTCCGTGCCAGTGATCGGTATTGCAGGCTGCTTGTCAGCAGACTGCGCCGTTGTTCACCCACATGGCATCGATGCGGTATTCAGTATCGTTCCACGCTCGGTCGACTTGCCTACAGCCCTTGCCGAAGCGGCGCAAAATGTAGAAATGACCGCGCGTAATGTCGCGTGTGTTTTTAGCTTGTCTCGCAAGTAATACCCCTTTTTAAAACAGTAAGCCGAGCTAGAATGCTCGGCTTACTTTAAAACTATAAGTGATCAATTACAGCGGCTAATTGTTCACAAACTCAATCACTACCAAGGGCATCAATCAAAAATTAGAAGCGCATATTGGCCGAGATCCAGAAATTACGTGACTGGTGGATCACGTTATAGTGATCTTGCTTACTACCGATATAGCTTCCATCACCGTTTTGCGTCCACTCCACATCATAGGTAGAAAAATCTTTATCAAACAAGTTGTTGATTCTTGATGAAATCGTTAGATCCGATGAAAGATCCCACGTACTGCCTAAATGGAAGATTTCAAAATCTTTGTAGAAAAGATCATTGCCTTGGCTATCTTGACCTTGGTAACGATCAGAGTTCGCTTCCATCACAAGATAAAGTGCGAAGTCTTGATTCGCTTGCCAGTTCAAGGTGGTATTAAGCATGTTCTTCACCGGGTTGCTGGTTAATGGCTTGCCTTTGCTCACGCCACTCTTAATTTCAGAATCTGTGTAGGTATAATTGGCTTTCAACGAAAGTCCGTAAGGCATTACATAGCGACCCGCCAGCTCTAAACCTTTCACTTCAGCATCACCAACGTTATCTTTGTAGCTCAGCTTATAACCACTATTAAGTGCATTCCAACTCGCAGCATCGACATTTGTACAAGCCGAATTTGATGCATTCTCATAGCAGTTATGAATACTTTCTATTTTATCTTTAAACTCGCTATAAAATAGTGTGGCATTGAATGTGTGGCCTTGTGGCAAGCTGTAATAAACGGCAAATTCACTATTGACCGAGGTTTCTGGTTGCAGATCTGGGTTACCAACCCATGGGCTTGTTCCTTGTCCGCCAAAACCTGTGATCCCCGCATACAAATCGGAAGTTTTAGGTGTTTTATACCCCGTTGATACACCACCTTTTAGCGTCCAATCGGTAGTGAGGGCATAGACCGCATACAAACGAGGTGAAACATGACTACCAAAAGTGCTGTGATGATCATAACGTGCGCCACCTGTCAGTGACAATTCATCTGTCAACTGCCAGCTATCTTCAGCAAACAGTGAATACTGCTTATGTTCTTGCACTGCGCCTGCTTGATAACCACTGCTTAGCATACCAAACACGCCATCTTCCATTTCAGAGTCGATCAACTGTCCACCGACCACGACGAAGTGATCGCCGAACGGCATTTCTAATTTCGCATCTAAGGTGGTACTTGCACTTCTCAACTCACGTTGTGGACGAGGCAGCAATTCAGACTCAATCCAAGCTATCGTCTCATTTTTTGAAGATGAGACTTTTTTACTCGCAAGCTCCTGACGCTGTTGTAAGCTCAGCGGCAAAGAACGACCTAAGTTTTCGGTCACAACATGTGAAAGACCCACTTCGGTACGGCCAAAATCCCATTTAGCAATATGAGTCAGCGAGATTTGATCACGTAATGTTCTTTCCGTTGGCGCATAACCAACACGTGCATTTTTATAAATCGTATCGGCAGAATCTGTCGTACCAAATTGTGATTCACTGTTATCGTACTTTTGACGAGAAGCATCATAGTCAAGCAACAGTTCATTGTTTTCATTAACTAGAAATGTCAGACCAAAACCCGCTGACCAATTTTGATTATCTGATGTTTTGCCACCACCACCAAAGGTGGTCGAGGGTTGGAAGGCGGAGCCATCTGGTGCTGTCGTAGCTGCATAACTGGGTGTCGATTCGGCTTTGTCGTAGAGACTACCTCTTAATGAAAGGTACAGTTTATCTTCAATCAGAGGGCCAGAGCTGAAGAAATCGGTAGTGGTAACATCACCTAATGCAGAATTTTCTTGCAGTGTGCGACTATGAGAAATCGACCCGCCCCACTCGCTATTGGCACGTTTGGTGATGATATTAACGACGCCACCCATCGCATCCGCGCCGTATAATGTTGACATTGGACCGCGCACTACTTCAATCCGCTCAATCATATCAAGTGGCGGAATGTGCGCCATTTGGAAACCGACGAAGTTATTGGGATAGAGATCACCGCTATTGTTCTGACGCTTACCATCAATCAACACCAACGTATAGTCCGAACCCATGCCTCGAATGCTGATGGTACTTTGCCCACTCTTGTCCTGACTTTCACCAATGTCAACGCCTTCGACATTTCGCAACGCATCAAGCAAGTTAGTATAAGGCTGTGTACGCAACTCCTCTGAGGTGATCACAGTAACACTTGCAGGCGCATCAGTCAGTTTCTGCTCAAAACCAGCCGCAGTACCACCATGACATCGTCAGATTGATTCTGCGCATGAGCAATAAAAGGCAAATGAGATAGTGATGCAATCGCAATCGCAATCGCTAAGCTCGTTTTACGAGTCAACAACATCGGTTTATTCCTTTTTTATTCGATGAACCACCTCGATAGCCTTAAAGGCTTCAAAACGGTTAAGTAAAATAACTCGCAGAATTTAACTGATAACAATTATCAATTGTATTTACTTTACAATCTTTACACTGTTTTAGGGAACTTTTCTCAATGGAGGGATCGCTCACAAGGAAAGGTAAAGACAAGCTCAAGCCCCGACACACTATAGGCCTTGATCTTACCTTGCATTTTATCAATCGACTGGCAAACGATAGAGAGACCCAATCCATACCCAGAATCAGAAGAGGAGCTTTGCTTTGCTTGATAAAATGGCTCGAAAATATGCGCTAAATCTGCAGGTGCTACTCCCGGTCCATTGTCAGAAATGCTGATCTGTACATACTGTTCATCAAGCGTTACTCGCACGACAATAGCGCACTGTGGTCCAGCATATTTGACCGCGTTGGTTAAGACATTATCCAGCGCGCTTCCAAGCAAGACCTTATCGGCTAAAATCCAAGGCGCTGATTGAGAGGCGATAAATGTTAAACGTTGCTCTGACTGTAAATGGCATTCAAACTTCGCCGTTTGCTCAGCAAGGTAAGCGTTGACATCAAGTGGAGTCAATACAATATGTAGATGCTCACTATCTAGGTGGCTAAGCTCTAAGATCTTTTCAATCATCGAGTTCATCAGATGCGATTCATGCTCTAACTGATCAAGGAAGAGTTGAGCGCTCTCATCCCTGTGATCTTTTTTGAGCAAGTGCAACAAGAGCAGCTGGCGGGCAAGAGGGGTTTTCAACTCATGAGACAAGGTTCGCACTAACTTTTTTTGTTCGCCAATGAGTCCTTCAATACGTTCAGCCATACGATCAAAATCGTGTGCTAATTGCTGAAATTCAATCGATGAGCGACCAAGCTGCTGCGCGACTCTCACTGATGTTTCCCCTTGAGATAAACGGTGGCTAGCGGATCTTAAACCCGTCAGCGGCAATTGAAGTTGCTTGGTTAACACCCACGAGATAATACCTAAAATCAATAAACTGATCATGAGGTTCAACGCCCATAGATAATAAGCCGAACGCCGAGCTGGGTGCAGTTCCCAAGGCAGTTGAATCATCAATTGATGTGCATCGCGTAGAGGGATACCAATCATGGGGCGCGACACCTTATTGCCCATCGGCTCATCCATTCCCCTCTGGTAATGCATCTTTTTCTGTACGTGCGGGTGAACCTCTCGCCCGCCAATCGCCTGCAGATGCTCATCAACCACGTACAGTAGATACTTCTGTTTTTCTTCCCACCGAGCAAGATCCTGTGCATTGCTTTGCCGTAATAGTGTATCGGCCTCATCCGAGAGCACTTGAAACTCTCGATGTATCGCAGTGGGTAAACGTAAAAAGTGTTCTAATAACAGCACTTCTATCGCGGTGTACGAAGAGAGAAGCAGCACCACGCCAACCGATAAATGCATAAACAGTTTGACGACTAGGTGCTGTGATACGGTGCGAAAAATGCGTTTCGCCCTCGCCCAGTCCTTAACCATTAACCATTAACCAGTTCAAATTGATAGCCAGAGCCTCTTGCGGTGCGAATGGTATTTTTTGAAAAACCCGCTTGGGTTAATTTACGGCGAATATTGCTGATGTGCATGTCTAAATTGCGATCAAATGGGCTTAACTCTTTGCGTAATACTGTATGTTGTAATTCAGCTTTCGATACCACTTTTTGCGGATGCGCCGCTAGGTAGGTCACTAAATCCAGTTCAGTCTGAGTGAAAGGTAAACGGCGTATTTGTATGACGTGTGAATCAAGTTCATCCACACACGCTTGCATACGGGGTTGGTAGCGCTGCTTTTCCAGCGCTACTCGTCTGAGAGTGGATTTAATTAACGTCAACAGCTTAACAATGCTGAAGGGTTTCGCTAGGTAGTGATCTGCGCCAGCATCATAGCCTTCAATTTTGGCTGATTCGTCACCGAATGCACTGATCATCACAATCGGTGTAGAAAATCGTTGGCAGATACGCCTTGCGGTTTGTAATCCATTCAGCTTGGGCATCATCACATCAAGCAAAACCAGATCAAAAGGCTGAGATGCTAATAGCTCAAGGGCTTGCTCACCATTTTGCGCGCTCATCACTTGGTAGCCTTCCAAAAGCAGGACAGATTCGATCAACTGACACATTGCAGGATCATCATCGGCAACTAAGATATTAGGCATAATCAATAAACATATAAATAAGAATAGTTATTATTCTATTTATTATTAATATGAATACAAGTCTAGTATGATCAATTCGCTAAAGTAAATTGCCAACGCTGCCAAGGTAAAGTGCGCTCAAAGCCGCGGTCAAAACGCTGAATGGGATCAACCAGTAAATAACGAGAAAACTGCGGCAGGATCTGCTTTAGCTGCTTGCTTTGAGCTCGCGTCGCAATAACCCAAGCACTAGGATCTTGCTCAACCCATTGTTTCAACTGATTTTTATCTTTTTGATTCCATTCTAATTCTGGCTTAAATAAATGACCGTGCACATACAAAGAGTAACCCGCAGCAAAGTCCAATAATGCGGGGTCGAGTAACACGACACTCTCGATCTCTTGGTCAAATAAAAATTGTTGATTCGCTAACATAAGCGCCGTAATCGCAGCCGCTGATTGACTTTGGTTATCCGCAATACGCTGTGCATGTTGCGGAAATAGTTGTTGCAAATCTTGGCTGATAATATTGAGCATTGTGGTTAAATTGACGGGATTGAGCCACACATACGGCGAAAGTGAGCCCTCTTTATCACGCAACGATGCAACCGCTTGCGCTCTGGGAGAAATGGCTTGCGCAGCATCAATCGGGACAATATGTACGTTAAATTGACGCACCTGAGGATAGATAGGATCTTGCGGCCAAATCGATGCAATGGTCACTGCAGCAAGCGCAGATCGTGCTTTTTCCGCGACCTCTTGCTGATGGCTTGTAAACCAACTGAGATGGCGATTCAAACTAAAACGCGGCGACGGTAGGTAAACTGCAGATTGATCAGTACCCTGCAGCAGTTGGCTGGTGAGCAAATAAGTCGCTGGCAGTGAAGTCAATACACTTTGATTCGCAGACGTATAACCACTCAAAGAGAGGCAGCAAACAAGTAGGCACAAACGGCGAAAAAAAACGCACCTAGTTTGAAAATACTGTGATAGAAAACATTGCTTGATAATCATCATCCGTTAGGCCTCGCCACGCGCCAAATTGTGGCCATCATAAAAAAGAGAGAAGAGAGTAAAATGATCGCCGCTCCAGAGGGGATCGGCCACTGATAAATCAGTGGTAAAATGGTGCCGCCAAGGCAAGCTGTGGTGGCCAATAAGGCTGACATCAGCACAAAACTGGCATTGTGGCGAGTCAGCAAACGGGCGGTTGCGCCGGGGATCAGCAGTAATGCCCCCACTAGCACCGCACCAATCACCTTGACTGCCACTATGGTAACCAGTGTTATCATAATGACGAAAAGATAATCATAACCATGCACAGACAAGCCCCGAACTTTCGCAATATCTGGACTTAAGCAAGAAAGAAGGAGGCGGTTGTAGGTCAAAAGCAGCACGACCAAGATCAAGGCGCAGATGGCAACCAGCAGCGTAATGTCTTGCCGTGTCACGGTTAAAATCGAGCCAAACAGAACATTTTCGAGTAAGTGAATATTAATTTTACGCGCCACATACATCAATAACGCAGCGCCAAGTGCTAACGCACCAGAAAGAAAAACACCGACTAAAGTGTCATAAGGCACTTGAGTGCGATTGCGTACATAATGCAGCAAAAGAGCAAAAATAAGACAAAAACTAAACAAACCTATCATAGGTGATTCAGGGCTTTCACCAAGTAAAATACCTATCGCAATACCCGTAATCGCCGCATGACCAACGGCTTCAGAAAAAAACGCTAAACGCTTAGCAATTACTAAAGTACCCAGCCCACCCAGTAGCGGCCCCAATACACAAGCAGCCACTAAGGCATTGAGCATAAAGGCATAACCAAAGCTTTGCGCAAGCCATCCTTTGTCCACAGCCCACTGTAAAGCGTGTAACAGCGCGTCCATCATGCTGCCACCTTGGGATTCAATTTCGCGTGCTTGCTGTAATGCAGGAAAAGATGTTCAATTTTATCAGGGTGTAAGACATCACTCACTGAACCACTGTCGACCAAACCGAGATTGATCACATGTACAACACCTTGCGTTTGGTTAAGAATGCGTTTTACTGCGTGAATATCATGATGCACCGCAAGCACTGTCACGCCTTGGTTCACTAGCTGCACGATCAACTGTTCAAGGTACTGAACCCCTTGCTCATCCATCCCCGTAGTCGGTTCGTCTAAAATCAGTAACTCAGGCTCATCTAATAATGCTTGTGCAAATAGCACCCGCTGCAACTCGCCACCGGACAATTGCCCCAAACGTAAATGCGCACGCTGCGCCATACCAACGCGCTCTAAGTTGAGTAACACCTTACGCTTTGCAAGATGGCGTTGAGGTGATAGCCACTGTAAAAACAGTGGAATACGGCTCATGTTGAGTAACATAAAATCCAATACGCTAATGGGTAAACTGGACTCAAACAGCGCTTTTTGTGGCACATAGCCCATACGTTGCCGCGCGCCTTCGGGCCAGTGAATCTCTATCTGGCCATCGAAGGGCGTTAATCCCATGATTGAGCGCAATAGCGATGTTTTTCCGCCACCATTCGGTCCCATCACCATATGACACTGTCCCTGAGCAAAATGGTGATCCATCGTTTCAATCACCGTTTGTGAGGCATAGCTCAGGCTCATCTTCGTAAGATCAATCGCTGGCCCTTTCATCACGAGCGTTCCCGAGCTAATTGACTGGCATACTGCACCGCTTGCACTAGAGTTTGAGTATTGTCATTCATCTCATGTAACACTTTGTCACGGGTAAATTCACCGTGCGTCATGTGAGAAAAACGATAAAGCTGAACCCCAGTTTCTCGCTCGATAGTCTCGACAAATCGGTTGGGCATATCGAGCTCATAAAACAGGACGTTGATACCTGAACGGTGGATCTTTTCGATGGTCTCTTGCAATTGACTGGCACTCGGTTCAACACCGTGGGCCGGTTCAATGACGGCACTGACTTCAATGCCAAACTCTTGTAGGAGGTAATTATAAGCGTTGTGAGTGGTCGCCACTTTCAGTGTTTGAACGTTAGCGTTCAGTAGCTGCCGCATCGCTTGCTGTTTTATCTGCCGCATCTGTTTGGCAAATTTACGAGCATTAGCTTGATAAAACGGGCCATTTTGAGGGTCAATCTCCGACAAAGCTTGAGCAATGGTGTAGACCTTTTGAATAGAGGTTGCAATGCCAACAAAGGTATGAGGATTTCTCGCCCCATCGCCAACAGAAGCTCCCATTGCGGCAAGTAAGGGCACTTGTTGATTTGCATAAATGATCTTCAGGCTCGGCTGATCGGCTGCGGCTAATACCTTCATCGCATAATCATCGTGGCCGATACCATTTACGACGATCACATCCATCTTTTGTAGCCGCAGTAAGTCCGCAGGCTGCGGTTGGTAGTTATGAGCATTAAACCCAGCGTCGACCAATGGCAGCACATTCGCCCTATCTTGCACTATAGTACTGACATAGCTGTAATACGGATGCAGAGTAATACCAATAGTTAACTTCTCTTGTGCGTAGCTAAGGGTACAGACCAACAGTGTGGAGATACAACCCAGCCAATGCCCTAACTTATAACGACCTATCATAACTGTCTCTTTTGATTTCAATACAGAACAAAGCATTAGAAGGAACGCACTAATAACCAACGTTTCCAACCCGCTTGTTGTAAATGATGGCTCTCTTGCAATGATTCGATAGCAACATGCGTCACCAAAGCTTGAGATGAGAACCACACTTCAGGAGAGTCCATCGAGTTCGGTGGATACCACAAAATCACGTGTCCTACCGCGTCAGGCTGTTGAGCTATACCAAGGTAACCATTCACCAGTCGATACCATTGATGTTCACCTAAATAGTGCCAACTGACATCGTTGACAAATGGCGCGATCGCCTCATCCTCTAGCCACTGGATCGACGGCAGTTGAGCGTCCATTTGATAGAAAAAAAGCAACTCTTGATGAGCAAGGCTAAGCTCCGTCAGTATGCTTTTTTGCTTTTCACTGAGAACCTGAGCACTTAAGTCACTCTGTAAAGTGGTGGTTTTCTGTGCCTTTTCCGATAAATGATTCCATTGAAACAACGCCCAAGCGAGCAACAAAATGCTCGCTATCGCCATGATGACCCAACCTGTTTCAGCGCTACCTTTATCCGCTTTCACCGCCACACTCACGGCCGCGCGAGTTGGATTATCAGAGCTCAACGCCATCCACCTCAATCGCCGATTCATGGCCAGGGTCAAATACTATGTAGTAATCCCCCTCTGGTTGCTCAAAAGTCACCTTCGATAATGCATCGGTTTTTTGGGCATCTAATAACACATCGTCATAATCAAACAGACGTATGGTTTCATTAATGGCAGGACTACTGTCACTGTACCCGGCTTGGCAGGTTATGGTTGTTTCTTGCTTGCTGCACTCCATCACGGGGAAATGAGCCCAACTTGTCCCACTCACCAACAGCGCAGCAAACGCGCTTGCTCGGATTATTTGCACAATACAACCTCGTTATTTCAAAACCACTTCAAAGGTTAAATGAATACTAGAGCGCGCTTCGTCCGCTAAAGCATTATCGCTAAGTGCTCCACTAAAGCCTGCGATTAGCAAATAACGCCCCGCTTGTTCTGGAGTGAAACGAATCTTGCCTTCATTATCACTGTGGATGATCAGCGCCTGTTGTTGGTTACGATATAAGGTGCCATCTTGGCGAATTTCGGCTTCAACACCCGCTTGAGCTTGGCCGTTAAAGAAGAACTGCAACACAATCTCTTCACCTTCAACCATATCAGCTGGGTGTGTAACGGGAACCAATTCTAAAAGTTGATTTTCCAAAGCAAACACTTGCGCAGAAGGCTCATTCACCGTGATGTAAGCTTCTGTTCGGTTGAACATCAACACTGTTTTGACGTTTTGTGCACCTTCGGGCAACAAGGCTTGGCGCTCAACTGAATTCGCGGCAATGCGTCGCGCCGTATTACGCGCACCTACGGTGTAATTGGTCATATAAAATGGTGTTCCCACCAACGCAATTTTATGAGTGCCTTGCTCATAGAAAAAGAAATCAAAAGTCGATTTACGCTTATGCTTGGCACTAAAAGCAAAACGCTCTCGCTTGCCACTCGGAGTAAGGACATAACCTGAATCGACACTCAACGGCTTATCGAACACAAAAGTGCCATGTGATGCCGTAGCATCGGTAGTAACCCAATCACCCTCTTTGGCAGAAATGGTAAATTCACTTGGCAATAACCAACGAGGGTGCGCTTGCAATGACGCAGAAACAAAGGCCGAAGCAATCAACAAACTTTTACAGATAAAGCGATAAGACATAAGATCATTTCCTGTGAGTGGATAAGCTTGAACTACCAAGCTTGACTCCTTAGTAGAGCCTAAAATTAAGGTTGATAGTGCAAACGAATGACGCCCGTTTCATAAGTTGCAGCGAGGGAAAACTGCTGCGAAGAGTGAGTTAAGGACATCACTTGGCGCACTACATCTCGGCCACCATGTTCACGCACCACTTCGGCAAAAAAGACGTAATTACCCTGCTCAAGTATCTCGCCTTGGTCATTTTTACCATCCCAAAACATTTTGTATTGGCCTGCCGGGCGGGTTGCCGAGGTGATCGCATCAACCAACTGACGATCGTAGCGTCCTACTTGACGCCACCAGCGACGAATATCCTTTAACCATGTGTCATCCTTTTGCCAAAGCGCGATGGTCCGCACTGGCTTTCCTTGGCTATCTTCAATCCAAACCGCAACATAAGGTCGCGCGTACATGCCAACTTCTAAACGTGGTAATTCAAATTCAATGTCCAATTTTCCCAGAGGATTTGCCGCCAGCTTGAAACTGGCCACCACGCATATAAATGCGACCGCATAAGGCTGGAGCCACTTAATGATATTCATCACATTTCCTTTTAAATTGAATAAGTAACAGCTAAGGAACCGCAAGCCAATAGACGCTGAAAGTGAGAAGCAAACCTAAACTGCACCAACGCAGCGCATAGCTTAGAGTACTTTTTTTAGGTTAAAAGCAATGCAATACCAGACAGAATAAACACCAGCATCAATACAGAAGAGAGATCAATCACCCACTTCCAAACCTCACCGCTGTGACGCCCTTTGTGCAGATCATTAAACATAGCGACAAAGCCATAATCGGTCATATCCAGTTCAGCCTGAGCGGTGGTTAAATCAATATACAGAGCAGCGCTGTAGCCCGGAGCACTGAAACTGGCGCTCACTTCTCCTTGCTGTAACACACCATTTTGGTAATCAGTGTAAGTATCTAAACGAGACATTTCACCTCGCACCGAGCTATGCGCCGTCAGGTAATTGAGTAGAGTGTCAGCATTTAAAACCAAACGCTCATCTTCAAATAACAGAGATTGAGGCAAGGTGAATTGCAGTTGTTCACGACTGGGCTGGCTTTTTACAAACAAATCGGGTCGATTCAAGGTAATGCCAGTAATAGCAAAAAAGAGCATCAACCCGATAACACTCATCGATACATAGATATGTAGGCGTCTGGCCCAAAGTTGGAAAGTTCGCTGTTTATAAAACATGCCTTGCTATCATCAGATAAAATCACGCCTCATTCTATATGATAATCAAACTCATTTTTATTCAATTTACATTATTTACATTACAGAGTTCTGCACAGTGGATGACGTCATGCTTTGTTGGAGAATACCGCCGGTTCAAGCTTCATTTGAGGCTATTTCAGCTTCAGCATGAGTGAGAAGTAGACATAAGTGAGCAGCTAGAATGGTAAAAAGCCACCGAATCGGTGGCTTTTTTATTAGGAGGTTAGCTTGGATAGCTCTTACACCGCTTGCTGAACAATCACACTGTCTGCTTTTTTAGTGTATTGCGCCATACGATGGAAGTTGAGGTAACGATAGGTATCAGCTGCAGTTGCGTTGATCTGCTTCGCGTACTCTAGGTACTCTTCCAGTGTCGGAATGCGGCCTAAAATGGCACCCACGGCAGACAGCTCAGCCGAAGCAAGGTAAACATTCGCGCCGGTCCCTAAACGGTTCGGGAAGTTACGAGTCGAAGTCGACATGACGGTCGCTTTATCAGCAACACGCGCTTGGTTACCCATGCATAACGAACATCCTGGAGTTTCAATGCGTACCCCAGCGCGACCAAAGATGCCGTAATAGCCCTCTTCGATAAGCTGATCTTTGTCCATCTTAGTCGGTGGCGCAACCCACAAACGCGTATCTAACTGACCATTGAACTTCTCAAGCAATTTACCTGCCGCACGGAAGTGACCAATGTTGGTCATACAAGAACCGATGAAGACTTCATCAATAGGCGTACCTTGTACATCAGAAAGTAAGCGCGCATCGTCTGGATCATTTGGCGCACATAAAATCGGCTCTTTAATCTCAGCAAGATCAATCTCAATCACATGTGCGTATTCTGCATCACTATCCGCTTGCATCAACTCAGGATTGGCTAGCCACGCTTCCATCGCTGTAATGCGGCGCTCGATAGTCCGGCGGTCACCATAACCTTCGGCGATCATCCACTTCAACATAGTGATGTTAGAGTTGAGGTACTCTTCAATTGAGGCTTGTGACAATTTAACCGTACAACCCGCCGCACTGCGTTCTGCCGAGGCATCCGAAAGTTCAAACGCTTGCTCAACCGTTAAGTGCTCAACCCCTTCTATTTCTAGCACACGGCCAGAGAATTCGTTAATTTTCCCCGCTTTCGCCACTGTAAGCAGGCCTTGCTTAATCCCGTAATAAGGAATCGCGTGCACTAGATCGCGCAGCGTGATGCCCGGCTGCATTTCACCTTTGAAACGCACCAAGACAGATTCTGGCATATCCAGTGGCATCACACCCGTTGCGGCCGCAAAAGCAACCAAGCCAGAACCGGCTGGGAATGAAATGCCAAGCGGGAAGCGTGTATGCGAGTCACCACCAGTACCGACGGTATCAGGTAACAACATACGGTTTAGCCATGAGTGAATAACGCCATCACCCGGACGCAGTGAAACACCGCCACGGTTCATGATGAAATCAGGCAAGGTATGGTGGGTATTCACATCAACAGGCTTTGGATAAGCCGAGGTATGACAGAAAGATTGCATGACTAAGTCAGCAGAGAAACCAAGACACGCCAAATCTTTCAATTCATCACGTGTCATCGGGCCAGTGGTATCTTGCGATCCAACCGTGGTCATTTTAGTTTCGCAGTAAGTCCCCGGGCGAACACCCGTCACGCCGCATGCTTTACCGACCATTTTCTGAGCCAATGTATAACCTTTGCCTGTATCAGCTACTGCAACTGGGCGACGAAATACTGTTGACGCTTCTAAACCTAGTGCTTCACGTGCTTTATCCGTTAAACCACGGCCAACAATCAGTGGAATACGGCCGCCAGCGCGCACTTCATCAATCAGTACGTCGGTTTTAAGCTTGAACGTGGCAAGCACTTCGCCAGTGTCGTGGTTGCACACTTTGCCTTCAAATGGGTAAACGTCAATCACATCCCCCATGTTGAGCTTGGTAACGTCAACTTCAATCGGCAATGCGCCAGCATCTTCCATGGTGTTGAAGAAGATCGGTGCAATTTTACCGCCGAGCACGTAGCCACCCGCGCGTTTATTAGGCACAAATGGAATGTCGTCACCCATAAACCACAAAACAGAGTTAGTCGCGGATTTACGAGACGAGCCTGTACCGACCACATCACCCACGTAGACTAGCTGATGGCCTTTCTCTTTTAGAGCTTCGATTTGAGTGATAGGGCCAATGCTGCCTGCTTTATCGGGTTGAATGCCTTCACGTTCATTTTTCAACATAGCCAGTGCATGCACTGGAATATCTGGCCGTGACCATGCATCTGGCGCTGGTGACAAATCATCAGTATTGGTTTCGCCAGTAACTTTAAATACGGTTAGCGTGATCTTCTCTTGAAGCGCCGGTTTTGAAAGGAACCATTCCGCGTCTGCCCATGATTGCAGCACTTTTTGTGCATGTGCATTACCCGCTTTTGCTTTCTCTTCAACGTCATAGAACGCATCAAACATCAGTAGAGTACGCGATAGTGCATCAGCCGCAATCGGTGCCAGCTCAGCATCATCAAGCAATGAGACAAGCGGCTCGATGTTATAACCGCCTTGCATAGTTCCGAGTAGTTGCGCCGCTTTTGCGCGGCTCACTAACGGTGAAGAGACCTCACCTTTAGTGATGGCGGTTAAAAAGCCCGCTTTAACATAAGCGGCCTCATCCACACCGGGAGGAATTCGATTTTCAAGGAGATCAAGCATGAACGCTTCTTCACCTTGAGGGGGATTTTTCAACAGTTCAACAAGTCCTGCGACTTGTTCAGCATTTAGGGGTCTAGGAACAACTCCTTCTGCAGCACGCTCTGCGACGTGTTTACGGTAGGCTTCAAGCACGACTTTTTCCTCTCATTGCGGTTTACCCCATTATTATTGACATGATGGGCAAACATCCTTGGAAACTTGGCTCTCCATTGCCAGATATTTTTATGTAATCAGCGGCAGAGAGGCCAAACTGTGGGACGAAGAATAGCAAATTTAACTTTAAATTAAAATCTTATCATTTTGACCAACATAGCAACTTAAGACTAAAGTTCTATGATTTTTGAGTCACTTACCGCCCACTTTTCAGCTCAATTCTCGCTAAAAGGTAGTGCCAATACTCAAGTATATCGAATCAAAATTATCTTCGGTTCGACCATAAGCAAACATAATCGGTCCAATCGGCGAATCAACTCCGGCAAACACTGACCCCGCGCCGTACAATGGAGCGGTATCAAAGCTTAGATTAGGATCAGACCATACACCGCCGTATTCTATCGATGCACCAACATAAAATGGAGAACTGAACAGGCCAAAGTCATTATCAAACCAGCGATAACGATACACCAAACTGGTGAACGCTTTATTCTGGCCAATTAAGCTGTTGCGAGGGATACCCGATAAATTTAAGAAACCACCAATCGATTTAGGATTGATCGGTTCACTGGAATTTTTACTTTGCACCACACCGTAATCTAGGTTGCCGACCAAAGTATGGCGACCAAAGCTGTAAGCGGCGATCAGTTCACCGGAAAATTCATACACGGTATCGTTTGATTCAGGTTCAGAAGGCACATTAGAAGCTCTATCGTGCGATGCAAGATACTCAAGATCAAGATAAACACCCTGGGTAGGCAAACTAAAGTCATCCAAAGTATCAATGCGGTAGTTAACAAACACCCCTACACGGGTGTAATCCATATTTCCCATGGATGGCCAATGTGACACTTCATCCTCCCCATCGGTATAGCGGATCCCTAACTTAAACTCTCGCCATAATTTATCTTGATAACCAATCGATAACTCTCCAATCCATTCTAAATAGCTGATCGGCAAATAGTCTTTACTGGCTTCTAGACTGGTGTCATCAAACCCTTGCATTGGCTTATTACGTTTATCATTGCTAAAGGAAATCAAAGCTGAGGTGAACGCTTTTTGTCCAGAAAAAAGAGGCGAAAATAGCTCCGCTTCAATGATCTTATCGGTGCCCATTTCTAGGTTGAAACGCAATTCAGATCCGAATGAGTTTAAGTCAGTAAAATTGGAAGAAATGCCCAACGCGTATTGACTATCCGTATGAAAATCATCTTCTAAGAAAAAGCGAAAATTGAGGTAATTGGGTCCCCAATATTTCTCTTTCACATCGATGACCAGTTGGTTCTTTCCTTCAGATTCTCGATATTCATAGGTCACTAACTCAAAGCGATCTAATGCATAGAGATTTTCGACTGTCGCTTCAATCTGCTCGGTTGATAGCGCTTGTCCTGTCTTTAAATGCAAACGGTTTTTCAATAATTGATCGCTGTAATGACTGCGGTTGTTGAGTACGATTTCATCAACATTAACATTATCGCCATAAATTAAAGCCCTGCGGCGAGTTTGTTTTACTTCTACATAATGTTGATAGTTTGCGCTAGATAAGGAGAGCGAAGCCAACACCGATTTATTTGCCATCGCAATCTCATACCCTTTTTCATAAGCGGTAGGCATTTTATCAAATTCAGTGGTTTCCATACTGCCGACATCTGGGCGCAAAAATACATCTCGCTCATTCAATAAACGTGCTTGTTTTTGAGTACTTCTTTGTACGAGATAGTTGGAAAGCTGATCGGCGACCGTCAAAAAGGTGGTGAAATCTTCTTGGTTTTTGTAATCGGTACTGATATCTATCGCGATAACAATATCGGCCCCTAAGGCACGTGCAACATCAACAGGCATGTTATTGGTCACACCACCATCGACTAACCAACGACCATCAACTTCGTAAGGTGGCAGTGCTCCGGGTACTGACATACTCGCCATCATCGCATCCACTAAATAGCCACGATCCAACACCACCTCCTCAAGAGCAATGATATCAGTGGCTACCGCGCGATAAGGAATAGGCAGTTGATCAAAGGAGTGAAATTCAGAGAGATTACCCGACGTTTCTCGCAAAATACGCAACATATTCTGCCCTTGCACCACTCCACGTGGTGCGCGGATCTCGCCCCAACGCAGTCCAAGGTCGGTGGTCAGTTGATAGCGGTCTTCGTACTCTTTATCCCGAACACGACGTTGGCTACGGTTGACCCGGTCACGATAACCTTCATTCCAATCTACGCTGTAAATTAAACTTTCAATTTCATCGGCGCTCATGCCACTGGCATATAAACCGCCGACATAAGCGCCCATACTGGTACCAGTAATGAAATCAACGGGGATGTGCATCTCTTCCAATGCTTTGAGAACACCAATGTGCGCTGCACCTTTTGCTCCGCCACCAGCAAGTACCACAGCAATCTTGGGGCGCGCAGTACTGTTCAACATAGATTCTTTAGTTGGTGGCTCATCGGCCACCGCGAAAGTCGCAGCAAACATGAATACCAAGAACAATAAGTTACTTAAAAACCGTTTCACGACTCTTCCTTAAATCCCTTTAAAATCAATTTACTATAAACTCACCCCGCTACCACTGAAAGAGATTTTTTAACCATTGCCCCGGTTGTTTATCACAGCCCTGTTTCAATGCGCCGTTTTTATCCCACATGGGCAGTTTAAATTCGTTGTGGCAGTCTTGGACTAATTCCCCTTCGGAACTGGTTTTAAAGCCAATTGTAGTAATGCCTTGCGGCCAAGGAAGAAGTAATTTTTCCGGGATCCGATGTTGTAAATATTCCGCGTACACCCGTAATGCACCGCTCGAACCCGTAAGTTTGATCGGCTGATTATCATCGCGGCCAAGCCAAACCGTGGTAACTTCACGACCATCGACGCCGACAAACCAACTGTCGCGGCTATCGTTAGTGGTGCCAGTTTTCCCCGCCAATGCTGCCCAAGCGAACTGGTTATTGAGATAGCGCCCAGTCCCTTCAAGTACTCCTCGCTTCATCGCATAAGTGGTAAGCCACGCCGCTTGCTGCTCAACGGCTTGGGATACTTTGGGAATCGATTGATAGAGCACATTGCCCTCTAAATCCAATACCGAGCGCAGCGCCGATAAGGGCGCTTTTTTACCCGAGTTGGTTAAGGTTTGGTACATCTGCGCCACTTGATAAGGCGTCAGAGAGAACGCGCCAAGAAACATCGACGGTACAGGACGGATCTCCTCTTTGTTGACACCAAGCCGCACCAAAGTGTCAGAAACTTGTTCAATTCCAAGCTGCATGCCCAATTGTACCGTAGGCACATTCAGTGATTTGGCCAACGCGAGATACAGCGGCACTTCACCACGGAACTGACGATCAAAATTGCGCGGTGACCACACTTCGCCTTTGTTCCCTTTGAGTGTGATGGGTTTATCGATAAGCGTGCTGGCTAAGTTATATTTATCTGGCTGTGCGAGTGCGGTGAGATAGACCGCTGGTTTGACTAACGAGCCGATAGGACGGCTTGCATTTAAAGCTCGGTTAAAGCCGTCATAACCGGTCTGTTTACCGCCAACCATGGCACGGATTTCACCACTGGTTCGATCAACAGCAATCGCCGCCGCTTCTAAGTTTTTCCCCGCTGTTTTGGAAAGCACTGGAATTTGTCGATCAATCGCCAGCTCCAATTTGGCTTGCGAAACAGGATCGAGCGAGGTAAAAACGCGCAAGCCAGTATCCGCTTTGAAGGCGTCGCCCACTTTCTCTTTCAGTTCAATTTTTAACTGCTGAAAATACGCTGGCTGGCGGCTGGCAATGTGAGGATGCTTTTGCACATCTAACGGTCGACTGGCCGCTTGTTCAAACTGTTTAGCCGTCAAAATATCTTGCTGCATCATCAGCTTTAAAACCAAGTCGCGACGCTCTTTAGCACGTTCAGGGTAACGCGCCGGGTTATAATAAGAAGGCCCTTTAACCATGCCCACCAACAACGCTAGTTGATCAATACGCAATTCTTGCAATGGTTGACCGAAATAAAGCCGTGAGGCGAGGCCGAAACCGTGAATCGCCTCACCGCCACTTTGCCCTAAATAGACCTCGTTTAAGTAGGCTTCTAAAATGCGATCTTTGCTGTAGCGATAGTCGATAATGAGCGCCATATAAGCTTCACGCACTTTACGCCATAAGGTTCGATCGCTGGATAAGAAAATATTTTTTGCCAGCTGTTGAGTTAACGTGCTGCCGCCTTGCACAGTGCGCCCAGCCTTAATGTTGGCCACTAAAGCACGGGCAATCGCAAATGGAGAGATGCCATCATGTTGATAAAAATAGCGATCTTCGGTCGCAAGCAACGCATCCACCATCACTTCAGGAAACTGATCACGACGTAAAAATAGCCGCTGCTCATCGTTGCCTTTTTCAAGCATGCCGAGCATTTTGGGCTCAATACGCAAGTAACCTAAATCCCCTTTTTGCTCAAGAGATTGGATACGAACTAAACCGCTGTCATTAAAATGGAGCATCACATGGCGGTCAGGCTCAGGGCCATCGGCAAACTCAAAAGGGCGGCGGATGATCTCAATTTTGCTTGATGATGAAGAGTACTCGCCAGCATAGCGTGGCTGGTTCACTTTGCGATAGTTGAGTACATCAAGCTCATTGCGCAGCTCTTGCAACGGGATGTCATCACCGGGTGCTAAATTCAAAATGCGCGCATACACGACGGTCGGTAAATCAAAAAGCTGGCCTTCGAAGCGTTGTTTGACCACGCTATTTAAGTAAATACCAACGAACAACAGCACCGCGGCCAGTGCAAGGCTCAGTTTCCAGCCAATACCCCACACAATTTTCCACCATGCTTTGCGTGGCGATGAGGGCTTCTTGGCCGGGCGACGTGAAGGTTTTTTTACGCTATTTTTTTGAGTGCCCGTAGGCTTTTTCTGGGTTGTCATTGTGCTAATTGCCGCTTAGTTTTCGTCGTCGCTATGTGGTTGGCAGGATCATCAGGCCAAACGTGTTTTGGGTAACGCCCTTTCATCTCTTTTTGTACTTCTTTATAAGCACCCTGCCAGAAACCGGCGAGATCTTGAGTCACCTGCAAAGGCCGCTGCGCAGGTGAGAGCAGTTCCATCACCACTTTTTTGCGCCCTTGAGCGATGGTGGGGGAATCTTGCTCGCCAAACATCTCCTGCATACGAACCGACAACATCGGCTCCGCGCCCAGTTGATAGCGAATGGCGGCTCGATTACCTGTCGGTAGCGGGTGGTGAGTTGGAAGCCAGCGATCAATTTCTTGGTTTAATGGCCAACCTAAATAGGCATTGAGCGCATCAAAAATCGGTACTTTTGCTAACGCTTTGACCGATTTTACTCCGACTAAATAGGGGGCTAACCAAACCTCAAGATCATCAAGCAGCGCTTGTTCCTCGACAGCAGGCCACGCCGCTTCTGGTAGCCATTGCGCAGCACAACGTATGCGCGTTAATAAAGCGCTCGCCGCTTCGCTCCACTGTAATACCGATAGCCCCTTGCGACGGACATAATTGAGCAAGGCTTGCGTCATTTTTTCATGAGCAGGCTCTGGCAGCGCTTCACGCTCAATGATCAATTTACCGCACAGGGTTAGCTTTTCCGCGCACAGTTTCCCTGCTTTCTCATCCCAATCGACTCGTTCTTGCGTACTAAATAGCTCCGAAAAATGGGCTTGCAGTGCATCAATATCCAACTCTGTCGCAACAAAGATTTGGCTCGCTTGTGAACCGCTGCGCATTAAATCCACCACCACTAAATAGTGCGCGCCCGCGAGACGTTCATCGTCACGCATTTGCGCGCCGTGACCATTCGCCAGTAAAAACTGCCCCCGTTGCGACTCGCTGCGACGCTGGGCAATGCGATCGGGAAAAGCCAAACTCAGCACTAACGCCAACAATGATTCATCCACTTGTGTTAGCTGAAATTGGCCACCGAGTGCGCGCGCAAGCGTCGTGGCACGCTGATGTAGGTTTTGTGTTTTAGGGTGAGTCGCTTGCTGCCAACGCATTAAGCTATGTTGTAAATCCAGCACATTACGCTCAGGCTCTTCTAATAAAGCGGTCACAGCGAGCGCCGTATTTAGCATTGAATCACTCGTTTGATGGGCTTTGAGCAACATACTCACCAGCCTTGGTTCCACAGCGAGTGACTGCGCTTTTTTACCCAATGCGCTGAGCTGCTGTTTGCTGTCCATCAAACCAAGCGTATGCAATAGACTCCAAGCTTGCTGCATCGCTGCTGGTGGTGGAGTATCCAGCCAAGGCAAATCGTTGACCGACACCACACCCCACTGCGCAAGCTCCATCGCTAAAGGAGCTAAGTCACTGTGCAATATTTCCGCGCTCGGCACTTGGGGTTGCTGCTTATATTGTGCTTCGCTGTAAAGGCGTAAACAGATGCCGGGTTCTAGGCGTCCGGCGCGCCCCGTGCGTTGCTGCGCCGATGACTGGGCAATTTTCACTTGCTCTAAACGAGTGATGCCCGTTTTAAGATCAAACTTCGCTATCCGCTCTAGCCCTGCATCCACCACTAAGCGTATCCCCTCAATGGTCAGCGATGTTTCGGCAATATTAGTCGCTAGCACAATTTTCCGTTTGCCTGCTACTGCAGGCGCAATCGCTTTTTGCTGCGCTTGTAGACTCAACTGCCCGTATAAAGGACAAATATCAAACTCATCGGCTAAGTGTGCGAGCTGCTGTTCAAGCTGTTTAATGGCTGAAACGCCAGGTAAAAAAGCCAGCAGAGAGCCACTTTCAGCTCGCATCAAGCCTTCAATCTGTTTGCTCATCGTCGGCACAAGATAATCATTGGCTCGCAGCGGTGCATAGCGCACTTCAACCGGATAAGCGCGTCCTTCAGATTGCACATAAAGCGCTTGGGGTAATAATGACTGCAGTGCCAGTTGATCTAAGGTTGCCGACATTACGACGATTTTAAGATCTTCTCGCAGCGCTGATTGCACTTCCAAACTTAATGCGAGAGCCGTATCCGCGTGAATGCTCCGCTCGTGATACTCATCGAAGATCAAGAGATCGATTCCGCTTAACTCAGGATCGGTTTGGATCATACGTGTCATGATCCCTTCTGTCACAATTTCAAGCTGCGTCGCTGCGCTGACTTTACTCTCACCACGCATACGATAGCCGACGGTTTGCCCAACACTCTCACCTAATTGCTGCGCTAAATAGCAAGCAATACTGCGCGCCGCCAAACGACGCGGTTCAAGCATGATGATCTTACCCGTGAATAATTGCGCTTTTAATAGCTGTAACGGGAAATGGGTCGACTTACCCGCACCGGGAGCGGCTTTGACAATCATCTGTGGGTGAGCTTGTACTCCCGCCAGCAGCTCGGGCATCACAGCTTGAATGGGCAATTGTGACAATGTGCAATCCTTATGGTTAAATGGCGGCAACATTGTACATAAAAACAGTAGATAAATGCAGTTCAATCCTCCACTTCGATCCGCGACCTTACTCAAACGCTACAAGCGTTTTTTGGCCGACATTGAGTTTGCCGATGGTCAACAAGAGACTATTCACTGCGCCAATACTGGCGCGATGACGGGCTGCGCCGAGGCGGGTAATCGTGTCTGGTTCTCCACCTCAGACAACCCTAAACGTAAATACCCACACAGTTGGGAGCTGACTGAAACCCAGCAAGGCCACTGCATTTTCGTCAATACGGCTCGGGCGAATACGCTGGCGGTAGAAGCGATTCAAAACGGCATCATCAAAGAGCTGCAAGGCTATGAGCAATTACAAACTGAAGTGCGCTACGGCCAAGAAAATAGCCGAATTGATATCTTGCTCAAATCACCATCCAAACCTAAGTGCTATATAGAAGTAAAAAGCGTCACCTTATTGGATGAGCGCTACTCTCCACTCGACGATATCGCCTGCAATTCAGGACAAGGTTATTTCCCCGATACCGTCACAACGCGTGGACAAAAGCATTTGCGTGAATTAACGGAAATGGCAAAAAATGGAAGCAGAGCAGTACTTTTGTTTGCTGTTTTGCATTCAGGGATTGAAAAAGTCTCGCCTGCACTCCATATAGACGCAAACTATTCACTATTATTGAAACAAGCGCAAAAAGAAGGAGTGGAAGTACTGTGCTACAAGGCTGTACTTTCAAGGAATGAAATCAAGCTCGTTAACACTGTAGAATTCGCCCATTAGCGACAAAAAATTGATGGCGCGTTCACATTGACAATAAGTTTACGATTGAGTGTTTGCCTCCTATAGATCTTTTTGCTATAGATACCCGCCTAAAATTAGCTGCTCGCGCAGCTGACTAGGTGTTAGTAGGAGATGCTGCATGCCAGAATTGAAGAAAAAAGCGATAGGCATCCTAGCCATTGCAGGCGTTGAGCCGTATCAGGAAAAGCCAGGTGAAGAATATATGTCACCTGAGCAAATAACTCACTTTACAAAAATTTTAAGTGCTTGGCGCAACCAACTTCGTGAAGAAGTTGAACGTACCGTTCACCATATGCAAGATGAAGCGGCAAACTTTCCCGATCCCGTTGATCGCGCTTCTCAAGAAGAAGAATTCAGCTTGGAATTGCGTAACCGTGACCGTGAACGTCGTTTGATCAAGAAAATTGAAAAAACATTAAGCAAAATTGAAGAAGATGATTTTGGTTTTTGTGAATCTTGTGGCGTTGAAATCGGTGTTCGTCGATTAGAGGCTCGCCCAACGGCAGACCTTTGCATTGACTGCAAAACGCTAGCCGAACTTAAAGAAAAACAGATGCAAGGTTAATCTTAGCTTTTGTTTGTGTTAAAAAAGGGAGCTAAAGCTCCCTTTTTGTTTTCACTCGATACCCAAATAACTTGTAACTTGGATGAATCGCAATGCACTATATTGGCCGATTTGCCCCATCACCTTCAGGCCCACTTCATTTTGGTTCTTTGATCGCTGCACTTGGTAGCTACTTTCAAGCAAAATCACAGCAAGGTAAGTGGCTAGTTCGCATCGAAGATTTAGATCCTCCAAGAGAGATGCCGGGATCGGACACTCTGATCCTTCAAGCCATCGATGCCTATGGTTTGCATTGGGATGGCGAGGTGGTTTATCAAAGCCAGCGCCACTCTTTATACCAAGATAAAATTGAGGCTTGGCTTGAATCAGGGCAAGCCTATTATTGTGATTGCACGCGTAAACAAATTAAACAGATGGGTGGCTTTTATCCCGGTACATGCCGCTATAAAAAACCAACATTAACCGAAGATTGCGCGGTTAGGTTGCGTGTTGATACACCGGTAGAGTCATTTTTCGATCAAAAACATGGCGAAATTCACATTCCTAAAGCATTAGCACAGGAAGACTTCATCATTAAGCGACGTGACGGTTTATTTGCTTATAATCTTGCCGTAGTGCTTGATGATATCGATCAAGGAGTGACGGAAGTGGTGCGGGGAGCCGATTTAATTGAACCAACAGGACGACAAATCAGCTTGTATCATTGCTTACATAAAACTCCGGTAAGCTACCTTCACCTGCCGCTCGCGATGGATGGTAATGGCAATAAATTATCCAAACAGAATCATGCCACTGCCATTGATATTCAAAATCCTAAACCTACCTTGCTTAAGGCAATGCGCTTTTTAGGGTTTGAGATAAAACAAGAGATTAGCGACGCTTCCATCGATGAAATTATCTTTTGGGGCAGTCAGAATTGGCACGTTGAACAACTCCCTCGGGAGACCGAGATCACACCGTGATTCTCAAAAGGCTATCCTTACGCTATGATTAGCCGCAAAATCGTCCCGAACGGGCACTTTAAATAACCAAAGCAAGGTTGGCAAAAACCAATTATTGCCAGATGCACATGAATAAAAACGACTATACACCACGCGAAAATCGCGTTTACCAAGACTTAGCTCTAAATATTATCACTCGTGATGAACACAATATTTCGCGCAAGCAAATCAGCGATAATGCGCTCAAGGTGCTATACCGACTTCATGGCGCAGGTTTTGACGCCTATTTAGTCGGTGGTGGAGTACGCGACCTACTATTAGGTGAGACACCAAAAGATTTTGATATCGCCACTAATGCCACACCAGAGCAAATACGCCAACAGTTTCGCAACTGCCGCTTGATCGGCCGTCGCTTTCGCTTAGCGCACATCATGTTTGGCCGCGACGTAGTGGAAGTGGCGACTTTCCGTGGACACCATCAAGAGCCGAGCCAAAACGTCTCAGCACAATCTGAAGCGGGTATGCTGCTGCGTGATAACGTCTACGGCACTATTGATGAAGATGCTGAACGCCGGGACTTCACGATTAACGCCATGTATTACAACATCGGTGATTACAGCATTCATGATTATGCTGGCGGCATGGACGACTTAGAAGATAAGCTCATCCGCTTAATTGGCGATCCTGAAACGCGCTACCGTGAAGACCCAGTGCGCATGTTGCGTGCGATTCGTTTTGCGGCCAAGCTCGATTTCGATATCGAAGAAGAAACAGCCGACCCAATCGAACATCTTGCTCCTTTACTGCAAGATATTCCTGCGGCACGTTTGTACGAAGAATCGCTAAAGATGCTGCAAACTGGCCACGGTTTAGAAACCTACCACTTAATGCGTGAGTACAACCTGTTCCAGCAGTTGTTCCCTGTGATAGCTCAAGAGTTCACTCCAGACTACGACTCGCACACAGAACAGATGTTGGATCTGGTCTTAGATTCAACCGACCTGCGTATTGAAGAAGGTAAACGCATCAACCCAGCCTTCATGTTTGCTGCCATGTTCTGGTACCCGACGGTGAAACTGGCTGATGCGTTAATGCAGCAGCGTAATTTCGCCTATTACGACGCCGTCATGGAAGCGAGTAACCTCATCCTTGACCAAGTGGTGAAAACCCTTGCCATACCTCGTCGTCATACCGCGACAATTCGCGAAATTTGGCAATTGCAGTTGCGCTTACCACGTCGCAATGGGAAACGCGCCTTCCGCCTTATGGAGCTCAACAAATTCCGAGCGGGTTTTGATTTTCTACAAATGCGTGGCGAGATCGAAGGCGGAGAGACTAAGAAGCTGGCTGACTGGTGGACAACGTTTGAAAGCGCCGGGCGAGATATGCGCCAAGCGATGGCAAATGATTTGGAAAGTGGCGCAAGTAACAAGCCGAATGTACGCCGCCGCAGAAGCCCACGTAATAAAAAGAGCCGCCCAGAATCATGATTCTCGTTTATATTGCTGTTGGCAGTAATTTAGGCGACCCAATCGCGCAAGCTAAGCAGGCCATTGAAGCCTTGAAATGTTTGCCACACTCTCGATTTTTAAGCGCCTCATCCTTGTACAGTAGTACACCGATGGGGCCACAAAACCAGCCCGATTACATCAATGCGGTGGTTGCGATAGAAACCGATTTAACGCCACTTGAGCTGCTCGATTGCACCCAAAATATCGAGTTAGAGCAAGGGCGAGTTCGCAAAGAAGAACGTTGGGGGCCAAGAACGCTCGATCTGGATATTCTTCTTTACGGCAATGAGGTGATCGATTCCGAGCGATTGACCATTCCTCACTACGGAATGAAAGTACGTGAATTCGTGCTCTATCCGCTCGCCGAAATTGCACCAAGTTTACAACTCCCTGATGGGACTGAGCTCAATCAACTGTTACCGCTCGTCGAACGTAACGGGCTCGGTATTTGGCACTCGTCAGCGCCTCGTAAGGACATTTAATGAAAAAAATCACCATAAACGATCTGATCCAATGGAAACAACAAGGTCGTAAATTTGCAACCGTCACCGCGTATGACGCAAGCTTTGCTCAGCTTTTTGAAAGCCAAGAGATGCCTGTATTATTAGTGGGTGATTCTCTAGGCATGGTGCTACAAGGTCACACAGATACCCTACCCGTCACCGTCGAAGAGATTGCCTACCACACACGCAGCGTGCGTGCCGGTAGCCCTAACTGTTTATTGATGGCTGATATGCCTTTTATGAGCTATGCCACACCACAACAAGCCTGTGAAAGCGCCGCTAAATTGATGCAAGCGGGTGCAAATATGGTCAAAATCGAAGGTGGTGATTGGCTGGTCGAGACGGTGAAAATGCTGACTGAACGCGCGGTTCCGGTTTGCGCACACCTTGGTTTAACACCACAATCGGTCAATATTTTTGGTGGCTATAAAGTCCAAGGCCGCGACCAAGAAAAAGCAGACCGAATGGTCAAAGACGCGTTGGCGCTCCAAGAAGCGGGCGCACAAATTGTGTTATTAGAGTGTGTACCGGCCAGCCTAGCAGCGCGAATTACCGAAGTGCTTGATGTGCCAGTGATTGGCATTGGCGCAGGTAACGTGACCGATGGACAAATTCTAGTAATGCACGATATGTTCGGAATTTCGGCGAATTACATGCCAAAATTCTCGAAAAACTTTCTTGCTGAAACAGGGGATATGCGTAAAGCCGTTGCAAAATACATCGCAGATGTAGAAAGTGCCGCTTTCCCTGATGACGCTCATACCATCGCCTAAAGGAGATATTCATGCAAACTTTTGCTGACATTTCAGCTCTTCGCGAGCAGATCAAACAGTATAAGCGTGAAGGCCGCCGAGTCGCTTTTGTGCCGACCATGGGCAATTTACATGAAGGCCACTTAACCCTAGTGCGTAAAGCACGTGAAGAGGGCAATGTGGTCGTGGTCAGTATTTTTGTTAACCCGATGCAATTTGACCGCGCGGATGACTTAAATAACTACCCGAGAACACTGGATGAAGACTTAAGTAAACTCAACGCGGAAGCGGTTGATTTGGTCTTTACCCCAACCCCAGAAATAATGTACCCGCAAGGATTAGAAAAACAGACCTTTGTTGAAGTACCGGGGCTTTCTCATATGCTCGAAGGCGCATCAAGACCAGGGCATTTCCGTGGCGTTGCAACCATAGTCGCTAAGCTGTTCAACATAGTGCAGCCGAATGTTGCCTGTTTTGGTGAAAAAGATTTTCAACAGTTAGCGGTGATCCGCCAAATGGTCAGCGATCTTTGTATGGATATCGAGATTGTCGGCGTCCCTACCGTCCGTGAAATGGATGGCTTGGCGATGAGTTCACGTAACGGGCTGCTGACGTTAGATGAACGCCAACGTGCGCCTGTCCTTGCTCGCACCATGCGTTGGATAAGCAGTGCACTGCGTGGTGGCCGCGACGATTACGCGTCGATCATTGAAGATGCCAGTGACCAATTGCGCGCTGCTGGGCTACAACCTGATGAGTTGTTTATTCGCGATGCCAAAACGCTGCAACTGATCTCGAATGAGACCACACAAGCGGTGATCTTAGTATCGGCATTTCTGGGTAAAGTACGCTTAATCGACAACCAAGTGTTGGAATTTAGCGCCGAAACGAAAGCGGACCCTGAAGAAGAGTAATTGCTATTTCAAGTGATGAAGTGATGACTCATTCTCACTTCAAAACCCTATATTGCAAAGGTCGCCCATAAGGAGCGACCTTTTTTGTCTCGTTATTTAACTGAGTCGAACGCGATTGTCGGAGAACAATATAGTTTGATCATTTTTGAGGTTCGCTACTACTAAGATTGACGAAATGACAATAATAAATAGAGATTAATTTCTAGCTCATTTTTGGACAACTCTGTGCTACGTTTACAACGTATGCTCCTAACCCTTGGATAACTTTTAGTATCTTAAAAGGTAAATGACCACTGTTCTTACAGTCAGTGGTCATTTGCACGAATTTACCAATTAATCTTCAAACATCCAGTGAAATTGAGGCATATAGTCCAGATTCTCTTTCACTGTTTCTTTCAATGCTTCATCCAGTACGGTTCCCGTGTCAACTATAGGGTTCAATATCAGGCCACGTTTAGCCGCAACCAAGTTACCTGTGACTGCTGCTTCAACAGTCAGAGTTTCAAACTCTTTCATTAACTGAATAAGTCGCAAAGTATCACTTGGGAATGGCGCAACATTAAGAGGTAGTGGACCATTTTTGGTGATCAAGGAGCTGACTTCGACTGCGCAATCATCAGGTAACCCACTAATCGCACCGTTATTACGCGTATTGACATGCATGATGGTACGTTTGTCATTATAGATTGATGCCATTAGTTCACAAGCCGCTTCTGAATAATACTGACCGCCTCGTTTTTCCAACTCTTTAGGCTTTTCTGCCAAATCTGGATTTTTATAGATATCAAATAGACGTTTTTCCATCGCCTTAACCACTTCCCCACGAGTCCCGTCACCATCGGCTTCGTGTTGTTCCTGCTTCATGATATCGTCACTGGTGTAGTAATAACGCAGGTAAGCACAAGGAATCATCCCCATATCTTGTAGCAAATCCTTTGGCCACTTAAATGGAGGAATGTTTGCAGGCACTAAAGGATCGTTACCACTGAGAATTTCATTCATCACGTAGTCCAGTTTGTCTTGCCCTTCGTGCAAAATCTTACGTGCCCAAATGAGGTGGTTTAATCCGGCGACTTGCATTATAAAATCGTCTTCTCTAGCTTTCAGTATTTGTGCAATGCCTTTTTGCATGATGACAGGAACATTGCACAAGCCAACCGCTTTGACCTTGGTATGCTTAAGAACCGCTTCAGTCACCATACCCGATGGGTTGGTAAAATTCAGTAGCCAGGCATCAGGGCACAGCTCTTCCATGTCTCGGCAAATTTCCAAAGTGATGGGGATTGTGCGGCACGCATTAGCAAAACCACCGAGTCCGTTGGTCTCCTGACCAATCATGCCATATTTGAGAGAGATACGTTCGTCCCTAATACGGCCTTCCAGACAGCCCGCTCGAAACTGAGAGCAGACGAAATCAGCATTTTCAAGAGCCGGACGTCGGTCCAGCGACACATGGACCTCAATATTCAATCCTTCCTTTTTGATCATTCGGCGAGCCAAGCCTGCAATAATATCCACTTTTTCCCGACCATCTTCGATGTCGACTAACCACAGTTCACCAATTGGCAGTTCATTTTTACGTTTTAGTAAGCCTTCAATTAACTCGGGGGTATAACTAGAGCCGCCACCGATCACAGTAATTTTTAGTTGTTTGTCCATTTCTATTTCCTCGTCTGGATAAGCTGTGCTAATTTCATGCTAATACATAAGGTTTAACAAACTAAATAATCGCCCACATGCATTAGCCAAAATAATACATAGGCTGAATATGGAACATAAAGAACACCTGCTTGCTCACCTTTATACTTTTAGTGTGGTAGCAAAGTTTCTGAGCTTTACTCTGGCAGCAGAAGAGTTGTGCTTAACACAAGGGGCAGTCAGTCAGCGAATCAAAAAGCTGGAATAAGATCTGGGATTCAAGCTATTTGTGCGACTCACTCGTAAGTTAGAAATGACAGACGAAGGGAAACGTATTCTGGCAACATTGACCTATTCGCTTGATAACCTGTTTGCGGAGATTGAAGACATTCGCTTCAACGAACTTCGTGGGGAGCTATATTTGGGCGCAGCCCCAACGTTCGCTCATGCATGGTTAGTTCCCCGTTTAGCGGAGTTTCAGGCTATGTATCCACATCTTGACGTTAAGATCCGGGTCAAAGCCAGCAAGTTAGACTTTCAAAATCAGCCGGTTGATCTCGCTATATATTATGGTGACAACACACATGCAGATTTCTATCATTACCGCCTTTTTGATGAATACCTTACCCCCGTTTGTACGCCAGAATATGCACAAAAGTTCAACCTACTTAATGATGATAGTCGGTTGCGTGAAGCTTGTTTCCTACACTGTACTGAGTCGTTAGAGTTTTTATCACCATTAGCGGAATGGCAACTCTGGTTAACACATACGGGGCGAGATATCAGTATTTTGCAACGTAAATATGTGTTCAATCATGAAGAGTTAACCATGGTTGCAGCTAGACAATCGATGGGAATCGCGATGGGCCGTTACTATTTGATAAAACCCTATCTGGACTCCGGAGAACTGATTGCTCCGTTCAAACGTGTGCCTTCAGGGTTTGGCTATGATTTGATATGTCCCAAAGGACATGAAGTCCGCCCAAGATTTAGTGCATTTTCACAATGGCTTAAAGAAAAAGTGGCAACAATAGATGACTAATTTCCCGACTTCAGGTCGATAAGGCTGATGGATAACTTTTTATTTATGATAATTACCAACCAGAGTGAATATTGCTGTAATGAGCGAAAATGATAATGGGACAAAAACTATTTTAGCAAACTGCATCCCTTGTCATTAATGGCTTACTCCCAACGATCACAAAACTAATTCCCTCCCCTTCAAGGGGAGGGTTAGGGGGGTGAACCCCCTCCTAGCCTCCCCCTAAAAGGGGGAGGAACTATTAAGTCCTTAACCCGATACCACGCGAAACCAGATAATGCGCAACGCCATACAGGGCCACTACAAAAATACCAAGCACACTGAACGAGGTAACAATTCCCACATCCGACACACCAAGAAAACCGTAACGGAAGGCATTAACCATGTAGACGATTGGGTTGATTTTCGATACCGCTTGCCAAAAGTCAGGCAATAGGCTGATCGAATAAAACACCCCACCTAAGTAGGTTAATGGCGTCAATACAAAGGTAGGAATAATCGAAATGTCATCAAAGGTTTTAGCAAAAATGGCGTTAATCATGCCACCTAAAGCGAACACAACAGAGGTGAGAAAAACCGTCGCCGCAATAATCCCCCAATGATCCACCTTGAGATCAACAAAGAACAGCGACACCAGGGTTACTATCGTGCCCACCAGCAAGCCACGCACTACCCCACCCATCACAAATCCGGCGATAATGACATAGTTAGGGACAGGCGCAACTAACAACTCTTCGATGTTTTTTTGAAACTTCGCACTAAAGAAAGAAGAGGCGACGTTCGAGTATGAGTTAGTGATCACCGACATCATGATTAAGCCCGGGACAATATATTCCATATAGCTAAAGCCGTTCATCTGGCCAATACGCGAACCAATTAGGTTGCCAAAAATAATGAAATAGAGCGTCATGGTGATGGCTGGGGGTACTAAGGTTTGCACCCAAATACGCGTAAAACGGTTGATTTCTTTAGTCAACAAACTGCAAAAAGCCGTCCAATATAAACGATACATCATGATTATCCTCGGCTTTGCTGTTGAACAATGCTGACAAACAGCTCTTCAAGGCGGTTCGCTTTGTTGCGCATCGAAAGCACCGTAATTCCCTGTTCTGTTAACTGTGAAAAGACTGAATTTAGCCCTTTCGTTTTCTCCAACTCAATTTGTAACGAACCGTTGAGCATGGTCTGCGAGATCACACCACTGAGTTGTGGCACTGGCGGAGAATTCTCTGCGATATCTAAAATAAAAGTTTCGAGCTGTAATTTGGCCAGCAAATCCTTCATCGAGGTATTTTCAATAAGCTCACCTCGGTTAATAATGCCGATATTGCGGCACAGCATCTCCGCTTCTTCTAAATAGTGCGTGGTTAAGATAATGGTGATCCCTTGCGCGTTAATTTCGGTTAAGAACTCCCACATCGAACGGCGCAGTTCAATATCCACACCGGCGGTTGGTTCATCTAAAATCAGTAACTTAGGTTCATGCATTAAGGCTCGAGCAATCATCAAACGGCGTTTCATACCACCAGAAAGATTACGCGCACGCTCTTTACGTTTTTCCCACAAATCGAGTTTTGAGAGGTACTTCTCTGCCCTCTCTTTCGCTAACGCTTTCGTCACGCCGTAATACCCAGCTTGCTGCAGCACTATTTGCTCAACCGTTTCAAACTGGTTGAAGTTGAACTCCTGCGGCACTAAACCAATGTGTTGTTTGGCCAGTTCAAGATCTTTATCAATATCAAAACCAAACACTTTAACGGTGCCAGAGGTTTTATTGACCAGCGAAGAGATAATGCCAATGGTGGTTGATTTCCCGGCCCCATTGGGCCCAAGCAGTGCGTAAAAATCGCCTTTTTCAACCTGTAAACTCACCCCTTTTAGGGCCTCAAACCCACCAGCGTAAGTTTTTCGTAATTGTTCTATTTCTAATGCGTACATTCCACGGATCACTCTTTGTGATGTTAACCTATCCAATGTGCTGCTAAGGCTCGCGTTTTTCAACCCAATATTAGAAATTGATAAAATAAAAAAACGCAGATCCAGCGATCTGCGTAATTCATTCTTGCACAAGCTTAACGCTTAACGATTTTGGGCTACCTGCTTAACCGCAGCATTGAGCGCTTCATAACGAAACGAAAAAGTCTGCTCGGTTGGCACCAAATCCAAAATATGAAACTTTTCCAGTTGCTGTTTGGTGTGCACATTTGGGCAAAGTAAGTAGACCGCGCAGTGGGCATCTAAGGCATCATTAATCGCGTTTTCTAAAGCAAGCCCAACCGTCACATCAATCATAGGTACATCAGTAAGATCTAAAATCATCGCTTCATAGTCACTGATGTGATTATGCTGGCGAGCGATCGCTTTAGATACACTAAAAATCATCGTCCCTGAGAGAATAAAAAAACAGCACCTTACCATTGGCTTGATCCAATAAAGCTCGTTCGCTGTCAGTCAATGGCACATCGTTTTCATCAGCATCACTAATGGCTTTCACTTGGCGAGCTTGCTCGCGGCTCAAGCGTTCTATGATCAAAATATTTGAGATAAAAACGCCCAAACCAACCGCAACAATCAAATCGACAAAGACAGTTAACAGCATCACGCCATACATGATGGCCATCCCCTGCACACTCACTTTATGCGCGCGTTGGATAAAGCTCCAATCAAGAATATTGAAACCAACATACACCGCAATCCCTGCCAATACCGCCATTGGAATCGGTTCGGTTAAGCCTCCCGCCACCAACACCACTAAGGCTAATACTAAAGCACGAACTACACCCGACAGAGGAGAACGCGCGCCGACCTGAATATTGGTCACCGTACCCATAGTTGCGCCAGCACCCGGCAACGCCCCAAATAGCCCTGCTATCATATTGGCGAGCCCTTGCCCTCGCAGTTCTTTATCGGAATCATGCTCTTTACGCGTTAGAGAATCGCCAATTACCGCGGTGAGCAACGTATCAATGCAGCCGAGCGTACCGAGTACTAAAGCGTCAATCACCATGGTGGTGAACATCTCGGCATTAAAGGTTGGGATAACAAAAGAGGGTAAGCCTGCAGGGATCACGCCAATACGGCGGATCTCATCGCTATCAAATAACAGTACTGAAATAAGCGTCACCCCAACTAACGCAATCAACTGAACGGGCACTTGTTTGCGATATTGAGCCGGGAGAAAAAATAAAATGCCTAAGGTTAACAAACCAAGAAAGAGCTCACTGAACTTCATCTGGCTAATGATCTCGGGCAACGCGGTTAACGTTCCCATCACTCCCCCAGCGGGAGCTGCCTGACCAAGCAGCGGTGACAACTGCAGGATAATCAAAATCACCCCGATCCCCGACATAAAACCTGAAATCACGCTATAGGGCATTAAGGTGATGTATTTCCCAAGCTTTAGGGTACCGAGTAAAATCTGAAAAGCCCCAGCCATCATGACAACCGTAAAGCTGACTGCAAGCCCTGCCTCAGGATAACGCGCCACCATACTGGTTAAAATGGCCGTCATAATGACCGTCATTGGCCCAGTGGGTTCAGAAATTAATGTAGATGAACCACCAAACAAGGCAGCAAACAGCCCCACCAATATTGCTCCCCAAAGCCCTGCTTCTGCACCCGCACCAGACGCCACACCAAAAGCCAAGGCAAGGGGCAGTGAAATAATCGCGGTTGTGACGCCACCAAAGACGTCCCCTTTTAGGTCGATATCGGCAAAACGGCCTCTAAACACAATGCTTTTCCTCATACTCAAAATAGGTTGTCTCACTGTAGCAAATCATCATTCTAATCATTAACCATTAGTTTACATGTGTTTGATTCTCTGTTGACCATCCAAATAGCGATGGAAGCAGTTTAATTTTTTTACTAGGAAAACTCGTCAGATGAGTGAGTGTTTTGTCATTTTATAAGAGAACGGAATTGTAACATTGTGTATAGTAAGGCCTATTCTTGCGCATTACTATGATGCGGTTGCACTATTTTTAAGGGAAGTGATATGCCAGAACTGAAACAGCTTTTTGAAAATAACTCACGTTGGTCTGAATCAATAAAGGCTGAGCGCCCAGAGTACTTTGCAAAACTCGCTCGTGGGCAAGACCCAGATTTTCTATGGATTGGTTGTTCTGATAGCCGAGTTCCGGCCGAGCGTTTGACTGGGCTTTATTCTGGTGAGCTATTTGTACACCGCAACGTTGCAAACCAAGTGATTCACACTGACCTTAACTGCCTTTCTGTGGTGCAGTACGCGGTTGACGTACTGAAGGTCAAGCACATCATCATCTGCGGGCACTATGACTGCGGTGGCGTCAACGCAGCGATTGATAACCCACCGCTGGGCTTGATCAACAACTGGTTACTGCACGTGCGTGACTTATACCTTAAACACCGTACCTACTTAGATGCAATGCCAGAACAAGATAAAGCCGACAAATTGTGCGAAATCAACGTTGCCGAGCAAGTGTATAATTTAGGTAACTCAACCGTACTGCAAAACGCATGGGAGCGCGGCCAAGATGTCGAGTTGCATGGCGTGGTCTACGGTATTGAAGATGGACGTTTGGAATACTTAGGCGTTCGCTGCGATTCACGTGAGCGAGTCAACGACACCTATCAAAAAGCGATGGAAAAAATCCTTAATTCACAGCATAAATTACTGTGTCGATAACATCGCGTGTTAATTACCGTTAAAAGCAACACCTAAAAATGCACAATGCCCACTATTTTAGTGGGCATTCTATTATCGCTGGCAAAATTACGCTTGCGGCACAACTTTACCAATGTAAGGTAGGTGACGATATTTTTGCGCGTAGTCGATACCTACGCCCACAACAAATTCATCTGGGATTTCAAAACCGATCCACTTGACCTCTACAGGTACTTCACGGCGTGAAGGTTTATCCAGTAAAGTACAGATGTGAATCGATTTAGGTTCACGCAAAGACAAAATTTCTTTTACTTTGTTCAGCGTATTACCCGTATCAATAATGTCCTCTACCAGCAGCACATCTTTGCCTTTAATGTCATCATCCAGATCTTTCAGAATACGCACATCTCGTGAGCTTTGCATCGTGTTGCCATAGCTTGACGCGGTCATAAAATCGACTTGATGAACTAAATCGATCGCGCGAGCTAAGTCTGCCATGAAAACAAATGAGCCACGTAACAAGCCCACCAGCACCAGATCTTCACTACCTTGGTAATGCTCTGTGATTTGTTTGCCTAATTCACGAATTCGTTCCTGAACCACTTGCTCAGAAATCATCACTTCAACTGTATGTTTCATACTGTTCTCTTTTCGGGTGATGCGACACGCTACGATCATCGCAGTTTCATGATGGCGTCGCGTAACTAGCTTGGCGCGTATAGTACCACTGCCACACAGGATAGTTAAATAATTAGCAACACTCTGGATATGATGAAATAAAGCTCTTACTAGCGGCGAGGCCCACAACAAATACACCACATCAATAAAACGTACAATAAAACACATTGAATCCGATGGAATTTAACACGATCGCACAAAAAACAAACTAGAAACGTTGACCTCAACCATATGCAGCAGTACACTCATAAAGCTTTAAAGCAACTAACAAAATAATCATTAGAGTGAAAAACTCAATTCAACAGTCATTGGCAAGGATTAACAACTCATGGAAACATCGATAGAAAAACGCCACAGAACTCGCTTATCACCACAAAAACGCAAACTTCAACTGATGGAGATCGCTCTTGAAGTGTTTGCTACACGGGGAATAGGCCGAGGTGGTCACGCAGATATTGCTGAAATCGCCCAAGTTTTAGTAGCCACTGTCTTTAACTACTTTCCAACCCGCGAAGATTTAGTCGACGACGTCCTCACCCATGTTGTACGTCAGTTTTCAAATTTCCTCGCAGACAATATTGACCTAGATTTACATGCGAAAGATAACTTAACCAACCTAACCACTGAGATGATTAGCCTAGTCATTGAGGATTGTCACTGGTTAAAAGTATGGTTTGAATGGAGCGCTTCAACGCGCGAAGAAGTGTGGCCACTTTTTGTCTCCACCAACCGTACTAATCAACTTTTGGTGCAGAATATGTTCATCAAAGCGATTGAACGTGGCGAAGTGTGCGATCAACATGATCCAGAACATCTTGCTACGCTCTTTCTTGGCATCTTCTACTCGCTATTTGTACAAGCAAATCGCGTACGAGATGAAGATAGCATGAATGCTCTTGTGAAAAGCTACCTCAGCATGCTCTGCATCTATAAAAAGATCACTAGGCTTAACTTCGCTAGTCTTTGAATCATAAGCAATAAAAAAACCGCTGAATTCAGCGGTTTTTACTATTTAACTAACTAGCAATTTAACGCATCAGCGTTGAAGTTACTTTTTCTTTTTCGCTTTTGCGTTTGGCAGATCAGTAATCGTGCCTTCAAATACTTCCGCAGCAAGGCCTACCGATTCATGTAACGTTGGGTGAGCGTGAATCGTCAAAGCGATATCTTCTGCATCACAGCCCATCTCGATAGCCAAACCGATTTCACCAAGCAGTTCGCCGCCGTTAGTACCAACGATAGCGCCACCAATCACGCGGTGAGTCTCTTTATCAAAGATAAGCTTAGTCATACCATCAGCACAATCAGAAGCGATAGCACGGCCAGAAGCAGCCCATGGGAATGTCGCGACTTCGTAGTTAATGCCTTCTGCTTTGGCTTCTTTTTCAGTTTTACCAACCCAAGCCACTTCTGGCTCAGTGTACGCAATTGAAGGGATAACTTTAGGATCGAAGTAGTGCTTCTTACCAGATATTACTTCTGCCGCTACGTGGCCTTCATGCACACCTTTGTGCGCCAACATTGGTTGACCAACGATATCACCGATCGCGAAGATATGAGGAACGTTAGTACGCATTTGCTTATCAACATTGATAAAGCCGCGCTCATCCACTTCAATACCTGCTTTTTCAGCATCCATCAGCTTACCGTTTGGTACGCGGCCGATAGCAACAAGAACGGCATCATAACGCTCAGCTTGCGCTGGTGCTTTTTTGCCTTCCATTGAAACGTAGATACCATCTTCTTTTGCTTCAACAGCGGTTACTTTGGTTTCAAGCATCAGGTTAAATTTGTCTTTGATACGTTTGGTGTAGACTTTAACCATGTCTTTATCCGCCGCTGGGATAAGTTGGTCAAACATCTCAACCACATCAATCTTAGAACCTAGCGAGTGGTAAACCGTCGCCATTTCTAGACCGATGATACCACCACCCATGATCAACAGTTTTCCAGGAACTTCTTTCAGTTCAAGTGCATCCGTTGAATCCCAAATGCGTGGGTCTTCATGAGGAATGAATGGTAGTTTAATTGGACGAGAGCCAGCTGCAACAATGGCGTTATCAAAGTTAACCACGGTTTTACCGTCTTCACCTTCAACTTCAATGGCGTTAGGGCCAGTAAATTTGCCGAAACCGTTCACGACAGTCACTTTGCGCATCTTCGCCATGCCGCCAAGACCGCCCGTTAACTGGTTGATAACTTTTTCTTTCCAAAGGCGGATTTTATCGATGTCCGTTTGTGGTTCACCAAACACAATACCGTGCTGGGCCAATGCTTTCGCTTCTTCGATAACTTTTGCAACGTGCAGCAACGCTTTTGATGGGATACAACCCACGTTCAAACACACACCGCCAAGGGTGCTATAGCGTTCAACAATTACTGTTTCAAGACCTAAGTCTGCACAGCGGAATGCAGCGGAGTAACCAGCAGGACCGGCACCAAGTACGACGACTTGGGCTTTGATTTCTTTGCTCATTTTGACCTCTTGTAGTCATTATCCCTAACAGGCTGAGTGGGTGTTCTCGTTGTTTTTAGTGTTTAATCCAATGAATTAAACCCATGACTGAGCCAATTACTTAAAACAAATGAATTAAAACGAATTATTTTCAGACCGCAACAGTTTACAGAGATGTTAATGGTGTGAAAAGTAAATCCATTTAGCCTGTGAGCTAGACGACAATTCGATTAAGAAAAAACCCTTCATAATCCAATTGTTCAATTATTCGTGTTAACAAGGGCGGCTTTAACGGCCGCCCTCTCTTTCACTAAACTTGGCTTACAGAACCAGACGACGAATGTCTGATAGCGCGCCATTTAGGAATGTGATGAAACGCGCACCTTCCGCACCATCAATCACACGGTGATCGTATGACAATGATAGTGGCAGTTGTAGGCGTGGTTCGAACTCTTTACCGTTCCACACTGGCTTAAACTCAGACTTAGATACCCCAAGGATACCGACTTCTGGCGCGTTAACGATAGGCGTAAACGCTGTACCGCCGATGCCACCTAAGCTAGAGATAGTGAAACAGCCACCTTGCATATCTGCAGCGGTCAGTTTACCTGCACGGGCTTTCTTCGATACTTCAGCCAGCTCTCTTGATAGCTCATAAATGCCTTTTTTGTTCACATCTTTGAAGACAGGAACAACAAGACCATTTGGCGTATCAACAGCAATGCCCACGTTCACGTACTTCTTCAGAATCAAGCTTTCGCCATCTTCAGAAAGTGAAGAGTTAAACGATGGGAATGCTTCTAATGCTTTAGCTACCGCTTTCATGATGAACACCAGTGGGGTGATCTTCATGCCCGTATCGTTCTTCGCTTCAATCGCATTTTGCTCTTTACGGAAGTTCTCAAGCTCGGTGATATCCGCATTATCCCATTGGGTAACGTGTGGGATCATCACCCAGTTACGGTGCAAGTTAGCACCAGAGATCTTCTTAATGCGCGAAAGCGGTTGTACTTCGGTGTCACCAAACTTGCTGAAGTCCACTTTTGGCCAAGGTAGCAAGCCAAGCGCTGCGCCATCACCTTTGCCAGAAGCTACCGCGGCAGAACCCGATTCAAGACGCTTAAGCGCTTCTTTCACGTAGTTTTGCACGTCTTCTTTTAGGATGCGGCTCTTACGGCCAGAACCTTTGACTTTCGCTAGGTTAACACCAAATTCACGCGCAATACGGCGCACAACCGGTGATGCGTGAGAGTACTCATTGTTCTCTTCAAACTCGGCAGGTGCTGCCACAGCTGATTTTACCGCTTCCGCTTTTGGCGCTGATGCGGCTGGAGCCGCGGCTTGCGCAGGGGCCGCTACGGCAACGGGCGCTGCACCGGCAACTTCAAACACCATGATAAGAGAGCCTGTTGACACCTTATCACCAGCCGCCACTTTAATTTCTTTCACAACACCAGCAAACGGCGCAGGAACTTCCATTGATGCTTTATCGCCTTCAACGGTGATAAGAGACTGCTCTTCACTCACAGTATCGCCAACCGCCACCATGATTTCAGTGACTTCGACTTCATCACCACCGATATCTGGTACGTGGATCTCTTTTGCTGCCGAAGCGGCTGGTGCTGCCACTTGAGCAGAAGCTGCCGCCGGAGCGGAACCCGCCACTTCAAAGATCATCACCAGTGAGCCTGTCGATACTTTATCGCCAGCGGCCACTTTGATCTCTTTCAGTACACCAGCAAATGGAGCAGGTACTTCCATTGAGGCTTTGTCACCTTCAACCGTCAGTAGAGATTGCTCTTCTGCGATTGAATCACCCACTGCAACCATGATTTCAGTGACTTCCACTTCGTCACCGCCGATATCTGGCACGTGAACTTCTTTAAGCTCAGCGACAGCCGCGGCAGCAGGAGCCACAACCGGTGCAGCTTCCACTGCTGGCGCTGCGACCGCTGCGCCTTCTGCTTCAAAAATCATGATAAGTGAACCGGTCGATACTTTATCGCCCGCGACTACTTTGATTTCTTTTACAATACCCGCTTGAGAAGCCGGTACTTCCATAGAAGCCTTATCACCTTCTACTGTAATGAGCGATTGATCTTCTTCAACCTTGTCGCCAACGCTGACAAGAATCTCAGTAACTTCAACCTCATCCGCACCAATATCCGGTACATTAATTTCGATTGCCATTATTCTTTCCTACCTTAATTAAGCGTATAGCGGGTTTGTTTTTTCAGTATCGATGTTGAATTTCTTAATCGCTTCAACCACAACTGATTTCTCAACATCACCACGTTTCGCTAGTTCGCTTAGCGCGGCAACCACCACGTAACCTGCGTTCACTTCGAAGTGACGACGTAGGTTTTCACGGCTATCAGAACGACCAAAACCATCAGTACCTAGTACTTTGTATGATTCAGCCGGGATAAACGCACGCGCTTGCTCAGCGTAGTTCTTCATGTAATCAGTTGCTGCGATGGCAGGCTCGCTACCCATTACCGTTTGGATATAAGGTACTTGCGGCTGCGCTTCAGGGTGAAGCATGTTGTAACGCTCACATGCTTGGCCATCACGAGTCACTTCGTTGAATGATGTTACTGAGTAAACATCAGAAGCCACGCCGTACTCATCACTTAAGATTTGAGCCGCTTTGCGTACTTCGTTCATGATCGTACCTGAGCTCATTAACTGAACTTTACCTTTAGAGCCAGTCGTTCCTTGTGGAGCGTAGCTTTCTAATTTGTAGATACCTTTACGAATACCTTCTTCAGCGCCTTGTGGCATTTCAGGCATTGCGTAGTTCTCGTTCATCAGCGTTAGGTAGTAGAACACGTTCTCTTGATCGCCATACATGCGGCGAATACCGTCTTGCATGATGACTGCAACTTCGTAAGCAAATGTTGGATCGTAAGAAATACAGTTAGGAACCGTTGCTGCCAATATGTGCGAGTGACCATCTTCGTGCTGTAGACCTTCACCGTTCAGCGTCGTACGACCAGCGGTAGCACCCAATAGGAAACCACGTGCTTGTTGGTCACCTGCCATCCATGCCATGTCGCCAACACGTTGGAAACCAAACATAGAGTAGTAGATGTAGAACGGAATCATTGGCAGATCGTTTGTCGAGTATGAAGTTGCAGCAGCAACCCATGAAGACATAGCACCCAGCTCATTGATCCCTTCTTGCAGCACCTGACCTGAAGTCGCTTCTTTATAGTAAGAAACGATGTCGCGGTCTTGAGGAGTATAGTTCTGACCGTGTGGGTTATAGATACCGATTTGACGGAACAGACCTTCCATACCGAAAGTACGTGCTTCATCTGCAATGATTGGCACAATATTTTTACCAATGCTCTTATCTTTGAGCAAAATGTTCAACGCACGGACAAACGCCATTGTGGTTGAGATTTCACGTTTTTGCTCTTCAAGCAGAGGCTTGAACTCTTCAACCGCTGGAATCACAAGTTCTTGAGTGAACTTAGGCAAGCGTTGAGGCGTGTAACCTTTTAGCGCTTTACGGCGAGCGTGTAAGTATTCGTGCTCTTTCGAGCCTTCTGCCAATGTTAGGTATGGCAACTCTTTCACAGCTTCATCTGTCAGAAGATCTTGCAGACCAAGACGATCACGCAGGTGCAGCACGTGAGTCATGTCCATTTTCTTCACTTGGTGAGCGATGTTCTTACCTTCTGCCGCTTCACCCATGCCGTAACCTTTAACAGTCTTCGCCAGAATCACGGTTGGCTTGCCTTTCGTGTCTTGAGCGTTAGTAAAGGCGGCGTACAGTTTAGAAGACTCGTGACCACCACGCTTGAGCGCGAAAATTTGATCGTCAGTCATGTCAGCAACAAGTGCCGCTGTTTCTGGGTATTTACCAAAGAAGTGTTTACGCACGTAAGCACCATCTTTCGCTTTAAATGTTTGGTAGTCACCATCGATGGTTTCGTTCATCAACTGAAGCAACTTACCTGTGGTGTCTTTCGCCAGTAGAGAATCCCAGTTGTTACCCCAAATCACTTTAACAACGTTCCAACCTGCGCCTTTAAATAGGCCTTCAAGTTCTTGGATGATCTTACCGTTACCCATGACAGGGCCGTCTAGACGTTGCAAGTTACAGTTAACAAGGAAACATAGGTTATCAAGCTTCTCACGAGCGGCGAATGAAATCGCACCGCGTGATTCTGGCTCATCCATTTCGCCATCACCTAGGAACGCGTATACACGCTGTTCAGAAGTGTCTTTCATGCCACGGCCATCAAGGTATTTGAGGAAACGCGCTTGATAGATTGCAGAAATTGGACCCAGACCCATAGATACGGTCGGGAATTGCCAGAATTCAGGCATCAATTTCGGGTGTGGGTAGGAAGGAATACCTTTGCCATCCACTTCTTGGCGGAAGTTGTCAAGTTGCTCAGCCGTTAGGCGGCCTTCAACGAACGCACGTGCGTAGATCCCTGGAGAGATGTGACCTTGATAATAAACCAAGTCACCGCCATCTTTTTCATTCGGCGCACGGAAGAAGTGGTTAAAACATGTTTCGTAGAACGAAGCAGAAGACTGGAATGACGCCATGTGGCCGCCAAGATCGAGGTCTTTTTTCGATGCACGTAGAACGATCATAATCGCGTTCCAACGGATGATTGAGCGAATGCGACGCTCAAGCGTTGTGTCACCTGGGTATGCTGGTTCTTGCGCAGCTGGAATGGTGTTGATGTAGTTGGTGGTAATACCGGTTGGCATATCAACACCGTCTAGACGTGCTTTATCTAGAATTTGCTCAAGTAAGAACTGAGCGCGTTCTACACCTTCTTCACGTACAACTGACTCAAGGGCGGCTAGCCATTCCTGAGTTTCCAGTGCATCTACGTCATGCTTCATGTCAGACATGGCGATCTATCCTTCTATTGGTTGGATCTATAAAACAAGTAATTCGCCGTAGGTTACGACTCATTACCCTGCTGAATTCGGCGCAACGAACGCTCACGACGAGACTCTTCTTTGGTCAAATCCAACAATGTTTCTTCGATATAAGCTAAGTGAGAATGGGACATTTCGCGCGCCTTTTCCGGCTGACCAGAAACGATCGCATCCACGATATTAGCTCGGTGTCTACTTACTTTCTCCACCACTTCATGGCGGCGGTGTAATAGTTTTAAATTCTGTAGAACATTTTGCTCAAGCAAAGGGGCAAGACTGCGGACGATATGCAAAAGCACCACGTTATGAGCAGCTTCTGTAAGCGCGACTAAAAACGCGACTACAGCAGACGCTTCTGCTTCGACCTCTTTTTTTACTTGTTGTTCACCAATTCTCGCCAAACAGGCTTGAATGCGAGCAAAATCTTCCTCAGTACCACGCAATGCTGCGAAATACGCTGAAATACCTTCCATCGCGTGACGCGATTCCAATAGATCGAGCTGGGTTTCAGAGTGGCTAGACAATAAATTTAGCAGAGGATCAGAAAAACTCTGCCAAATGTTCTCACTGACAAACGTACCTCCACCTTGACGGCGGGTTAATAAACGCTTGGCTTCGAGGCGTTGAATGGCTTCACGAATGGATGGACGAGACACCTCGAACTGTTTTGCCAGTTCTCGTTCTGGAGGCAATTGTTGCCCCGGAGAGAGTGTTCCTTCCACTATCAGCCTTTCTAACTCCTGTTCAATTACATCAGAGAGTTTTGGCTGACGAATCCTTTGATAAGCCATAATTTATTATTCTTCTACTCTTTGCAGTCAATTGGTAATACCAATTTCAAGTTGGTGCAGAAATTAACATAATTAAAACGTGGCTGTCCAGCCAAAAGTTGACCTAAATCATAGAACGGCCCACGCCTAAACACTCTGATAACAATAGTCGATTAAAACAGCAATATTATTGGTCAGACCAATTACAAAATTACTACAGATGGGGAAGAATAGGCTAGACATGCGGAAACATTGGTTGGGACCTCCCCTTTCTAGGGAAGGGAAGGTTGTGTTGCACATCGAAAGAAGAGAAATATCAAGCCGTTACTTCGCTTCGAGGTGATCAATCATCAATTGCAGTGACTGATTGCCGCGAAACTCATTAATATCAAGCTTATACGCAAGACGCACCGTTTTCACCGACGCATCTGGCCAGCGTCTTAAATCGACATTAAAAGCGATACCATCGATCATAATGTTGGTTGGGTGGCCTTTGAACAGCGGTTCAAGCATCAGTTTCAAATGCTTTTCCCCCACCAGCTTTTGGTGCAATAGTTTGAACTCACCATCAAAGAGAGGCTCAGGAAACGCCTGCCCCCAGGGGCCACCGGAACGCAAGGTTTCTGCGGTATGCATCGAGAACTCTTCAGGTGTTAACTCCCCGTCGGATAAAATCACGCCCTTGAGCGCTGCCTCATCTAACTCGCGACGTACGGCTTGATCAAACAGCTCAGCAAAACGCTCAAACTCTTTTTCGGCAATAGTTAAACCTGCCGCCATCGCGTGACCGCCAAATTTGGCGATTAAACCGGGGTTTTGTGTATCAATGCGATCCAGCACATCGCGCATGTGTAACCCAGCAACAGAGCGGCATGACCCTTTGATACTGCCATCGCCACCATCGGCAAACGCAATCACAGGACGATGATATTTATCTTTAATACGTGAGGCCAAAATACCAATCACACCTTGGTGCCAATCGCGTTGAAACAGCACTAAACCGTGCGGCAATTCGCTATTTTCACTCAGTTGTAAGCGCTCACAAAAAGCCAGTGCCTCTTGCTTCATCCCCTCTTCAATCTCTTTACGAGTTTGATTAAGGCCATCCAGCTCACTGGCCATTCGACGCGCAGCGTGAATGTCATTGCACATTAGCAGCTCAACGCCAAATGACATATCATCCAAGCGCCCTGCCGCATTGATGCGTGGCCCTAACGCAAAGCCAAAATCCGAGGCAACTAAACGCCTCGCGTCACGTTTAGCCACTTCAATCAACGCTTGAATACCGGGCCTTGCATGCCCGGCGCGAATGCGTTGCAAACCTTGATGCACTAAAATGCGGTTGTTTTCATCGAGCGGCACAACATCAGCGACAGTACCCAGTGCGACTAAGTCAATCAGCTCCATCAACTTGGGTTCACTCATGCCTTGTCGAGTAAACCAGCCGTTTTTTCGCATATGCACGCACAGCGCCATCATCAAATAGAAAGCCACCCCTACGCCGGCTAATGCCTTCGAGGGAAACGGGCAGTTAGCCAAATTGGGATTGACCATCGCATCAACCTCTGGCAACTCGTGTCCCGGTAAATGGTGATCAGTCACCAAGACGGTCAGTCCTTGCTGCTTGGCATAACGCACCCCGTCGATAGAGGAGACGCCGTTATCGACCGTCATGATCATCTGCGCGCCAAGCTCAATCGCTTGATCGACCACTTCAGGGCTTAAGCCATAACCATCTTCAAAACGGTTAGGCACGAGATAATCGACATTGTGCGATCCCAACATTCGCAACGCCAAAACAGATAAGGCGCAACTGGTTGCGCCATCAGCATCAAAATCCCCGACGACTATGATGCGCTGCTGCTGCTCAATGGCGTGAAAAAGTAGCTGTACCGCTTGCTCTATACCACCTAATTGTTGGTAGGAATGCAGTGCTTTAGCGGCCTTGTCGAGTTGTTCAAGGTTCGTGATACCACGGTTGATATAGATACGTTTAAGCAGTGTTGGAATCGTGTCAGGCAGTTGCGAAAGATCGGGGGCTGGTCTTTGTTTTATTTCAATCATAAATCAGCGGGCTCAAGAACACTCAAGCCCGACTCCTAAAGTTATTGAATCTGCTGAAGGCGTTGCAACAGTTGCTCTGGTGGTAAATAACCGCCAACCATTTCGCCATTCGGTAGGAAAATCGCAGGCGTGCCGTTGATGCCTAACTCACGCCCGAGCTGATAGTGCTTGCTAATCAATTGCTTAGCTTGTTGGATGTTTTGCCCTGCTTCCAGCAATTTATGATCGTTTTTTGCCTCATTCATTGCAGCCGCTTTATCATCTGCATTCCAAATAGCCGCCATTTGATCGGCTACTTGCCCCGTAGCACCTTGACGCGGGTAAGCCATGTAACGCACGGTGATCCCTAGGTCGTTATACCCTTTCATTTGACTATGCAAGCGAGTGCAATAACCACAGGTAATATCAGTAAAAACAGTCACCACGTATTTTTCGTTAGCGGCTTTGTATTCGATCATACTTGATTCAAACTGCGCGATCTTCGCCGCATTAACCGGCGCTTGGCGTTTGGCTAACACATCGACATAACCACCATTCTTATCTAATTCATACAAGGTTCCGGCGATAAAATGGCTTGCGTCAGGGGCAGAAAACAGCACGCCACCGGAAGTTTGTACTTCAATCACTCCGGGGATATCAGAGGCTTGAACATTCAGCACTTCCAATCCGAGTTTAGCAAAGCGTTGTTCAAAAACGCTTTTATCAAACGCAGCCGCTTGCACAGCTGTTGACGTCACTTGCTCTGTGGTTTCGGCGTTACACGCCACAGCAAAAAGTGGCAATGTAAGAAGAGTCAGTTGGCGTAATACGCTCATTAAATTCACCTTTTCAAGCCCTTGGATGGTGCTCGCTATGTAATTGTTTAAGTCGCTCAGTCGCAACATGAGTATAAATTTGCGTGGTCGATAAGTCACTATGGCCGAGCAGCATTTGCACTACACGTAAATCGGCTCCGTAATTGAGCAGATGTGTGGCAAAAGCATGCCTTAGCACGTGTGGAGAGAGTTTTTCCACATCGATTTGTGCAATCACCGCATAATGTTTAATTCGGTGCCAAAAGGTTTGGCGAGTCATCTGCCTTGCTCGTCGGCTAGGAAAAACCACATCCGAGGTTTGTTCGCCCAGCAGAGTAGACCGCCCTTGTTCAAGAAAAGTTTCAATCCAATCAACGGCATTTTCGCCCATCGGTACAAGGCGCTCTTTGCCACCTTTACCAATTACTCTCACGACACCTTGACGTAAACTGATATTTTCCATGGTCAGTGAAACCAATTCGGTCACCCGTAGCCCTGTTGCATACAAGAGTTCCAACATCGCTCTGTCACGTAATTCTAGAGGATTATTGGTATCGGGAGCATTCAATAGATCTTCCACTTGCTGCTCAGATAAATCTTTAGGCAGACGCTGTGGCAATTTAGGACCAATTAAGAGCGCGCTCGGATCATCGCAGCGGAGTTTCTCACGGTGCAGATATTGAAATAAACGACGAATCGCCGACAACATGCGCGCCCGCGAGGTTTGCTTGTAGTCTTGATCAGCAAGCCACGCTTGGTACTGCTGCAAACCAGTGACACTAATAAAATCGAGGCGATAATTATTGTGCTGCATCCATTGCAACAATTTTGTCAGATCATTGCGATACGATGAGAGCGTGTTTTCAGCTAAACCACGCTCCATCCACATCGCATCTAAAAACTGCTCCACAACCCCTTGATCAGGAGAAATATATTCAGACACATCAAACCTCTGTGGTGAAAATCAAGTTGCTTAGGTTATGTGAGCCACTGGTTTAATACCATAAAAAAACATCATCGGCAGGATAATCGCTGCAAAGCGCGTCATTTTATGGTTAGAATTCACTATTCTTGATTTAAAACGAACACAAAATTATGAAGATCGGTCTGTTCTACGGCTCAACAACTTGTTATACCGAAATGGCAGCAGAGAAGATCCGTGCGCTCATCGGTGAGGATTTGGTGGAGATTCACAATGTGAAAGAAACGCCACTCTCTTTGATGAGCAACTATGATCTTTTAATACTGGGCATCTCAACTTGGGACTTTGGCGAAATCCAAGAAGATTGGAGCGCAATATGGGATCAAATCGGTGGCGTGTCGCTAAACGGCAAGTACGTCGCATTATTCGGCTTAGGCGATCAAGAAGGTTATGGCGAATGGTACCTCGATGCGATGGGGATGCTGCATGATGAGCTAAAAAAAATTGGCGCTCAATTGATTGGCTACTGGCCCAACCAAGGCTACCATTTTGAAGCGTCAAAAGCCCTAACGAAAGATGGCCGCCATTTTGTTGGTCTCGCACTCGATGAAGATTCGCAATACGAGCAAAGCGACGAACGCATTCAATGCTGGGTTGAGCAAATTTTAGTGGAATATCACGATTCGATTTAATTCGTTGTGCGCTATTTGTTGTTAGTCATTTGCTGCCAACAAGGCTCGATAGCAACGCCAATCAAACACCAAACCGGGGTCAGTTTTGCGTAGTGGTGCAATGTATTGATGCCCGGTAATGCGTTGATTGGTGATGAGCGGATAACGCCGCTGCAATGCACACGTCAAAGTCGCTAAGGCTTGATATTGCGCAGGCGTATAAGCCGTCTCATCACTCCCTTCCAATTCAATCCCAATCGAATAATCATTGCATTTTGCACGACCAGCGAAGCTTGACTGGCCCGCATGCCAAGCTCTGGCATTAAATGGCACAAATTGCACTACTTCTCCCTCTCGCCGAATGAGGCAGTGAGCCGAGACGCGCATCTGGTGGATGGTTTGAAAAAAAGGGTGTTGATTCGGGTCAAGCGTGCCAGTGAAAAACTGCTCAATATATGGGCCGCCGAACCGGCCCGGAGGCAAGCTGATATTATGTACCACCAGCAATGAAATATCTTGCGCATCGCTTCGCTGATCATAAAACGGCGACGGCACTCGACGTGCACTTTGATACCAACCCTTTTTATCGATCATCAGTTGACCCCTTACACTCAAACAAAAATGAACCTTAGCCAGAGGAAATGCGAGATTAGTGGCTGAATTTGAGTAAAACTCAGCGTATCATTCTCACTCTGTTCAACACCATATTAGATTTGCGATGAAAAATACACACAACAGCCAACAACGCCTTGATTATCTGAAACAGCAACTCCCATTGGAAATTACTCGTGCCGTTAGCGATGCACTCAGAGAAGATCTCGGTGGCAGCTTGGATGCGACTGCTGATATCACCGCAAACCTTATTCCAGCGGATGCGCGCAATAGCGCGACTCTCATCACCCGTGAACATGGCGTATTTTGTGGCCAAGCGTGGGCAGAGGAAGTATTCAAACAACTTGGTGGTGAAGTGAAAATTGACTGGCATGTCCAAGATGGTGATCACGTTAAGCCAAACCAAATTTTGTGCACTCTCGAAGGCCCTGCTCGCGCGCTGCTGACTGGTGAACGCAATGCGATGAACTTCATTCAAACCTTGTCAGGTTGCGCCAGCATTACTGCTCAATATGCCAAACAGTTAGAAGGCACCGAATGCCGACTACTTGATACACGCAAAACTATCCCTGGCCTGCGCAGCGCACTGAAATATGCTGTCGCGTGTGGCGGCGGCTTTAACCATCGTATTGGCGTGTTTGATGCTTATTTAATTAAAGAAAACCATATCATTGCTTGTGGCGGTATTACCCAAGCCATCGGCACCGCTAAACAGCTCAACCCCGGTAAACCCGTCGAAGTCGAAACCGAAAGCTTGCAAGAGTTAGAAGAGGCGATTCAAGCGGGTGCTGACATCATTATGCTGGATAATTTTAGTATTGAGATGATGCGTGAAGCGGTAGCAATTAACGCGGGCCGCGCGGCTTTAGAAAATTCTGGTAACGTCACATTAGAAACCATTGGCGATTACGCGCGAACCGGTGTTGATTACATCTCAGTCGGCGCGCTGACTAAGCACATTAAAGCACTCGATCTCTCAATGCGCTTTCAGTAATTAATCACATCAACCATTGAAATAAAGATCAAAAATTTCAAATAGTTAAGGAAGCCTGACGAGCTTCCTTTTTTTATCGCTTGCGTATCAAAAGCAAGACGGCATTTTTAAGTCAGTCGTATTTCAGTGATTGATATATGCAACTAAACAGGTAAAAAATCCAGATCACTCGCGCACTGCTCTTTATCTCATTCCCACCAACCCACAAGCTTCTTATGCTCTGCCCATCCTTATGCGTTCAAACGGAGCAAAACAAATAATGAACACAAATAAGAAAACGAAACAAAGTGGTTTTACCTTAATTGAATTGATGATTGTGGTAGCGATTATTGGCGTACTCTCTGCGATTGCCGTTCCTGCTTATAAAAACTATGTAGCTAAAAGTGAAGTAGCTTCAGCAATAGCAACAATGAAAGCCTTAATTACCCCTGCCGAGATTACCTATCAAGACAAAGGTATTTTGGCCGCTGCTACTGAACCTACTGACTTAGGAATATCAGCAGGTTCAAACAGTTTAGGAACCATATCCATCCCAAGTAATAACAATATAAAATTCGAATTTGGAGAAAAAAGTGCAATCAACGGTGCATACCTAACATTCTCACGAGATGCAAATACAGGTTGGTCATGTAAAGCAACTTCTGGTGGTGTAAGTAATATGCCAGCAATTGATGGCTGCTCATAAGATTAATAAATGCTAACCAACCTACCTGCGATTCTGCGTCAGGCTCAGATATTGAGCCCGACGCAAGAACACGCAGTTATTGAACATATCAAAGCGTCTGGTGCGAGTGTGCCAGACGCTTTGCTCGCTTTGGATTTTTTCCATCCCGATGATCTGACTGAGCAGTTAAGTACCCTTTTTGGCCTACCGGACACCGACTTAACCCGCTACGACTACCCACAGCTCTGCCAACAGCTTGGTTTGCGTGATCTCATCACCCGTTACCAAGCACTGCCGATTGCCCATAATGGCCAAACCCTGACCATCGCGGTTTCCGACCCGACCCATTTACAAGTGGAAGATGATTTTCGCTTCGCGACAGGCTTACAAGTTGAACTGGTTTTAGCCGACGACAAAGCGCTGCAAGCAGCCATCCGGCGCTTATATGGCCGAACAATTCAAGGATCCTCTTCTTCAGGGAAAGAGATCAGCCAAGATGAACTGGCAAACTTAGTTAAGCTGTCTGATGATGAGATTCAATCGATTGAAGACCTCAGCCAAGATGACGCCCCAGTCAGCCGTTTTATTAACCAAATCCTGCTTGATGCGGTGCGAAAAGGCGCATCCGATATCCATTTCGAACCGTACGAAGCGCTTTACCGAGTACGATTGCGCTGTGATGGTATTTTGCTGGAAACGCAACGTCCCTCAAGCAACTTAAGTCGCCGGCTTGCCGCGCGGCTTAAAATTTTATCCAAACTCGATATTGCCGAGCGGCGCTTACCACAAGATGGCCGCATTAAACTGCGGTTGAATCAAGACACCGCCATCGATATGCGCGTTTCCAGCCTCCCTACTTTATGGGGTGAAAAAATCGTGCTACGTCTACTTGATAGCAGCGCCGCTAACTTAGATATCGACAAATTGGGTTATAACGACCAGCAAAAACAACTCTACTTAGCTGCGCTGAAAAAACCACAAGGGATGATTTTAATGACGGGCCCGACGGGCAGCGGAAAAACCGTCTCGCTCTATACGGGGCTACGCATTTTAAATACTGATGAAGTGAACATCTCCACCGCCGAAGATCCGGTTGAAATTAACTTATCCGGCATCAACCAAGTTCAAGTGCAGCCAAAAATTGGCTTTGGCTTTGCGCAAGCATTACGTTCTTTCTTACGGCAAGATCCCGACATTGTTATGGTTGGCGAAATCCGCGACTTAGAAACTGCCGAAATCGCCGTGAAAGCAGCACAAACCGGGCATTTAGTCCTTTCTACCTTGCATACTAACTCCGCCGCCGAAACGGTGATTCGCTTGAGTAATATGGGAATTGAAGCGTTTAACTTAGCCTCTTCACTCAGTTTGATTATTGCCCAGCGTTTGGCTCGTCGCCTTTGTCGGCACTGCAAAATTGCCGTCGTGACCTCAATGCAGTTGCAGCAACATTTTCGGTTGCTATCAACAGAAACCATTTATGAAGCGAACCCGCATGGTTGCAACGAATGCACAGGGGGCTATTCAGGTCGAGTCGGCATTTATGAAGTGATGGTGTTTAACCCACAGCTGGCCGAAGCGATTATGCAAAAAGCAAGCATTCATCAAATAGAACAGATCGCGAAAGCCAACGGAATGCAGACACTACAAGAATCAGGCATTGAAAAGCTCAAAAACGGCGTAACCAGCTTCAAAGAGCTGCAACGCGTGCTCTATTTCTAACGCTTTGATCCCTCTTAGCTAGCCATTGAGTGACTCTATTGTATGAACACAAAAATCAAATCAGAACTCAAAAATTATCGTTGGAAAGGCATCAATAGTTCGGGCAAAAAAGTATCTGGCCAAACTCTCGCTTTAACCGAACTGGAAGTGCGTGACAAACTTAAAGAGCAGCACATTCAGATCAAAAAAATCAAAAAAGGGGGCGTCTCTTTTATCACCCGCTTGACTCATCGCGTCAAGGCCAGAGACATCACCATTCTGACACGCCAATTAGCGACCATGCTGACCACGGGCGTGCCGATCGTGAAAGCCTTAAAACTGGTCGGAGATAACCATCGTAAAGCCGAAATGAAATCCATTTTGTCGCAAGTCACCAAAGGGGTTGAAGCCGGAACGCCAATTTCCAAAGCGATGCGTACTGCCAGCACTCATTTCGATACCTTGTATGTTGATCTCATTCACACAGGCGAACAGTCAGGTAACTTGGCTGAAGTGTTTGAGCGGCTAGCGACTTATCGAGAAAAAAGTGAACAACTGCGCGCTAAAGTCATTAAAGCGCTCATCTACCCAACCATGGTGGTGTTGGTCGCGTTAGGTGTTTCTTACTTAATGCTTACTATGGTGATCCCTGAGTTTGAAAGCATGTTCAAAGGATTCGGCGCCGAATTACCTTGGTTTACACTGCAAGTATTGAAACTCTCTCATTGGGTGCAAAGTTACAGTTTGTGGGTACTCATTACCATAATCCTCTCCACAATTGCCGTGAAAGCAGTACGGCAAAAATCTTTTTTAATACGCTTAAAAACCAGCCGATTAGGATTAAAGTTTCCCATTCTTGGCGGGGTGATAGGCAAAGCCTCTATTGCCAAATTCAGTCGCACACTCGCCACCAGTTTTAGTGCAGGCATTCCGATTTTAGCCAGCTTAAAAACCACCGCCAAAACCGCTGGCAATGTCCATTTTGAGACGGCGATTAATGAGGTCTATCGTGATACGGCAACCGGTATGCCAATGTATATTGCGATGCGTAATACAGAAGCCTTTCCTGAAATGGTGCTGCAAATGGTGATGATTGGTGAAGAATCAGGCCGATTGGATGACATGCTCAATAAAGTCGCCACCATTTACGAATTTGAAGTCGATAATACCGTCGATAACTTAGGCAAAATTCTCGAACCATTGATCATTGTCTTTTTGGGTACGGTGGTCGGTGGTTTGGTGGTGGCAATGTACTTGCCCATCTTTAACTTAATGAGTGTATTAGGATAGTATTAGCACGCTAATCTTTTACTTATCGAGTCTGTGCATGGAAGTTTTTATTTATTACCCTTGGCTCTTTCCACTGTTTGCAGCGTTGTTTGGCTTAATCGTGGGGAGTTTTCTCAATGTGGTCATTTATCGTCTACCCAAAATCATGGAGAGAGAATGGCGACAAGAGTGCGCTGACTGCTTTCCCGAATATCACATTGCGCCACCGGAAGGGCAACTCACGCTCAGTGTCCCCCGTTCTAGCTGCCCACACTGTGATACGCCAATCCGTATTATTGACAATATTCCGCTACTCAGTTGGCTCTTTTTAAAAGGGAAATGTTCCCGTTGCCAAGGCACGATCAGTGCACGCTATCCTTTGATTGAACTGCTCACCGCCAGTATGAGCTTTGTCGTGGCTAGCCACTTCGGTTTTAGTTATTTTTCACTAGCGCTATTGTTTTTCACTTTTGTGCTCATCGCGGCGACGTTTATCGATTTCGATACCATGTTGTTACCCGACAAGCTGACACTGCCACTACTGTGGGCGGGCCTCAGCTTATCACTGATGCACATTAGCCCAGTCAGTTTGCAAGATGCGGTGATCGGCGCCATTGCTGGCTATCTGAGCTTATGGTCGGTCTATTGGCTGTTTAAACTCGTCACGGGTAAAGAAGGAATGGGCTATGGCGATTTCAAACTGCTGGCTGCTCTCGGCGCTTGGTTGGGCTGGCAATATCTGCCCATCATCATTCTCATGTCATCTGTGGTTGGCATTGTCTTTGGCCTAATTCAATTGCGCTTGCAAAAAAAAGGGATCGACAAAGCCTTTCCTTTTGGCCCCTATCTCGCCATTGCTGGCTGGCTAACCTTGTTGTGGGGTAACGATATTATGAGTTGGTATTTAGGTTCAATTATAGGGTTATCGTCATGGGGTTAGTGGTGGGTTTAACCGGCGGGATTGCCAGCGGAAAAAGCACTGTTGCTCATTTATTTCAGCAGCATTTCTCGATTGATGTCGTGGATGCTGACATCATCGCTCGAGAAGTCGTCGAACCAGGTAGTGAAGGATTAACGGCGATTTGCGCGCACTTTGGTCTTGCCATATTAAAGACCGACGGGCAATTGGATCGCACCGCGTTAAGAGAAAAGATCTTTGCTGATGAACAAGAAAAGGCTTGGCTTAATCAGCTTCTTCACCCAATTATCCGTGCAAAAATGATCGCTGATTTAGCAAAAACTACCTCGCCTTATGCTTTATTGGTTGTGCCATTATTGATAGAAAATAACCTACAAAGCTTAGTCGATCGCATCTTAGTGGTTGATGTTGATCTAAAAACCCAAATCGCTCGCACTATGGCAAGAGACAAGGTATCAGAGCAACAAGTCGGTTCGATCTTAGCCGCTCAAGCGAGCCGTGAACAAAGATTGCAATACGCTGACGATGTGATTAAAAATAGCGCAGAAAACCAAAAACTTTTGCCTCAAATCACAGAATTACACAAAAAGTATCTAGCCATATGCAGCCTAAGTCTGTAAGAATAACCCAGACCGGACCTAAGGCTAGCTAGATGACCACGCATAAGTTTGAACACCCACTGAACGAAAAAACTCGTATCTATTTAAGAGTCGAAGCGCTGCTTAACCAGTTGATGCATTCCGCTCAGTTTCGTGACGGTATTCAACACCAACTCTTCTTTCGTTCATTGTTTGATTTACTCGAAATCTTCGAACAGATCCAACTCAAAAGCGAGTTGGCTAAAGATATTGAAAAACAGCGTTTGAACTACCGTAGCTGGCTCAATGTGGATGGTGTTGATCAAGAAATGTTGCTATCGCTCCTTGAAGAGATCGACGAGGTCCATCGTAATTTAATGAGCGCTGAACGCTTTGGTCAATCACTCAAAGAAGATCGTTTCTTAAGCACGATTCGCCAACGTTTTAATTTACCGGGCGGGTCGTGCTGTTTCGACCTACCAGCCCTGCACTACTGGCTACACATTCCGATAGAAAAGAAGACCCAAGATGCGCACCAATGGATGGAAACGCTGCGACCGTTATCAGATGCGTTGCAACTTTGGCTGAAATTAACCCGCGAAACGGGCCATTTTAAAGCACGCCTAGCACGATTAGGTTTTTATCAAAGCGATGCAGAAGACGCTAATATCTTGCGCTTGTCGATCCCACTTGAGTATGGGGTATATCCCATGATCTCTGGCCATAAAAATCGCTTCGCGATTAAGTTTATCGAATTCCAATCAGGCCAAGCAACAGGGTGCGATATCGAGTTTGATCTCGCCGTCTGCTGTTAATCAATTCCGCTTCAATTCCCGACTGACTCTTACTTTCCATTGCGTTAGGTAATACACTTACGCCTATCCATCGTTACTTGAAGTCCGTTATGTCAAAGAAAATTACCATTGTAAAATGCCCGCAGTGCAAAGCCGATGTCGAATGGGGAGAACAGAGCCCTTATCGTCCTTTTTGTTCCAAACAGTGTCAGATGATCGATTTTGGCGAGTGGGCCGATGAGGAAAAAAGTATTCCCGGTGCACCGGATATGTCAGACAGTGATGGTTGGTCAGAAGATCAATATTAGCGCACATATAAAAACAGGGGTCGATTACTCGACCCCTGTTTATTACTATGAGAACGCTAGTTTATAGCATTACTTCTTAGCAAGTTTCTCTTTGATACGAGCTGACTTACCAGAACGCTCACGTAGGTAGTACAGTTTGGCACGACGTACTGCACCGCGGCGTTTAACTTCAATGCTATCAACCACTGGAGAGTGAGTTTGGAACGTACGCTCAACACCTTCACCGTTAGAGATCTTACGAACAGTGAATGCAGAGTGTAGGCCACGGTTACGGATTGCGATTACAACGCCTTCAAAAGCCTGTAGACGCTCACGATCACCTTCTTTTACCTTAACTTGAACAACAACAGTGTCACCTGGTGCGAATTTAGGTAGGCCTTGTTTCATTTGCTCTTCTTCAAGAGCCTTGATGATGTTACTCATTTTAAAAATTCCTAGAATAAACTGATACTAAATTAAATAGGTTACTGATGTATTTGAGTTTCTTTAATGAACTCAACCAGTAATAGTTCCTGTTCGTCAGTCAGAGCTAGGTTTTCCAGGAGCTCTGGCCTTCTATGCCAAGTTCGGCCCAACGACTGTTTCAGCCGCCAGCGACGAATATCCTCGTGATTACCGGATTTCAGTACCGCAGGTACTTCTTTTCCATCTAACACTTCAGGACGCGTATAGTGCGGGCAATCTAGCAAACCATTGGCAAAAGAATCTTCTTCTGCTGATGCGAAATCTCCTAATACTCCCGGAACAAACCGAGAGACAGAATCAATCAACGTCATGGCTGGCAGTTCGCCGCCTGTCATCACAAAATCACCAATCGACCATTCTTCGTCAACTTCTGATTGGATGATACGCTCATCTACCCCTTCATAGCGTCCGCAAATAAGAACTAGGTTCTCATTCGTCGCCAGCTCTTCGACTCCTTTTTGGTCGAGTTTTCGACCTTGAGGAGAAAGGTAAATGACTTTCGTCTTTCCCGGTGCGGCTTGTTTTGCTGCATGAATGGCATCGCGCAAAGGCTGAACCATCATGAGCATTCCAGGACCACCACCGTAAGGTCTGTCATCGACGGTGCGATGTTTGTCATGAGTGAAATCTCGAGGATTCCAAGCTTCAATAGACAGCAAACCTTTTTTAACCGCTTGACCTGTTACTCCAAAATCAGTAACAGAACGGAACATTTCAGGAAATAGGCTTATAACGCCAACCCACATGTGTTCTCTCGCTCTGAAATTTTAGAGTTAGAATGCCGGATCCCAGTCAACTTCGATCCGTCGAGCTTCGCGATCAACATTCTTGATCACTTGCTCTTCAAGGTACGGTACCAACCGTTCCTTTTGGCCAAAAGCATCTTTCAAATTCGCTTTCACAACCAGAACATCGTTGGAGCCAGTTTCTAATAGGTCAGTGACCTCACCAAGGTTATACCCCTTAGTGGTAATAACTTGCATACCGAACAATTCACGCCAGTAGAATTCATCTGCTGACAATTCTGGTAATGATGCGGGATCAATAGCAATTTCAAAGTTGGTGAGTAGATGTGCGTCTTCTCGAACATCTAAACCTTCAAGTTTTACCACCATACTCTTACCATGGCGCTTCCAACTCTCTACTTTGTACTCGATCCACTGGCCTTTTTGGTTAATAAACCAAGGGCTGTAATCAAAAATACTTTCAGCTTCGTCTGTGTAGGAAAAAACTTTGAGCCAGCCACGAATGCCATAGGTAGCACCAAACTTGCCCATAACAATCTTTTCGTTTTCTTTGCTCATTGTTTCTTTACCTTTCATCGACATAAGCTAATGTTCTTCTATAAAAGTAAGAATTAAGCCGCTTTTTGAGCGTCTTTTACTAGCTTAGCTACGCGATCAGATAGAGATGCGCCTTGACCAACCCAATGGTTAACGCGATCTAGATCAACACGTAGGCCTTCTTCTTGGCCAGTAGCCGTAGGATTAAAGAAACCTACTTTCTCGATGAAACGGCCAGTTACTGCGTTACGGCTATCCGCAACTACGATTTGATAAAATGGACGCTTTTTAGCGCCGTGACGTGCCAAACGAATGGTTACCATGTCGTCCTCTTTGCTTTCTCAATAATAAAATTAACCCCAAAAACCATTTACGAAAAACAGCCTGGGGTCTCGTGCCAAAATAAAGCCTCGGAATTTTACTCTTATTCCGAGGCTTTGCAAGGGGTTTAGCTATTTTTTCACCAGCAGAAGCATTATGCTTTTGCAGTGATGGACATCACGCTTTAGTAAATTTTAAGCATCGCAATGAGTTAGGTTAACGACCAAAGAAACCGCCGCCGCCCATACCACCCATTCCGCCCATCATGCCTTGCATATTACGCATCATGCCTTTCATGCCACCTTTCTGCATTTTTTTCATCATTTTCTGCATTTGGGTGAACTGTTTCAGTAAGCGGTTAACATCTTGTACTTGGGTGCCAGAACCCGTCGCGATACGTTTTTTACGTGAACCTTTTATCATGTCTGGGTGCTGACGCTCGTGCATGGTCATCGAACAGATGATCGCTTCCATCTGCTTGAACATCTTATCATCGACCTTATCTTTCACGTTGGCAGGTAGGTTTGCCATGCCAGGCAGTTTATCGAGCATGCCCATCATGCCGCCCATATTCTGCATTTGCCCGAGCTGTTCGCGGAAATCTTCTAAATCAAATCCTTTCTTTTCCTTGAATTTTTTAGCTAGGCGTTCTGCTTGCTCGTGATCAACATTACGTTGTAGATCTTCAATTAATGAGAGAACATCGCCCATCCCCAATATGCGTGATGCAATACGATCAGGATGGAAAGGCTCGAGCGCGTCAGTTTTTTCACCGACCCCTAAGAATTTAATCGGTTTACCGGTGATATGACGAACGGAAAGTGCGGCACCACCTCGAGCATCACCATCAACTTTGGTTAAGATAACCCCCGTTAACGGCAGCGCATCACCAAAGGCTTTTGCGGTGTTCGCGGCATCTTGCCCCGTCATGGCATCCACGACGAATAATGTTTCAATCGGATTAATCGCCGCATGCAGATCTTGGATCTCTGCCATCATCAGTTCATCAATCGCAAGACGGCCTGCAGTGTCGACAATCAGCACATCGAAGAATTTCTTCTTCGCATGGTCAATGGCCGCATTGGCGATATCAATCGGTTTTTGGTCGGCTGAAGAAGGAAAAAATTCAACGTCCAGATCGTTAGCTAGCGTTTCAAGCTGTTTTATCGCCGCTGGACGATAAACGTCAGCCGAAACCACCAGCACTTTCTTTTTATCGCGTTCTTTAAGCAGCTTAGCAAGCTTACCAACACTGGTAGTTTTACCTGCACCTTGTAAACCCGCCATTAAAATCACTGCTGGCGGCTGGGCTGCAAGGTTAAGCGCTTCGTTAGATTCGCCCATTACCGCTTCAAGCTGCGCTTGAACAATCTTGATGAACTCTTGTCCCGGTGTCAGCGATTTAGACACCTCAACACCCACTGCGCCCTCTTTAACTCGAGCGACAAAATCACGCACTACAGGCAGTGCCACGTCCGCTTCAAGCAGCGCCATGCGCACTTCGCGTAGGGTTTCTTTAATATTCTCTTCGGTGAGACGGCCTTTACCGCTGATATTTTTCAGCGTCTTGGATAGTCGATCCGTTAAATTTTCAAACATCGTTGTCTCTTCGCTAGTTCGGCGATTAATTGGGGTCAGTATACCTTAGCCAATCTAATAGTCATACCCATTGACGCTTCGCGATAAGCGACTTAACCCGATAAAACACAACATTCGATTCAAAAACCAGAGCGTTAAAAAAGCATTATCTCAGCGATAGAGCAAATAAAAGTCTTCGCTCTATCAATTATTTGCACCTTAAGTAGAACTAAGATGGTGATATATCAAATCAATCGGTATCCAACGTAGCTCATTATCGTGATGCAAGGTATAATTCGCCAATTTAGCCACCATTTTGTAAGAAGTATGGAAAACTTAATCGCAATAGTCGCCACTATTTTGTATTTTTTATCCATAGCGACCATTATTCCAGGCTTAGTTAATCAAACTGGGATTCGTGTGCAGACAGTATTGTTCAGTTCAGCACTGGCGCTGGCTTTTCATGCGTGGTTACTGAGTGATTTAATCTTCAACGCTAATGGGCAAAACCTCAGCATGCTCAATGTGGCATCATTGATCAGCTTTATCATCTCACTGGTGATGAGCATTGCGATGTTAAAAACGCGCTTGTGGTTTCTGTTGCCAGTTGTGTACAGCTTCGCCGCGATCAACGTCAGCGCCGCCTCATTTCTTCCCAGTATGTTTATGACTCACTTAGAAAACAATCCGCCGCTGTTGTTGCATATTTCTCTAGCACTATTTTCGTATTCAACCCTTTCGATTGGCGCACTCTACGCTTTGCAATTGGCTTGGCTGGACTACAAGCTAAAGAAAAAGAAGATGCTAACCATCAACCCCAATTTGCCACCACTACTGATGGTAGAAAGGCAACTGTTTAAAATCATCTTGATAGGTAACGTATTGCTTACTGGTACCTTGATTACTGGATTTGATTTTGTCGGTGATATGTTTGCTCAAGGCAAAGCGCATAAAGGTATTTTGTCTTTCATTGCTTGGGTTGTCTATTCTGTATTGTTGTGGGGACATTACCGAAAAGGTTGGCGCGGTAGAAAAGTGACTTGGTTTGCTGTCGCTGGTGCAACCTTACTGACACTGGCCTACTTTGGTAGCCGTTTTGTAAAAGAAATCATTTTGAGCTAACTCAACACGTTTGATAGCGTATTGACACATTCATTTAATTAGATCATTACTTAATCACACTATTTATAAGGAAACACCACGTTTTGGACGACATTTCAACGGGTATATTGTTTGCACTACTCGCGGGTCTCATCGTAATTTCGGCTTATTTTTCAGGTTCAGAAACCGGCATGATGTCTTTGAACCGCTACCGCTTAAAGCACTTGGCCAATACCGGCCACAAAGGTGCAAAGCGTGTTGAAAAACTGCTTGATCGTCCAGATCGCCTCATTGGTTTGATCCTCATCGGCAACAACCTAGTCAATATTTTAGCCTCTGCGATTGCCACTATAATCGGTATGCGCCTTTATGGGGATCTAGGAGTGGCCATTGCTACCGGTGCGCTGACTTTGGTCGTTCTGGTTTTTGCTGAAGTGACACCAAAAACATTGGCCGCGCTTTACCCTGAACGCGTATCTTACGCCAGCAGCATCTTACTGATCTTCTTAATGAAGATATTGTCACCATTGGTGATGTTCATTAACTTCATCACCAATGGTTTCATCCGCTTACTGGGCCTTAAGGCCAAGCATGGTGGTGACGCTCACTTGAGTTCTGAAGAATTAAGAACCGTCGTCAACGAAGCGGGTGGTCTTATTCCTCGTCGCCACCAAGATATGCTGCTTTCCATTCTCGACCTTGAACATGTCACAGTGAACGACATCATGATCCCACGTAACGAAATTACTGGTATCAATATTAATGATGATTGGAAATCTATCGTGCGTCAGTTAACTCACTCGCCACACGGACGCGTGGTGCTTTACCGAGACAAAATTGATGAAGCGGTGGGCATATTGCGCCTTCGTGATGCTTCTCGTTTGATGTTGGAAAAAAAAGAGTTCAATAAAGAGATGATTTTACGTGCCGCTGATGAAGTCTACTTCATCCCGGAAGGCACACCGCTCAACGTACAATTACTTAAATTCCAACGCAACAAAGAACGGATTGGCCTGATCGTTGATGAATACGGTGATATCAATGGCTTGATCACTGTTGAAGATATTCTCGAAGAGATTGTAGGAGAATTCACCACCTCGATGGCACCAAGCTTAGCCGATGAAATTACCCCACAAAGTGATGGCAGCTTCTTGATTGATGGCAGCGCAAATATCCGTGACATTAACAAAGGGCTGAAGTGGAAACTGCCAACAACGGGCCCAAGAACCTTAAACGGTTTACTTTTGGAGCACCTTGAAGATATTCCAAGTAGCCATTTAAGTGTCAAAGTTTCTGGCCATGCGATGGAGATTGTGGATGTAGAAGAAAACCGCATTAAGCAGGTTAAAGTCTTTCCACGCAAAACCAAAAAACATTAATCGCCAGTCACTGCATAAAAGAAAGAAAAAAAGCTTGGTCACTGCCAAGCTTTTTGTTTTTAAATTGTTTTTAAAGGGCCAGATCTGGCGATCTTTAATCCACTTTCAGCTCTTTGAGCATCGACTCAGGTAAAGCAAGCTCATCATTTTTATTCACCGCAATACCTGCCGTGATAATCGCTTGAGCAATCTCTTTAGCTTCTGTTAACGAGTGCATTGAGGCTGTACCACATTGGTATTCGTTTAGTTCAGGGATCTGATCTTGGCTCTCTACTTTTAGCACATCATGCATCGCCGCTAACCACGCTTGCGCCACTTGCGCTTCTGTTGGCGCGCCAATCAAGCTCATGTAAAAACCTGTGCGGCAGCCCATAGGTGAGATGTCGATGATTTCTACATCATGACCATTTAAGTGCGCGCGCATAAAGCCAGCGTATAAATGCTCTAAAGTGTGGATCCCTTTTTCTGAAAGAATATCTTTGTTTGGAGCAGTAAAACGGAGATCAAATACGGTGATTGTATCCCCTTTAGGCGTCTGCATATTTTTTGCCACACGTACCGCAGGCGCATGCATACGAGTGTGATCTACCGTAAAACTGTCGAGTAATGGCATTGCTTTCTCCTTATTTGGCAAAGAGCGATGCTCTGCCTATCAATGTTAGATTATGATCGAGAGATCATTTTAGGTACGAAAAGTAGCTTTCAAGAAATTCTTCAAAACTTTGAGTATCGTGTTGTTCTATCTGTTGCTGAGCGGCTCGAGAACGCAGCACTTCCTCTTCCATCACAGACTCAGAATAAGTTTGATAGTGATGTGCCAGGTTGGCTTGTCGGTATTCTGCTCCTAATGCACAACCCACCTTACCGAGCCCGCCAAACTGTTTAGTCTGTTCAAGCAGTTGAGCGGAAAAGGTTAATTCTGGATTATCAATCCACGAGCTTAGTTTCTCGCATACGGCTTGGTATGCGTTACCACCACAAGCACTATCCATCACTTGCGCTATTTTGCGTAAGTCATCAAATACACTATGCGCCCACGCTTGCAGCGTCAGTTTCTCACCGCGACAGCCAATTTGTAACTCTAAACCCGGTTTACGACCTTCTAAAATCACTTTGTTCCAGTTATCTCGCCAACATGCCAGCTCACAATTGTCCATCGGATCTGAATCGGAAAGAGCTGTCCAAGTGAGGAACAGATCGAGAAAACGCACTTGATCTTCAGTAATACCAATCGGGCTAAACGGGTTTACGTCTAACGAACGCACTTCGATGTATTCGACTCCACCTCTCTCTAACGCTTGTGACGGCTTTTCGTCATTTTTGGCCACACGTTTAGGACGGATCGGTGCATAGAGTTCGTTTTCTATCTGCAAAACATTGCTGTTGAGCTGACGATGTTCACCATCGACATACACGCCTAGTTCTGCAAACTCTTTTGATGGGGTGCGGATCGCCTGATTCAACCCTTCTAGATATTGATCCAAGCTATTAAAACCAATTTTCAAACCACTTTGCGCGCTATTGGTATAACCCAAATCACTGAGGCGCAACGAGGTAGCATGAGGAAAATAAAGCGTTTTACCAATATGTTCAAATGGCAGATGGCTTTCACGTCCGCGCACAAACGATGAACATAACGCAGGTGATGCGCCAAAGAAATAGGGAATGAGCCAGCCAAAACGGTAGTAATTACGAATCACACCAAAATAGGCTGCCGATTTTGTCTCAGTGCGCTGGGATTCAGTCTGATCGCCATACAAGGCATCCCAAAATGATTCTGGAAATGAAAAATTGAAATGCACGCCAGAAATGATCTGCATTAAGCTGCCGTAACGACGCTTTAGACCTTCTCGATAAAGGGTTTTCATTTTACCCGTATTCGATGAACCATATTGCGCCAGTTCTATATCATCTTCGCTGCCAACATAACAAGGCATAGAAAGCGGCCACAGTTTTTCGTCACCCAATTTGGTTTGAGCAAAATGGTGAATATCCGCCAGTTGTGAGAGTAAAGTCGGCACGTCATGAGAGACTGGTGTAATAAATTCAAGCAATGACTCCGCAAAATCAGTGGTGATCCAACGGTTGGTTAATGCGCTGCCGAGTGCTTCTGGATGAGGAGTCAGAGCTAACGAGCCTTCTGGGGTATAGCGTAACGTTTCACGCTCAACGCCTCGGCCAAACTGCTTAAACACTTCTGATTTTTTAGTGACTTGTTCAAGTCGTGCGGCAAAATTAGTCAAAATAATGATTCGCTTATAGGTGAATGATCCGAATGAAAGCGGCTCTAACTCAGCAAGAGAGTAGAATGGAGGCAAACAATCTGCCCCCTATAAATGTGTACTCTAGCGGATGATTTCAAGCTCTTCTACGGGAATATCTAATTTTTCAAGTTGTGGCTTCAACGTTTTCGCATCACCCACCACGATAATTTGATACTCTTGTGGTGCAAACCATTTAGCGGCGAGTTTATTGAGCGTTGATTTTTTTACGTTTTCTACCAGTTCATTTCGTTGCTGTAGGTAATCTTCATCCAAACTATAGGTCAAAATATTACTAAGCAACTGCGCTTTTTGTGATGGTGTTTCATACGTCAGTGCATCTTGTTGGCCGACAGCAAGGCGCATAAATTTTAGCTCTTGGTCGGTTAAGCCACTTTGACTGAATGTTGCCATCTCTTTTTCTATTTCAACGATTGAAGCTACAGTGGCATCAGCACGCACTTGAGCATTGAAAACGATAGCGCCCACTTCTCGATTGCTCGCGAAATAACTCCCAGCGCCATAGGTGTAGCCTTTATCTTCACGCAAATTTTGATTAATGCGGCTGTTAAAGTTGCCCGCTAAATTGAAGTTAGCCAGTTGGCTGAGAAAAAGCTCGCCAGTGGCATCAAAAGGCAACCATTTTCGCACAAAACGGACGATGCTCTGCGGCGCATCAGGCTTATCAACCAGATATATCTTCCGCTCTGTCAGTGAGTTCACCACTTGGGGACGTAACAAAGGAGACGCTTCACCACGCCACTGCCCTAAAAAGGTTAACTGTTTAGCGACCTCTTTTTTGGAAATGTCGCCAACCACAACGATTTGCGTACCATGTGGCGTGTAATGTTTCGCATAAAAGCGTTTTACATCTTCTAAGGTTAAATCGTTTAGTGATTGCTCAGTGCCTTCACTTGAACGCGCAAAAATAGAGTTGCCAAACAGCACTTGACGAGTAGCTTGTGAAGCAAGCCAGCCCGGTGTTTGGTGCTGGTAAACCAACCCTTCCAGCATCTGTTGTTTCAGCCGTGTAAAATCGCTCTCTTTGAAAGCAGGATGAAATAAAACTTCTTCAACCACATCCAATGTTGCTGCAACATTCTTCTTCAAACTAGAGACGATAATACTGGTCGAATACTCATTGGCAGTAACACTGATAGTCGAACCTAACGTGTCGAGTTGAGCTTGAATCGCTTCCACTGAGCGTCGAGTTGAGCCTTCTTCAAGTAGCGCCGCGGTTAAATTAGCTAACCCTTCTTTGCCACGCGCGGCGTGTCGCTCCCCTGCCGGTAAATTGATATTAATTAGCACGGTCGGCGTTTCGCTGGTTTGTGTGGCTAATAACTCAATACCGTTATCAAAATAGAGTTCATACAATGTCGGCATTTGTGCTTTCACACCTTTTGCCACAGAAGGCATGATTGAGCGATCAAATTGATCTTCAACCTGGCGATAAGCCAATTGATCTTCGGTTATCGTTTGATGCTCAGGTAGCACTCTTTTAGGGGGTACGAAATTGGCTTTTTGAACGGCAAGATCGGCTTTATGTTTAGGTACAACACTTAAGGTAACCTTATGTTGATGAGCAATGAAGCGCTTATAAGCCTGTTGAATTGACTCTGGGGTGACCGCATGAATCTGAGCTAATTGCTGCTCTAGGCGATCAGGCTGCCCATAAAACGTTTCGTTGGACGCAAGCTGCGTCACTTTTCCAGATACGCTTTGCAGCGCAAAGACCGCATTCGCTTCCGCCATACCGGTAATTTGATCAAGTCGACTCTGATCTACCCCTTGCTGCTCAAACTGACTGAGCGTTTGCATTAACTCTCGATACAAAGGAGCAAGCTGAGCCTTTTCACCCGAAGGGGCCATGGCATAAACATAGAAGGTACAAGCCAATTCGGCGCAATCTTGGAATGCACCCGCATTGACGGCTTTTTGAGTTTTGACCAACGCTTGGTAGAGATAACTATTGGTACCGCTGCCTAACACTTTGGCAAGCGCATCTAACGAGGCTTGACTTTGAGCACCGCGATATTCTGTCGGCCAGCCCACCACAACCATGGGTTGCTGAATGCGATCTTCCAAGGTAATGAAACGATCTTGCGCCAACTGGGCCAGCTGTTTAGGTGCGTTATCAACGGCTGGGCCTGCCGGTATGGTGCCAAAATATTGATTAACCCATTCAAGTGTTTGCTGAACATCAATATCACCACCAATGGTCAGCACTGCATTATTCGGCCCATACCAACGTAAGAAAAACGCTTTAAGATCGTTGACGTCCACTCGGTCAAGATCTTCGACATAACCAATGGTTTGCCATGAATAAGGGTGTCCTTCGGCATACATCGCCTCCGCCATTTTTTCCCACATCAAGCCATAGGGGCGGTTGTCGTAGTTTTGTGCACGTTCGTTTTTTACTGTGTCACGTTGGATCTCAAATTTACGTTGAGAAACTGCGTTGAGCAAAAATCCCATCCGATCAGATTCGAGCCACAACACTTTTTCTAGCTGATTTGAAGGCACGGTTTGGTAATAATTAGTACGGTCACGGTTAGTACTCCCATTCATGGTTCCTCCCGCTTCGGTGATCAAACGAAAATGTTCTTGATCGCCAACGTGCTCCGTTCCTTGAAACATCATGTGTTCAAAGAAATGAGCAAACCCTGATTTTCCAACCTCTTCACGTGCCGAACCCACATGATAAGTGACATCGACATGCACTAAAGGATCTGAGTGATCCGGTGAGAGCACGACAGTAAGGCCATTATCGATCTGATATTTTGCATAAGGGATCATCACTTTTTCTGGTTGAGCATCCACCTGCTCAATCAGCGTAACCCCTTTCGGTAATGATGAAAAAAAAGCGATAGGTGCGACCGTTGATGAACAGCCATAAATGGCAATAAGAGAAAGGGCACCTAGCCAAATTTTTCTCATAACAGCTCCTTAGAAAAAACCATAGAATACAGCGGAAAGCATGATGTAACGCAGTGCTTTGCCGATCAAAATCATGACAAAAGTAGGTAAAAATTTCATGCGTAGCCAACCTGCAGCCAAACAAAGCACATCGCCCACCACAGGTAACCAACTGAATAAGAGGACCCAATAACCATATTTATTGAGCCAAGCTAACGCTTTATGACCGTGCTTTTCGCTTTCAGTTCGATTAGGCAACCAGATACCGAGCCAATAGTTGGTCAGACCGCCGAGGGTATTGCCAGCGCTTGCAACGGCGATAACCCAAAATACGGGAAATTGATTCAGGCTTAATGTGGCGAATAAACTCGCTTCTGAGCTTCCCGGTAATAAGGTAGCACTGAGAAAACCACTAAAAAAAAGCACCCACAGCGCAGAACCAGCAAACCAATACGAGAGCGGTTCCAAATAGGTGCTAAAAATGTCTAACATTTCATATCAAGAAGAACTTTGCCTCGAGTATGGCCTGTTTCAATCTGTTGATGAGCCGCAGCCACTTCCGCCATCGGATAAACAGCTTGAATTTCCGTTTTCAATAAGCCAACGCTAACCATATAAAGCATGGTATCGAGCTGTTCAGGATTAGGATCAACTAACATGCCTGTGGCTTCAAAACCAAGTAATTTTGCTTTTTCACAAATAAGCTCAGCACTTAGAGTGGGAACAGTAACGACACGCGCATGATCTTTCAAGCATTTCAAAGCGTCGAGAGCCGCATCACCCCCGACTAAATCAATCAGCACATCCACTTCTTCTAAACGCTGTGAAGCAGGAGCAAAATTGTAATTAATCGCATGAGCACCAAGAGTCGCTAAATAATCCAAATTTTGTTCGCTGCACGTGGTATACACTTCGGCTTTTGCTGCTAAAGCAATTTGTACCGCTAAGTGCCCGACACCACCGGCGCCCGCGAGGATCAATACGCAATCCCCCTCTTTCACTTGCGCTTTATTTAGGGCTTGCGCCGCCGTTTGCCCTGCCAGTGGCAGCACCGCAGCTGCTTCTAAAGTCACAGCATCAGGAACAAGGCTGAGTTCGCTTTCTGCCACACACAGGTATTGGCTGTAACCGCCACCACGCAACGGAAACCCAACAAAGCCCGCCACATTATCTCCAATCTGAAAGCGGCGATTATCTTTCCCCACCTCAACAACTTGTCCAGAAATATCGTAACCTGGCACCCATGGCAGTTTATCTTTGTTTTGCGCTGCAGCCCACCCCAGACCCGCCCGAGTTTTTACATCAATAGGGTTTACACCAGCAAACGCCACTTTTACTAACACTTCGCCAGCTTTAGGTTGAGGAACGTCACTGGTTTGAATAACGAGCACCTCTGGTCCACCAAACTCAGTCATTGCGATCTGTTTATTATCCATGTCAAACTTCCCTATTGATAAAAAGAAAGGGATGCCTCAGCATCCCTTTGAATATATACCATTTTATTGCTTCTAGTTAATCTTTAGCTCGCAAAATAACCATTGGCTCGTCTAGGCTTAGCCAACAAGAGCAAGCAAAACGCCCGCCGCAACAGCAGAGCCCAGAACACCCGCTACATTTGGCCCCATAGCATGCATCAATAAGAAGTTCTGTGGATTAGCTTCAAGCCCCACTTTATTCACAACTCGCGCGGCCATCGGTACCGCAGACACACCAGCTGCGCCAATGAGAGGGTTAATATCCTCTTTCGAAAATTTATTAAGCACTTTCGCCATCAATACACCACCAGCCGTGCCAATACTAAATGCAACAGCGCCCAGTGCTAAAATGCCTAAAGTCTCCAAATTGAGGAACTGATCGGCTTGCAACTTTGAACCAACACCTAGCCCTAAAAATATCGTCACGATATTGATCAGTTCATTTTGCGCTGTCTTGGATAGACGCTCAACCACACCCGATTCACGCATTAAATTACCTAGACAGAACATTCCCACTAATGGCGTTGCTGACGGTAAAAATAGAATCGTCATCAATAGCACCGCCAAAGGAAACAGTATTTTTTCTGTCTTCCCAACATGGCGTAGCTGAGCCATTTTGATTTTTCGCTCTTCAGGTGTTGTAAGTGCCTTCATAATCGGTGGCTGAATGATAGGAACTAATGCCATATAGCTATAAGCCGCCACAGCGATTGCACCTAATAAATCCGGCGATAATTTACTGGCAAGGAAAATAGCGGTTGGGCCATCGGCTCCACCAATAATGGCGATGGACGCAGCATCGGCCATGGTAAATTCCATACCCGGCACATAGTTGAGTAATATCGCACCAAACAGGGTGGCGAAAATACCAAACTGAGCGGCCGCACCTAGCCATAACGTTTTAGGGTTTGCAATCAACGCCCCGAAATCGGTCATCGCGCCCACGCCCATAAAAATCAGCAGTGGAAAAACGCCCGTCTCAATACCAACATGATAAACGTAATAAAGCAGACCGCCGGGTTCGGTAAAACCCGCATTCGGAATATTCGCTAAAATCGCACCAAAGCCGATCGGCAATAACAGCAGTGGCTCAAAGCCTTTGCGAATAGCCAAAAACAGCAGTAAACAACCGACCAAAATCATGCAGATTTGGCCTAGCTGAAAATTAGCGATCCCTGTTTCAGACCATAAGGTCAATAATCCGTCCATGGTTCTCCCTTACGCTAAGCTCAGCAATGGTGCACCAACAGTCACAGCATCACCCTCTTTGACATGAAGATCTTGAACAATACCGCCACGTGCCGCACGGATCTCGGTTTCCATCTTCATCGCTTCCAGAATCACTAACACATCCCCTTCTAACACCTCAGAACCAGCTTGAACATTCACTTTAAAAATGTTGCCAGCGAGTGGTGAAGGAACGGCTTCTGCACTGTTACTTGCAGGCACGCCTGATGACTGTGCTGCTTGAGACTGGCTGGCAGCAATTGAGCTAAGCTGGCCTTGTGGCCCCACTTCAACCGTGTAAATTTGCCCATCCACTTTAACACTGTAGGTTTCAATACCACCTTTTGTCACAACGGTGGCAGGTGTAGGTTTGGCTGACTCCACGGTTGGCGCAGGCTCAAATGCATCTGGATTGTGACGATTTTTCAAGAACTTCAAACCAACTTGCGGGAACAATGCATAAGTCAGAACATCATCCACCGTATCTGCCGCTAATGAAATTCCCTCTGCTTTTGCCTTTTCAAGCAATTCAGTGGTCAACACGGCCATTTCTGCATCCAACAAATCGGCTGGACGGCAAGTGATCGGCGTAAGATTACCCAACACCTTGGCTTGCAACTCAGTATTCACTGGCGCAGGCGTGGCACCGTATTCACCTTTTAATACCCCTGCAGTTTCTTTCGTGATGCTCTTATAGCGCTCACCAGTCAGGACGTTGATCACCGCTTGTGTTCCTACGATTTGAGATGTTGGAGTCACAAGGGGAATGAAACCTAAATCTTTTCGCACACGAGGGATCTCTTCAAGAACCTCATCAAGGCGATCGGCCGCTCCTTGTTCTTTTAGTTGACCTTCCATATTCGTCAACATACCACCAGGAACCTGCGCAATAAGAATACGAGAATCGACACCTTTTAACTGTCCTTCCCATTTAGCGTATTTCTTACGCACTTCACGAAAATAAGTGGCAATCGGTTCAAGCTGTGTCAGGCTCAGGCCCGTATCACGCTCGGTTCCTTCAAGCATAGCGACCACTGTCTCGGTTGGTGTGTGCCCGTAAGTTTGGCTCATTGACGAGATAGCGGTATCCAAAATATCGATACCCGCTTCTACCGCTTTAACGGCTGTTGCCGCTGAAAGACCAGTCGTTGCATGGCTGTGCAGCGCTAAAGGTACGGCACAAGAGGATTTAATACGGGTGATCAGATCTTCAGCTTCATACGGCTTGAGCAACCCTGACATATCTTTAATACACAAAGAGTGGCAACCGAGATCTTCCAACCGCTTGGCAAGATCAACCCAAGTATCTGAATTATGAACAGGGCTAGTGGTGTAAGACAGTGTGCCCTGCGCGTGTGCGCCAACATCAATTGTCGCTTTGACCGCTTTTTCAAAATTGCGAACATCATTCATCGCATCAAAAATACGGAAAACATCCATCCCATTCGCGTGAGCTCGTTCGACAAACTTTTCAACAACATCATCGGCATAGTGGCGATAGCCTAGTAAATTCTGGCCGCGTAGCAACATTTGCATTGGGGTGTTGGGCATCGCTTGCTTAAGCGAACGTAAACGCTCCCATGGATCTTCACCGAGAAAACGGATGCAAGCATCAAACGTTGCTCCCCCCCAAGTTTCCAGTGACCAATAACCGATCTTATCAAGCTCTGCTGCAATGGGCAGCATGTCTTCGATACGCATGCGCGTGGCAAATAGTGACTGATGGGCATCACGAAGGACCACATCCGTAATAGCTAGTGGTTTAGACATGCTCATAAACTCCTTTTCATCCTTTCTATGCTATTTAGCTAATGCGCGGTGCTGGTGCACTGCTGCAGAAATTGCCGCCACAATTTGCGGACTTACAGCTGAAGGGTTTGATTGAACTTTTCGATGTTGAATCGGCGCTGCGATCGGTTGTGGTACATCTTCCGGTACCAAGGTTGACATTAACCGAACGAGATAAACGAGAATAGTTAGAAAAATAAAGACTACAGCCATCCCTGTCATCATAAGGGTGGCGGCGTCAACTAATAGGCTTCCAATAGTAGTCATGTTGCTTCCTTTCTGTGTCATCCTGACAACAATTGCCATCCATTTTTACACATGCGATCTTGGCAAGTGGATTAGGATTATCTCGATTGGTTAATAATTGTCAATTTTGTTTAAGGGACTCTTGTAGATAACACACAAAATCGGCGAACAATTACTCACACAAATCACAAAACTCTGAATTTTCTCTATTAAGAAGGGCATTTAACTAGCCAATACGGCTACGTTAATCAAAAAATGATGCAGATACTGAGAGGGAGTTAAAACATTGCAGATTAACAAGATAAAACAAATAGTTGCCATTTTCAATTTAACAAAATAGCAACAAAAAAACCAACATAAAAAAGCCCCGCACAATGCGATGCTTCTTAATAAATGGCGCGCTCAGGAGGATTCGAACCTCCGACCGCCTGGTTCGTAGCCAGGTACTCTATCCAGCTGAGCTATGAGCGCGCAAAGTTTTGATATTAATCAGCGATAATCGCTAACAGTATCAGGATCAATGACCCTTTGAATAAG
>AEZC01000133.1 GCA_000257205.1 Vibrio ordalii ATCC 33509 | reverse complement strand
ACTGCTAGGATAAGTCCGCAGTTAGTGGCAAAGTTCATCACCTCATTCAAACGCTGAGATAGGCGTTTGACGGTTTCTAAGCTACCTTTGGCTTCAATCGGTTTGAGTAGCTCGATGATTTCCGGAGCCGTGATCGCTTTTATCGGTTTATTGGCGATGTGCGGGAAGATATGCAGTTCCAATGAACGCCAGATATCGATCGCGTAATCGGGAGTGACATCATGCTGTTTGATGGCAAACCAATCTTTCGTGACGTTCTCAAAGGTGTGCTCATGGATCTCTTTATGAACTTGTTGTTGGCGTTTTCGATCGTCTTGTGGATCGATGCCTTGTGCGATCAGCTCTTTGGCAGAAAGTAAGCTTTTTCTTGCTTGTAAAAGGGAGATGTCTGGGTACATCCCAAAGCTTAAGTTAGCTCGTTTACCGTTTGTGGGGCGATAGTAGTTGAAGATCCACTGCTTTGAACCGTTAGGTTTGATTCTAAGTCGCAAGCCATCACCATCGAAAAGATTATATTCTTTCTCTCTAGGTTTGGAGGCTTTGATCTCTTTATCTGTCAGCTTTACTGTGTTTTTTGCCATGATGGGTACACCAGATTAACACGATAAAATCAGTGTACCTTGTAGTGTACCTAAAAATCAAAGCTGCTATGAAATCGCATTGGACGTCGTTGGATGCTAAGTTGTTGATTTTGCTTTATTGCGCGCAAGAAAAAAGACGCCCTAGGACGTCTTTAAACTATGATTTGGTGGAGCTGGCGGGATTTGAACCCGCGTCCGAAAATCATTCATCATTGGTACTACATGCTTATTCGGTCTTTAATTTCACCATCAAACTGCGAACCGACACGCTATCTAATGGCTATCCTGAATTAGTTTTAATGCTTTGTCTCTCAGGCGGGAGACGCTGCACGAGCTGGTTTGGTTTTGAACTCTTGTTGTTCCCCGTCTTACAAGCGGAAGCTAGGGCAAGAGTGCTCTGTTAGTGTATTAGACTAAATTACGCCGCGAGGCGTGCAGAACGGTATGAGTCGTCGTTTGCGACTATTTTTTTGCGGCTTTTAACGTGGCAAACCGCCCCACGGCATGCACCTCAGACTGCAAAATTCCCGTCGAATCCAGAATCAGCCCCAAGTGTGTTGACGCATACTACCAGAAAACGTTTGTCTGTCTAGCTTTCTGCATCTAAGTGGTCAAGATTAACGCAATGAACTCTTCATTACGCGTGCTTTCTCTCTTGCCCAATCTTTTTCTTTTAAATCATCACGTTTGTCATGCAGCTTTTTACCTTTCGCTACACCAATTTTGATTTTCACCCAAGAGCGAGACCAATACAGTGATAGTGCGATAAGTGTCATGCCTTCACGGTTGATGCGCCCGAAAAGGTTATCCAGTTCACGGCGGCTGATTAAAAGCTTGCGCACGCGAGTTGGGTTGGCAACCACGTGAGTGGATGCTTGCTGCAGTGGCGTTATTGTCATTCCGGAAACAAAGGCTTCTCCGTCTCGCATGAAAACGTAGCTTTCTGCGATATTCGCTTTGCCTTGACGAAGAGATTTGACTTCCCAGCCTTGAAGCTCCAAGCCTGCTTCTACATCATCTTCGATGAAATATTCGTGGCGAGCTTTTTTATTTAAAGCAATGGTATTGCTACCTGCTTTTGAGTTTGATTTTTTCTTTACCATAATGGCGTCATTATACGGCTTGGTTTGAGCTTAGGAAATCCTTTTATTTGCGTAGGATAAGAATAAAAGTAAAATTGTTACACACCAGACTGTTTCGGTGGTGATGAGGAGAGAATATGAAGCAAGTCAGTCGCTCTGCTTTAGTGTCTTTTAGTGCAGAACAAATGTTTAATCTCGTGAATGACGTTGCTCGTTATCCTGAATTTTTGCCAGGTTGTTCTGGTTCTCGCGTTATTGAATCTTCCGATTTGTCGATGGTGGCTTCGGTGGATGTTTCAAAGGCAGGGATAAGTAAGACGTTCACAACGTCGAATGTGTTGGTGGGTAGTGAAGCTATTTTGATGAACTTGGTCGATGGTCCTTTTAAGGCTTTAAAAGGCGGTTGGTATTTTACGGCACTTGATGAACAGGCCTGCAAGGTTGAACTTAAACTGGAGTTTGAATTTTCGAACAAAATGGTGGAGTTGGCTTTTGGCAAGATATTCAATGAATTGACCAGTAATATGGTTAACGCATTTACCAAACGAGCGAAACAGGTGTATCAGTAATGAGTATTGAATCTGAGATGATCCATGTTGAGGTAGTCTATGCATTGCCTCATGAGCAAAGAGTACTGAATTTGGTGGTAGACAAAAACTCAACCGTCGAAACGATAATTCAACAGTCCGGTGTGCTTGAGCTCTACCCAGAGATTGATTTATCAAAAAATAAGGTCGGGATTTTTAGTCGTAACGTTAAGCTAGATTCGACGGTAAGAGACCGTGATCGCATTGAAATTTATCGTCCGTTATTGGCCGATCCTAAAGAGATCCGTCGCAAGAGAGCCGAGCAGGCAAAAGCGCAACAGTAAACGTTGCTGCGGTATTGGGTGCAAGATAAAGGGCTCGTTATGAGCCCTGTCCGTTAGTGTCACTCATTGTGAGGTGCGCTTTGGGTATCATTTGTTTGAGCGTGTTTTCGTTCAGTTTACGCCTTCAAAAAACCGTTCGCTAGCAGGGTAGTCACCACTGATTTCCATCAAAGCACCTGCGGTATTAAATGTCGCAATCAGGTTTTTCTGTATCGATTCTTTGTGGCCTTCCGTGTGGTGATAAATGTAATACCAAGTATCGGGATAACCGTTTTCAATAAGCATCGGCGACCCCATGACAAACCTAACCTGTTCTTTGCTCATACCGAACTTGAGTTGATCGACGGCTTGCTGTTCAACGTAGTTGCCTTGGTTAATATCAATACGATAAACGAGTTTTTCTAATAAAGAGCACCCAGTCAGCATTGTCATTGCTAAAGGGACTGCGATTAACCACTTTTTTAACTGCATATTCAAAATTCTTTGCCAATAGGTCGTAAAACTGGACTGATAATAAACAAGCTCGCAGCAGAAGTAAAAAATAGACTGAGCTACGAGCTAGTTGAGACTGCAAATTTTGAGTTTGGTTGCAAACCTAAAAAGAAAAATGTCAGCTTAGGCGGCGATCAGCAGTTCTTTCGCATTAGCAAGGGTCGATTCGGTGATTTGGCTACCCCCTAAAAGGCGAGCAAGCTCAGCGACGCGTTGTTCATTGTCTAATCGTTTCATTTGTGTTTCTGTCTTTCCTGCTTTGGCTTGCTTGCTGACAAACAGTTGTTGGTGCCCGCAACCTGCCACTTGTGGTAAGTGAGTCACACACAGTACTTGAGTTGATTCGCCTAATGTCCTTAACATTTTTCCGACTACCGCGGCTGTCGGGCCACTGATACCGACATCGACCTCATCAAAAATAAGGCTAGGAGTGTCTACTTTTTGAGCGGTGATCACTTGGATTGCTAGAGATATCCGTGACAGTTCTCCGCCTGACGCGACTTTAGCGATAGGCTGCAGCGGTTGACCTGGGTTGGTTGAGACTAAGAAAGTTACTGTGTCAAAACCCAGTGGTGATGGATGCGTTGTTTCATGATTAACTTCGATGCAGAACTTGGCTTTTTCCATGCTCAGTTCGTGCATGCTATTGGTGATTAATTTATCTAGCTCTTTCGCGTAACGGCTACGAGACTTATGCAGTTTGTCGGCACAGGTTGCAAACTGCTGATACTGTTTGGCAACGTTACTTTCCAGTTCTTGTAATTTATCTTCAGAGCAGTCAAGTTGCGCTATTTGTTTGAGCAGATCTTGGTGGTGGTGGTAAAGCGTTTCAGGAGCGATGTAGTGCTTGCGCGATATGGACATCACTTTAGAGTAACGTTCTTCTACATAAGCCATACGTTCAGGATCGACATCGATACTATCCAAATAGTTTCGCAATTCACTGTTGGCTTCTTCGAGTTGGATGATGGCTTCAGCCACCATGTTGGGTAAGGTGGCAAGTTTTTCATCTAACTCGGCCAGTTCAAGCAAGGCGTGGTTGGCTGACTGCAGCAAACTTAGCGCATTGACTTCTTGCCCCTCATAAATAAGTTCAATGGCTTGCTGGCAAGTGGTAGCAAGCTCGCCACTGTTGGCTAAACGTCTGTGCTCTTGTTCGAGCTCGTTAAACTCTTCTTCACCAATCGCCAATTCATTGAGCTCTTTGATTTGATATTCCAGCAGTTGAACTTGAGCTTGGTTTTGTTGACTATTTTCTTTGAGTTGATTGAGCTGGTTATCTGCTTGACGCCACATTTGGTAGGCTGAGCGTGTCTCTTTGACAAGACTCACGTGACCTGCGTATTGGTCCAGCATGCTCATTTGATACTCACTTTTCATCAGTTGATGATGGGCGTGTTGACCGTGAATGTTGATCAGTAATTGACCTAGAGCTTTGAGTTGTGAAAGAGGCACAGGGCTGCCATTGATGAAGGCTCGAGAGCGGCCATCTTTGGTGATGATTCGGCGTAAAATACACTCTTTTTGGTCGAGCAAGTCATTGTCTTCCAACCAGCGCGTGGCGTTGAGGTTATTGTCCAAAATAAAGGCGGCGCTGACTTCGGTTTTTTCTTCACCCTGCCTGACCATTCCTGCTTCCGCACGGCCACCAAGACATAAACTGAGCGCGTCAATTGCAATGGATTTACCCGCACCGGTTTCGCCAGTAATGGTAGTCATTCCTTTGGAAAGCTCTAACTGCAATGATTTAACAATAGCAAAATTATTCACACTTAAATGAGCCAGCATTTCTGTACCTATATAATCAAATAACACTGTATAAGTGAACAGTATAAACTGTTTTTTTATACAGTAAAGATGCCTGTCAGAAAACGATGAATATTGTAAACTGCGCTGAGTTTAGTGCATGCGACAGGAAGTGATTTATGTTGCTTGGTAGCTCTGGCTTTCGAGTGGATTTTACTTCATTCGATGGGGTTAATTAGTTTTGAATTGATTATTAAATGTTCATTAAATAGTTTGACGGATATCGCAAAAAAAACGGCTTTTTAATTAGAGCAGGAATTGATTAGCGATAAAATTCGAGTGAAATGGATAAGTAAATTTATGATGGAAAATAAATAGAAATTAAAAAACCATTAAATATTAATGATTTCCGATAAAAAGACCTCGGCATTATTAATCGAGGTCGACAGTCAATAGAGGGTGAAGTGGTTGGTTTAAAACAATTTACTCGACCAACCCAGTTTCTTTCTTAGCACGTGATAGTAGCTGTAATCTTTAGGATGAATGAGCTTTAGAATATTTGGGCTTTGGTAAATATGCACTTCATCACCGGGGGAAACCGGTAGGGATACTTGTCCATCGCAGCTGACTTCCAGTGTCCCGCGATTATCAGGTGAAACCAGCAGTTTTATCTGGCGGTTGCCATCCACAACTAAGGGGCGGCTTGAAAGGGTATGCGGAAACATGGGGACCAGTGTAATGGCGTTTAAACTGGGGGATAAAATCGGCCCGCCGCCAGAAAGTGAATAAGCGGTAGAGCCTGTTGGGGTAGAGACGATGAGGCCATCAGAGCGTTGAGAAAAAGCGAAGCTATTATCTATATAAACTTCAAATTCAATCATGTGTGCAATTTTACCGGGGTGTAATACGGCTTCATTAAGCGCTGCATTACGGCTTTTGACTTGCCCGTGGCGATGAATTTCTGTTTCCAGTAAGAAGCGTTGCTCTTCTAAATATTCGCCATTGAGTACTGCAAGTAGCCTTGGTTGAAAATCTTCTGGGTTGAGATCGGTCAAAAATCCTAAATTGCCACGATTCACCCCAATCACGGAAATGTCGAAGCGTGATAATACGCGCGCGGCACCGAGCATATTGCCATCTCCTCCAACCACTACAGCAAGGTCTGCTTTTTTGCCGATTTCAAGCAAGCTAGCGAAATGTTCCGCAGGCACACCGTCCAATATTTCGCTGAGGCGATCATCAATAAAGACTGGATATCCCATTGAAGTTAACCATTGGTAAAGCTCTTTATGTGTTTGAATGGCTTGTTGATCTCTTGGTTTTCCAATGATCGCGATCACTTCAAATGGTTTTTTCATAAATTTTCCAAACTAATTAGGCTTGAATCAGGATTGTTCATCCCCATAATAAGGGCAAGTTATGCCTTTGTGCGAATTTTTGTGTGCTTAACTTTTTGAACTGTGGAGGTTAAGCGCAAAATAGTTGGATTCTGGAGATATCATGAACAACGAAGAAAACAAAATCAAAGAAGAAGAACTACAGCAAGAAGTAGTGGATCAAGAAGCTGAAGTTGTCGGTACTGACGCGGATATCGATTGGAACGAACAGGTTGAAGTCGATGAGAAAGAGTCTCAAATTGCGCAATTAGAAGCGGCGCTACTGTCGAGCGAAGCAAAAATTCAAGAGCAAAAAGACTCAGTGCTAAGAGCGAAAGCGGAAGTTGAAAATATGCGCCGCCGTTCAGAGCAAGAGATCGATAAAGCGCGTAAATATGCGTTGAGCCGTTTTGCTGAAGAGTTGTTGCCAGTGTTAGACAACCTAGAGCGCACGATTCAAGCTGCTGACGCTGAAAACGAAGTAGTAAAACCGCTGGTGGAAGGTGTGGACCTGACACACAAAACTTTCATTGGCGTAGTTGAAAAGTTTGGCCTGAAAGAGATTAATCCTGAAGGCGAAACGTTCAATCCAGAATTGCACCAAGCAATGTCAATTCAAGAGAGCCCGGATCATGAACCGAACACTGTGATGTTTGTGATGCAAAAGGGCTATGAGTTGAATGGCCGAGTGATTCGCCCTGCGATGGTCATGGTATCAAAGTAAAGAGTTGCGAAATAAGCTAAGTGCTTTATTGGCGTTAATTTATTCAATGTTAAAGAGAGAGGTGTACGTCGCCTCTCTCTTTTATGTCGAAATCGATTTATGTCGAAATCGATTAATGTCGAGATAGAAACCTTCATTAAGTGATTTCGGGATTGAAAAAGTCCTTATTTAGGACTGTTTAGTCGAAATATCATAACTTTTTTCAATTTTGCCCTTGAAAAGGTGTTGAGTGACCTTATTTATTGGGCATACGAGAAACAAACATCCTTGTTTAGTTTGTGAGTAAGGGTTGAAACCCTGTTCTCCCTCCCCCACATAGGGGGTAGCATAAAACAAAAATAGAATTTATTTGGAGATAGCCTGATGGGTAAAATCATTGGTATTGACTTAGGTACTACTAACTCTTGTGTTGCTGTTTTAGATGGCGACAAACCTCGCGTTATTGAAAATGCTGAAGGTGAGCGTACAACTGCATCGGTCATTGCATATACAGACGGTGGTGAGACGCTAGTAGGTCAGCCGGCGAAGCGTCAAGCGGTAACAAACCCAACCAATACGCTATTTGCAATTAAGCGTTTGATCGGTCGTCGCTTTGAAGACGAAGAAGTTCAACGTGATATTGAGATCATGCCTTACAAAATCGTGAAGGCTGATAATGGCGATGCTTGGGTTGAAGCAAGAGGCCAAAAAATGGCAGCACCTCAAGTTTCTGCAGAAGTTCTGAAGAAAATGAAGAAAACTGCAGAAGACTTCTTAGGTGAAGAAGTGACTGGCGCTGTAATTACAGTCCCTGCTTACTTTAACGATGCACAACGTCAAGCAACGAAAGATGCAGGTCGTATTGCAGGTCTTGAAGTAAAACGTATCATCAATGAACCAACAGCGGCTGCACTTGCTTATGGTTTGGACAAACAAGGTGGCGATCGCGTTATCGCGGTATACGACCTTGGTGGTGGTACATTTGATATTTCAATCATCGAGATCGATGAAGTTGAAGGCGAGAAAACATTCGAAGTTCTAGCAACTAACGGTGACACACACCTTGGTGGTGAAGACTTTGATAACCGCATGATCAACTATCTCGTTGATGAGTTCAAAAAAGAGCAAGGCATCAACCTAAAAACTGATCCACTTGCGATGCAGCGTCTAAAAGAAGCCGCAGAAAAAGCGAAAATTGAGTTGTCATCAGCGCAACAAACAGATGTGAACTTGCCTTACATCACCGCTGATGCTGCTGGTCCTAAGCACATGAACGTGAAAGTGACACGTGCGAAACTAGAATCTCTAGTGGAAGACCTTGTTCAGCGTTCGCTTGAGCCACTAAAAGTGGCGTTGGCTGATGCAGACTTGTCTGTCGGCGACATCACTGACGTTATCCTAGTGGGTGGTCAGACTCGTATGCCTATGGTTCAGAAGAAAGTGGCTGAATTCTTTGGCAAAGAAGCGCGTAAAGATGTTAACCCAGATGAAGCGGTTGCTGTTGGTGCGGCCATTCAAGGTGGTGTGCTTGCGGGTGAAGTAAAAGACGTACTGCTACTTGACGTAACGCCTCTGTCTCTAGGTATCGAGACAATGGGTGGCGTGATGACTAAGTTGGTTGAGAAAAACACAACGATTCCAACTAAAGCGAATCAAGTATTCTCTACCGCTGAAGACAATCAAAACGCAGTAACGATCCATGTTCTACAAGGTGAGCGTAAGCAAGCTATGTACAACAAATCGCTAGGTCAATTTAACCTAGAAGGCATTCAAGCTGCACCACGTGGCATGCCACAAATTGAAGTTGTGTTTGACTTGGATGCGGATGGTATCTTGCACGTGTCTGCGAAAGATAAACAAACAGGCAAAGAGCAGAAGATCACTATCCAAGCGTCTGGCGGTTTGAGCGATGCTGAAATCGAGAAAATGGTCCAAGAAGCTGAAGCTAACAAAGAAGCGGACAAAAAGTTCGAAGAGTTAGCAACAGTGCGTAACCAAGCAGACCAAATGATTCACGGTACTCGTAAGCAAATTGAAGAAGCGGGTGATGCGCTTCCTGCTGACGATAAAGTGAAGATTGAAGCGGCTATTACTGAGCTTGAAGAAGCGAAGAAAGGCGAAGACAAAGAAGCGATCGACGCTAAAGTTCAAGCGCTTATGGCTGCGGCTCAAAAACTGATGGAGATCGCTCAGCAAAAAGCTCAAGCACAACAAGCGGGTGAAGGCCAACAACAGTCTGCAGAAGACGATGTCGTTGACGCTGAGTTTGAAGAAGTCAAAGAAGACAAAAAGTAATTGATTGAGTTCCCTCCTTTTAAATGGGGAGGGCTAGGGTTGGGTGGCTCGCGAGTTTAACCCACCCTAACTTCTCTAAGAGAAGAATGAAATCAACGGTATGATGCGGGCGTTTGGGGTAACTCTTACGCCCGTATGTCTGTAATTAATGAAAACTCATTGGTGTCCATCTAACTAACAGTGTCTTTTTAGTTTGAATTCACTAGAATCTAGAGCCATTAGTTAGGTCGATATAAACACCAAGCGGCAGCGTGTCGTTTGCGGTAACAAATTGGTGACGAAGAAGATGTCAAAACGTGATTTTTACGAAGTATTAGGCGTAGGCCGAGATGCCTCTGAGCGCGATATTAAAAAGGCGTACAAGCGCCTAGCAATGAAGTTTCACCCTGATAGAAACCAAGGGGATGACAGCGCTTCGGACAAGTTTAAAGAAGTAAAAGAAGCGTATGAAATTTTAACCGACTCGCAAAAGAAAGCGGCTTATGATCAGTACGGTCACGCTGCTTTTGAACAAGGCGGAATGGGCGGTGGTGGTTTTGGCGGCGGCAGTGCTGATTTTGGCGATATCTTCGGTGATGTCTTTGGTGACATTTTCGGTGGTGGTCGTCGTGGCGGTGGTCAAGCGCGTGCACAACGTGGTGCTGATTTGCGTTACAACATGGAACTGTCTTTAGAAGAGGCCGTTCGTGGTTGTTCAAAAGAGATTGAAGTGCCAACACTGGTCCATTGTGATTCTTGTGAAGGTACTGGCGCGAAGAAAGGCTCGTCTGCGCAAACGTGTGGAACCTGTCATGGTCACGGCCAAGTACAGATGCGCCAAGGATTTTTTGCTGTACAGCAAACCTGTCCGACTTGCCATGGTAAAGGCAAGATCATTAAAGACCCATGTAACGTGTGTCACGGACAGGGGCGTAAGCAAAAAACCAAAACGATTAATGTTAAAATTCCAGCCGGTGTGGATACGGGCGATCGCATTCGTTTATCTGGCGAAGGTGAAGCGGGAGAAATGGGCGCTCCAGCGGGGGATTTGTACGTGCAAGTTCACGTCAAAGAGCACCACATTTTTGAACGCGATGGCAACAACTTATATTGTGAAGTCCCTGTAAGCTTTGCTATGGCAGCGCTTGGCGGTGAAGTTGAAGTTCCAACACTCGATGGCCGTGTAAACTTGAAAGTGCCAGAAGAGACGCAAACAGGGCGCATGTTCCGTATGCGTGGTAAAGGTGTGAAAGGCGTACGCGGTGGAGCGATCGGTGATTTGGTTGTCAAACTCGTGGTTGAAACACCAGTGAAACTGAGCGCGCGTCAAAAAGAACTATTACGTGAATTTGAAGAAACTTGCGGTGGTGAAGCGGCAAATAAGCATAAGCCTAAATCGGAAGGTTTCTTTAATGGCGTGAAAAAGTTCTTCGATGATTTAACCAGCTAATTCACTGTTGAATTATTCTCTATTCAATAAGGCCTGCATTGCAGGCCTTATTCGTTCCTGATACAGGATGACTTTGTCCTCCCCTCACAAACTGAACCTTTGTGGTGTTCTATTTCCAACATGCGCTTGGGGCTGATTCGTTGGTTGATTTCAATGTCATGGCCTTATCGCTGGTTAGACATTCATCCTTGTCTTGGCCTCTGGTGCTCTGCGCCGTCGCGGTAATGGTGTAGCTACTGGCTGCGGAGCTGGCGACTGAAAACTGATAGCGTTCAGCATCGCCTTCACAGATGACGCAATTTCCCCCTGAAATGATCCCGCTCCAGTCATAACCCTTATCGTAGTGATGCTCCAGTTCCAGTTGAATTCTCCCCATATCGGCGAGAGCGGTGGTTCGGTGTCCTTTTAAAACGTGCTTGGTATAACTTGGATAAGCGATTGCAGACAGTACGCCAATAATCACAACCGCAATCAATAATTCGATCAATGTCATCCCGAACGACCGCCGGTTGTGGTTGTTGCATTTAGAATTTCGAATCATCACGTGGAGTTCCTTGCTGATTTAGCCGCTATTTTTATTAGGTGATAGCATTCGCGCAAGGTGAATTTTGTTTCATATTTTAATTACATAGGAATTTGGGAAATGGCTCGCGGGTTTACTTTACTTGAGCTGCTTATCACGGTTTTCGTTTTGTCTATTTTACTCACGATAGCGGCTCCCAATTTCAAACAAGTCAGTGATAGGCAAAAGATGCGACGTTTAGCGGGTGAGATTAATGGCTTTATGATGAGCGCCCGTTCGGAAGCCGTAATGAGAAAGCAGCCGCTATGGGCACATATTGTCATGTCGGGTGCGGTTAATAGCCAAGGTGAATGGCAAATCGTGCTGACTAATTCAGGAACCTATCCCGGCGGGCAAGTGATTTCATCGCTATCGGGGCAACCTTATCGCAATATTGAATTGGGGGTGAATTACCCGTCAAATCAGATCCATTTTGAAGCCATTAATGGCCGAGCTGTAAATGGGAGCCTTGATTTTTCAACACACCAAGGTGCACTCAAATTCACGACCTATAGACCTTCAGGACGAATGCGCCTATGTGGTAATGGAGGAGACTATTTTGGTTTTAAGCAGTGCAGCTAATATACCGAGAGCAAAAAAGCATACCTATAAAGCTCATATCGCTGAAACCAAGCAGATGGGGGCAACGTTAATTGAGTTCATGGTGGCATCCATGCTTGGCTTGATTGCGATAGCCATTATTGGCTCTGTATTCATCACTGGGCAGAAGGTAGCGACCGAAAGAGGCAAGGAGCTACTGCTACTGCAACAAGTGACGGGCGCGCTGCAATACCTCAAACAAGATATTCAACGTGCAGGTTACGATGGCGGCCATGGTAATTCACTCACGTTATTGGATAGCGATGATATCGTTTTTGTTTCGGCTGACCAATCAACGCTTGCGTATGCCTACCTTGATGATACGGGGGCAACGAAACAGATCAGAAATGTTGGGTTTGTCATGACTTCTGGCGCGTTGGGTGTCTGTGACAGGCCGACGTCTGTGATTTCAGGGGCCAAAACCGTTTCTCAAGCGACGGCTGGTTGCTCTGCTATTTTTGATACTAACCAGATTAATGTGACTCATTTTCAAGCCCAGCGATCATCATTAGCGGCGAATGGTGTGAGCTCAGCCTACATGACGATCTCTATCGCAGCAGAGTTGGTGGGGGATAGCCGTGTATCAACCTCATTTGGAGTGGCAATAAAACAAAGGAATTGGCAGTAATGAAGCAAGCTCAGCAAGGCGCTGTAACGTTATTGATCACCACGCTTTTGTTGGTGCTCGCTTTAGTGGTGGCATTAGGCTCCTACCGTGCGCTCTTTTTTCAGATCAAACGAGCACAAAATGAGGTGCAAGCGAGGCAACAGCATTGGCGAGCTGAAGGGGGGATTGAGTGTGGTTATAGCCATATTGTGAACAATAAAAATAGTTCAATTCCCAATAACATCAATATCTTATGTGTAGATTTAGAGTTAACGTACCTCTCTGCAGACCCTACTAACGCCAGTACATTAATGTCCCAGTATCAAATGGCGACGTTGAAAAAAAATATTCTGTTTCAACGTGAGAGAAGTCCAGGAGCCATTCGTTCTACTTCAGATTTAATTGTGTTTGGCTCTACACTTATTTCTCCACCAGATCCCGGGCCTAAAAATAGTGATGGGAAATATGAATGCGCGGCTATCGCTGTTGCTAAGTATATTATTGCTACGGCGGGAGTGACAAATAATGGCGTTGGGAGTGCTATTCAAAAACCCAGCACTGCTTTTGACAATAGTACCGACTGCGCGCCGACGCATAAAACGGGCAGTAGTGTACAAAGCGGTATTTGGAAAAATAGCAGCGGTCTTTATGAAGCAGTTGATGTCAAAAATGATATTTGCCGAGATGAAACGCTAAACCCATTTAAAGATCTCTTTGGTTACGAACGAGGAGAATGGGAAAAAGCACGCGACGATACTGAATTTAAGTTCTTGAGTTACACGATGACCAGTGGTGATGTCGATTGTGTTTCGAAATTTAAAGGTGCTTTGGTTCTTGGTCAGCCCAACCAAGTATGGATTGATGGCAGCTGTCAACTTAACCAAGCATCGATTGATACAATCTCAACCATCCAAAATGCTCATCCTGGGACTTACCTTTTTTTGTTGGTGCATAATGGCGTGTTAGGGATTCGAGGGAGTGGCAGCATTCAAGGGGTGCTCTTTCACTTTAATAGTGGATTTGCCACTGATACGGTAAATTGGAATGGATTTGATGCTGAATTCATCGCGGATCTCAATGCTAATTTTGATGCACCGATAAAAAAACTGTACGACAGCAGTACCATTTTGACACCAAAGCACGCTACCTACTTACAGTCGGGATCCTTTCAATTTACCGGAGGAATGGCCTTTGATACCCAAGGGCAGATAGCACTATTTTATAACTCGCTAAGTTTGCAATATAACAGTGATATTGAAAGCAGTTTTTCCTTTTCGGTTCCACCTAGATGGCAAAAAGGTTCATGGAATGATCTCTAAACAGCAAGGATTTAGCCTAATAGAAGTAATGATATCGTTTGTTCTAATTGGTGTTGGGGCACTGGGGTTGGTCAAATTACAAGTGTTGGTTGAGCAAAAAGCGGATTTTGCCGTTCATAGTATCGAAGCACTACATTTGGCCGAACAAAAATTGGAATGGTTTCGTACCCGTGGCGCTTCTGCCGCGATTTCTACTCTCACGCCAGCGGATTTTGATAGTGATATTGTCAACGGACAAGATCACTCACACCCTTTTTATACCCTCAGTTGGTCAGTACCAACGGTCTCTCTATCTGGCTCACTGAAAACCATTTATATCGAGTCTTATTGGTATGATCGTCAGGGAAATAAGCAGTCGGTTGAGCTGAAAACCATGATTTCTCAGTTCAGTGAGTTTGATTAGTGTCTCGATGCTTATGAAAAAATGAAATGTTTGGCTTTGCAAATTGGTTGCTAAGTTGTATAAAAAAAGAGCATTTTAATGTGTTTAGATTGTTGTGGTGGAAGGTTATTTTTGCAAAATATGTCCCCGTTTTTGTAAAAACATGTGCAAGCTTGTGTTTTGGTGGTGGCTTTTTTATAGAATAACCAACGATTTATAGGCCGGCTAAATAAACAGATATAGGCCTACAGCAGCAACATCACATATGGAGTTACGAATGAGTAACCAAGTCGTAAAACAAGCACCATTTCCGAAGCCGAGCGGTATGGATCGCTTTTTAAATTTTATTGAACGTGCAGGAAATAAAATTCCTGACCCTGCGATTTTGTTCTTCTGGGCACTGATTATTGTTTGGGTTTCATCGGCACTGTTATCGAATGTGACGTTTGATTTGACCAACCCTCGAACGGGTGAAGCACTGCAAGTGAATAACTTGCTGACAGGTAAAGCGCTCGCGAGTTTTCTAGCCAATATGGTGACCACATTCACCAGCTTTGCGCCGCTAGGTATCGTGCTGGTTGCCATGCTCGGTGTGGGAGTGGCTGATTCTTCTGGGTTTATCACCACCGGCCTTAAGAAAATGCTAAATTTCACGCCAGCAAAACTATTGACACCGATGCTGATTTTGGTGGCGATAGTGTCGCATACGGCTGCTGATGCTGGTTATGTATTGGTTATTCCTCTCGGTGGGATTATTTTCCATGCGGCAGGGCGTCATCCACTGGCCGGTATTGCAGCCGCATTTGCTGGTGTTTCTGGTGGCTTTTCAGCGAACTTTATCCCTTCTGGTATTGATCCTTTACTCGCTGGTTTTACACAAACCGCCGCACAAATTTTGGATCCTCAATACATAGTGAACCCGCTGGCGAACATTTTCTTCACGGGTTTTTCTTCGGTGATCATCGTCGCGATTGGTTGGTATGTGACTGAGAAAATCATTGAACCTCGTCTAGCGAATATGCCTGTTGATGAGGATGCAGAGGTAGCGCCTGATCTAGGAACATTCAGCGCAACGGAATCGAGAGCATTTCGTTTTGCTGGCTGGGCAATGGTGGTAGGTATTGCATTACTAGTAGCGGCTTTGATCCCAGAAAACTCAGCGCTGCGTTCGCCTGATGGTGAGCTAACGGCCTTTTCTGCGCCAGTGATGAAGTCGATCGTTCCTTTAATTTTTATCTTGTTTATTATTCCTGGAATTGTGTATGGCCGAGTGGCTGGCACCTTTAAAAACAGTAATGACGTGATAAAAGCGATGTCTGGCACCATGGCTACGATGGGTGCATACATAGTGATGTCGTTCTTCTGTGCTCAGTTCTTATCGGCGTTTGGTCAGTCTAATATTGGTACTATGTTGGCATTGTATGGCGCCGAAGGCCTAAAAGCGATGGACTTACCCGGCCAAGCAACGATTGTGGGGATGATTTTACTCACGGCTAGCGTTAATTTGCTGGTGGGTTCGGCCTCGGCAAAATGGGCATTGATTGGTCCAATTCTGGTACCTATGTTGATGGCGGTAGGGATTTCTCCCGAGCTATCGCAAGCGGCTTACCGCGTCGGCGATTCGGTTTCTAACATTATCTCTCCACTGATGGTTTTCTTCCCATTAGTCGTGGTGTATTGCCAACGTTATGTAAAATCGACGGGCATTGGCACCTTGGCTTCAATGATGATGCCTTTCTCCATCGCGATGCTGATTGGTTGGACGCTGTTCCTGCTCGCTTACTGGGCTTTTGGTATTCCGCTAGGGGTGCAAGCACCTTACACATACAGCTTGTAGCGTTAACGTTATTTATCGAGTCGGAATTAAAAGCCCGCGAGTGTATCGCGGGCTTTTTCAATCTTATTTGTGCAGATGTTGCGCGTGAAATGCTAAGTGATCATCAATGAAACTTTGAATGAAAAAATAACTGTGATCATAACCTTTATGCATTAAAATCGTCATTTGTCTTCAAAAGTTAGGTTGCTGATGGATTTTCTGGCAGAACAGTTATCGTCCGCTAACGGTAAAGGCTAGTGAAAGAGAAAATAGGATATATGAATACACAGTTTACCTTTCAAGATCAAGAGTTTATGCGCCGAGCCATCGCGCTTGCCAATCTTGCAGAACAAGCAGGTGAAGTGCCTGTGGGCGCTGTGCTTGTTAAAGATGGCGAAATTATTGCTGAAGGTTGGAATACCTCTATTGGTCAACATGATGCGACAGCGCACGCTGAAATTCAGGCTCTGCGTCAAGCAGGTCAACGGTTACAAAATTATCGTTTGCTTGATACTACCTTATACGTCACTTTGGAGCCCTGCCCAATGTGCGCAGGCGCACTGCTGCATAGCCGAGTCAAAAGGATTGTCTTTGGCGCTCCAGATCTCAAAGCTGGGGCGGCCGGTACGGTGCTGAATTTATTTGAAAGCCAAGCCTCCTATCATTACGCGACGGTCGATAAAGGATTGTTAGAAGAGGAGTGTCGGGAGCAACTGCAATCTTTTTTTAGACGAAGACGCGCAGAGATACAGGCGGAAAAACAGCGGAATAAGCAACAGAGTGAGGGTTTTTAGCAAACATCCACTTTGGGTAGATGTTTGCCGCTGAAGGTTAAACAGAGATTAATTGCATAAACGCACGGTTACGCCAGATAATTTTCTTTTTATTATTGGATAACATACGTTTACGACGGTTCGCTGCCACCGTTTTATTAAGGTGTTTTGATAGCTTTTTACGTTTCAGCATAAACAACCTCCTACTACTGAGTTTTGACAATGATCCCTAATGGTTTAGGGTGCCTTATGACAATTTTAATCTGCCTTTATAGCTCTGGATTGTTACCATAATATGAAACTTAGGAAACGATCTTTTTCACGTTTTGATGTATGGGCTGCACACTTGGAAATCAAGTGTGCAATTTTTGTTCAATGTGGAAGATTTAGCTATCCTTATGCTTATCGAGCTGCGGGGTCGAGATACTGATTATCCTGCGCCTCATCGGCCGATTCCATAGCTTCTACCGCGGCTTCCTCCTCCTCAATACTGATCACAACCAAATCATCAGTACCTGAACTATTGTCTATCCGTTTTTGTTGATCAACATGGCCAATAATACTTTGATAATAGCGACGAATATTTTCAACGTAGGCTTTAGCTTCATCACCTCGTGCATAACCATATCGGGTTTGGCTGAAGTATTTTTTCTGCCTCAACTGGGGGAGGCGATCTTTGACTTCGGTCCATGAATCAGGGTTGGCACCTTGCTGTTTAGTTAAGCGCCTTGCATCCATCATATGCCCATAGCCGACGTTATAGGAAGCAAGAGCAAACCAAATTTTCTCATGTTCTGGGATCGAGTCTGGTATACGTTGCACCATCCGACGTAGGTATTCGACACCACCACGGATCGATTGTTCCGGATCGAGCCGATTGGTTACACCAACACTTTTAGCCGTTGGGAGGGTTAGCATCATCATGCCGCGCACTCCCGTGGGAGATTTAGCCAAGGGATTCCAGTGAGACTCTTGATAAGCTAAGGCGGCAATCAATCGCCAATCAAATTCGTCAGAATATTGTTGGAAAAGAGGCGACCATTTGGGGAGGCGCACATCGAGTGCTCTAATAAAGGCGCGCGTATCGACATAATCAAACGTGCCCACGTGACCAATATATTTCTCTTCCAAGGCCGCTAATTGACCAGATTGTTTAAGGTTGCCAAAAAACTCAATCATCAAGGCGTATAAGCTTTCATCTTCAGAACGACGCATATACCAAGCGATAGGCTGATCTTCAGTTAATTCAAAGGCGACGGCTAAGTCAGGGTAGATTCGCTGCGATAGCGAGACTTCGACCGAATCAGCCATGGTAAACAGCAGTTCGCCATTCGAAACTTGTTTTAAAAGGTCGTTAACGTCGGCGTTATTATTCACATTATACTGAAACTCTGGGTGGATCTGTTTAATGTCGCTGAGCGTATTTTCAAAGTGGGATTCATTCACGATAGCAAAAACGCTGTCACCTTCATGACCAGCAATCAGCTCCGGTTGTTTTTCCAGTAATTGTTTTAAATTTCTTGGACGCCAGTTGCCTTTTTTATAGACCACTTGTTGGCTGACATAGTAATAAGCGGGCCCTGTTCTGAACTCATTCAGATGTTGGTTGGACTGGCTTAATCCTGCTGCAATAACGTCGATTTCCCCATTTTTTAATGCAGGAAAGAGACTCGATAACCGATAAGCGGGTTTCATCTCCAATTTAACCCCAAGCTGATTGGCAAATTCACGCGCCAGCTCGTAGTCAAGCCCCGCGGGGCCATCAGGGCCAATGTAGTAGGAGAGCTGATTGTTCAGCGTGCCCACTCGCAATACGCCACGTTCACGAATATGATCAAGCTCGCTTTTAGGATCGGAATCGATTTGGCAACCGACGACAAAAAGAGTGAGTAGGAAAATGGACAATGAGCGATGAAGCTGAGTCAGATAATTCTTTGGCATTTATGAGCGATCTCTTACATCAATTACTACCTTTATATCAAAGGCGGCCATATTGGCAAAGTTTCAGATCAAAAACGGATGAAAAAGTGTCGGTGATCACGCTAATGTGGTTGTATTTCAAATTTGACAAAAAAAGACGCAAACGGTTGCTTTTGGTGTTACGTCACAAAAATAATTCCTTTATAATGCGTCCGAAATGACGAGGTGAAATTGGTATGTATTCGGTTTTCTTTTATTAAATTATTGTATTTTAATGATTTTGAATTTATTCCAATTACACTTCAACCCACTGTATAAGAGACCTAAGCACATGAGAATTTTGCGTGGCTCCCCAGCGCTTTCTGAGTTTCGTGTTAACAAACTCGTTGAACTTTGTCGTGAACAGCAACTGCCTGTATCGAGTATTTACGCGGAGTTTATGCATTTTGCTGATCTCTCTGCGGATTTAGACGCTCAATCCCTTGAAAAATTAGAGAAACTACTCACTTATGGTCCAACCATTCAAGACCATGAGCCACAAGGTCTTCTTCTGCTTGTGACGCCTCGTCCGGGCACTATTTCTCCTTGGTCTTCCAAAGCAACAGATATTGCACACAATTGTGGTTTAGTGGATGTGAAGCGTTTAGAGCGGGGTACGGCTTATTATATTGAATCCGAAGTCGCACTTTCTGCCGAGCAAATCAACACGATCCAAACAATTATTCATGACCGAATGATGGAGGTCGTGTTTACCGATTTCGAATCGGCAACAGCACTGTTCAAAGTCGCAGAACCTACCCCAGTGGCGTACGTTGACTTGCTGAATGGCGGCCGCGCAGCGCTTGAAAAAGCAAACGTTACCCTTGGGCTTGCATTGGCTGACGATGAAATTGATTATTTGTTCGAAAGCTTCGTCACTAAGCTTGAGCGTAATCCAACCGATATCGAATTAATGATGTTTGCTCAAGCAAACTCTGAGCATTGTCGCCATAAAATCTTCAATGCCGATTGGACTATTGATGGCGTTAAGCAAGATAAATCGCTGTTTAAGATGATCAAAAACACTTATGAAGTGACTCCTGATCATGTGCTGTCTGCCTATAAAGATAATGCCGCCGTCATGGTGGGTTCAGAAGTTGGGCGTTTTTTCCCTGATCCAGAGACACGCCAATATGGTTATCACCATGAAAAAGCGCATATTTTAATGAAGGTGGAAACACACAACCACCCGACGGCGATTGCTCCTTGGCCGGGCGCTTCAACGGGTTCCGGTGGTGAAATTCGTGACGAAGGTGCAACGGGGATTGGTGGAAAACCTAAAGCCGGGTTAGTCGGTTTTACTACTTCAAACTTGCGTATTCCTAATTTTGTACAGCCTTGGGAAACCGATTTTGGTAAACCGGGACGCATTGTCACGGCACTCGATATTATGCTGGAAGGCCCGCTCGGTGGGGCGGCTTTTAACAACGAATTTGGTCGTCCCAACCTGCTCGGTTACTTCCGTACTTACGAAGAGAAAGTCAATTCTCACGCTGGTGAAGAAGTGCGTGGTTATCACAAACCAATCATGATTGCTGGTGGGATGGGGAATATCCGCGACGAGCATGTGCAGAAAAAAGAGATCCCTGTTGGCGCGAGCTTAATTGTGCTCGGTGGTCCGGCAATGAACATTGGCCTTGGTGGGGGCGCCGCTTCTTCTATGGCATCTGGTCAATCTGCGGAAGATCTTGATTTTGCGTCGGTACAGCGTGAAAACCCAGAGATGGAACGTCGCTGCCAAGAGGTGATTGATCGCTGCTGGCAACTCGGTGAGGCGAATCCGATCGCCTTTATCCATGATGTGGGCGCTGGTGGTATCTCAAACGCATTGCCTGAGCTTGTTGATGATGGCGAACGTGGCGGTATTTTCCAACTGCGTGATGTGCCTAACGATGAGCCGGGAATGAGCCCGCTTGAAATTTGGTGTAATGAATCACAAGAGCGTTACGTGCTGGCTGTAGCGCCAGAAAACATTGCGCGCTTTGATGCCATTTGCCAACGTGAGCGCGCGCCTTATGCTGTTGTGGGCATTGCCACTGAAGAGCGTGAACTGAAATTGGAAGATTCACATTTCGGTAATACGCCAATTGATATGCCGATGGACGTATTGCTTGGCAAAACACCTAAAATGTATCGTGATGTGAAGACGCTGAAAGTTAATAATCCAGCACTTGATCGCCGTGATATCGAATTGAACGAAGCGATTGATCGTATACTGCGTCTCCCTGCGGTTGCAGAAAAAACCTTCCTCATCACCATTGGTGACCGAACCGTTACTGGTTTGGTCGCTCGTGACCAAATGGTTGGTCCGTGGCAAGTGCCAGTAGCAAACTGTGCGGTCACTGCGGCAAGTTATGATACTTACCATGGCGAAGCGATGTCGATGGGGGAGCGCATGCCAGTTGCCTTGCTGGATTTTGGGGCATCGGCACGCTTAGCCGTGGGCGAAGCGATCACCAACATTGCCGCTACCCATATCGGTGATATCAAACACATTAAGTTGTCGGCGAACTGGATGTCACCAGCGGGTCACCCAGGTGAAGATGCTGGTTTGTATGAGGCAGTAAAAGCGGTCGGTGAAGAGCTTTGTCCTGCGCTCGGCCTGACTATCCCTGTGGGTAAAGATTCGATGTCGATGAAGACCAAATGGGATGAAAATGGCGAACAAAAAGAAGTGACCTCTCCACTATCATTGGTGATCACGGCATTTGCTCGTGTTGAAGATGTGCGTAACACCATCACCCCTCAGTTAAGAACCGATAAGGGCGAAACCTCACTGGTTTTGATTGATTTAGGTAATGGTAAGAATCGCTTGGGCGCAACGGCGTTAGCACAAGTCTACAAACAGTTGGGTGATAAACCCGCAGACGTAGATAATGCGGCGCAGCTTAAAGCCTTCTATGAGGCGATCCAAACCTTGGTCGCCAATCAGCAGATTATCGCCTATCACGATAAAGGTGACGGTGGTTTATTCGTCACTCTAGCTGAAATGGCCTTTGCTGGTCATTGTGGCGTGAAAGCCGATATTGCCGCGCTGGGTGATGATGCATTGGCCGCGTTATTTAATGAAGAGCTGGGCGCAGTCATTCAAGTTCGTCACCATGACTTGGATACGGTGCTTTCGACGCTAACGGCGCATGGTTTACAAGCGTGTTCACACGTTATCGGTCGTGTTGAGGCTTCTGATGAGCTAGCCATTACCGCTGGTGAGCAATCTATTGTGGTGCGTAACCGCACCGAACTTCGCACCATCTGGGCTGAAACCACGCATAAGATGCAAGCGCTGCGCGATAACCCGCAGTGCGCGGACCAAGAGTTTGCAGCAAAACAAGATAACAGTGATAAAGGTCTTAACGTCAGTTTGAGCTTTGACGTGCAACAAGATGTTGCAGCACCGTATATTGCTAAAGGCGTGAAGCCAAAAATGGCTATTTTGCGCGAGCAAGGGGTTAACTCACACGTTGAAATGGCGGCAGCGTTTGATCGCGCAGGCTTTGAAACAACCGATATACACATGAGCGACATCTTAACGGGTCAAGCGGTGCTTGAAGAGTACCAAGGCCTCGTCGCATGTGGTGGGTTCTCTTATGGTGACGTATTGGGCGCGGGGGAAGGCTGGGCGAAATCAGTGCTGTTTAATGTACAAGCTCGTGAACAGTTCCAACGTTTCTTCCAACGTGAAGATACTTTCTCGCTAGGGGTGTGTAACGGCTGTCAAATGCTGTCGAATTTGAAAGAGTTAATCCCCGGCGCGGATTTATGGCCGCGTTTTGTGCGCAATGAATCAGAGCGTTTTGAAGCGCGCTTTAGCTTAGTGGAAGTGCAGCAATCTGATTCACTGTTTTTCAATGAGATGGTTGGCTCGCGCATGCCGATTGCGGTTTCGCATGGCGAAGGGCGCGTTGAAGTACGTGATACGGCACATTTAGCGGCGATTGAACAATCGGGCACCGTTGCGCTGCGTTTTGTGGATAACAACGGCCATGCCACGCAGCAATATCCGAACAACCCAAATGGTTCACCCAATGCGATTACAGGCTTAACGACTCAAGATGGTCGTGTGACGATCATGATGCCGCACCCAGAGCGCGTGTTCCGTACGGTAGCGAATTCTTGGCATCCTGACTCTTGGGGTGAAAACAGCCCATGGATGCGTATGTTCCAAAATGCACGTAAGAACTTAGGGTAACTCACCTTGTCGCCAGTGAGAGAAACGACTTAGTCTTGTTATTCCAGCCGCTGCAACTCAGCGGCTTTTTGTTTACTTTGAGGAT
>AEZC01000132.1 GCA_000257205.1 Vibrio ordalii ATCC 33509 | reverse complement strand
GTGGGATCATGGGGCGCATACTCTTTTTCGATCGGATTCGATATGTGCAATGAATTCGTTTCTGGTTTGTAATGATTTAAAGTCGAGATAATAAGGGTATAAAAAAGCGTCCACTAATGAGTGAACGCTCTTATGCAATGGAGATCGTTAGGTTGAGAATTAATTCGTTTTATCTGCGGATTTTTCTGCTCTAATTTGAGATGCAACGATTTTTATGGCTTCTGCGGTGCTGATACCTTGAGCCATTAGTTGTTGAATTTTCTCAACAGCTTCTTGCTGTCGGTGTTCTTGGTGAGATAAGGTTGGAATATCATCAAACATTTAAAAAGGCTCCGGTTGATTAGGAGCCTGACTATAAAGATCGAGTTAGTAGCTTGCAAGGAAATTTATGTAAGCTCCCATCGCATTATCGTTTGTATAGCTTGCTCCAATGTCCAATTGGAAGAGATTGAGAGGTGAGATCCCTACTCCTGCTGTGATTGTTCCATCAACATTATCGTAAGCTAAGTTCTTTTTATAGCCTGCTCTTAATTTTAACTGGCGCATGATATCGATTTCCCCACCCACTCGAATCATCTGTGTATTGTCGTTAAAATTAGTGTAGCGCTCTTCTTCATTAAGATCATAATCTACACTTAATGTGACGTAGTCTGCAACAATACCTACGCCTACTGTATAAAGTGGCCTCATTTGGTATGCGTAGCCAATATTGATGTCTCGTGTTTTACCGAATTGGCTCTCAAGGCTCTTAGTGTAAGATTGAGTTTGAATATCACGCTTGACTAAATTGGTTGCGGAAAAACCAATTCGTAGAGGGCCATAAAACCATAAAGCACCAGCATCTAGGTTAAACATCGTTTCACCCTGACCATTATCTCGTACATCTTTTATATCGTAACTGGTCATACTTGCAGTATAAACATAGGTGTAGATGCGTTGAAGTTTGGGAGTTACACCAAACGCAATATGTTGACCTAAAAATGTTTGGTACTTAGCTAGAGAGATACCTACTTCTGTTACTCCAACTGAAACAGCATTCACTGCACTGAGCTCGGCGTTTTCAACAGATTGTAGCTCTGGAGTTAATGAAGCAGTGTTTTCGCCGCTGTAAACATCAGGAGTGACAAACGTTTCGGTATAGGCTTTGGCGAATAAATTAGCCGCTATAAATTGGTTAGGAATGGCAAAGGCGACAACACCGCCAATTTCGGCTTTTAGTTTATCATTTTGTAAATTATCTAAACTTTTCTGCAGCTGTTCAGTATTTGTGTAATCTTTTTTTTCTATGAAGCTTGAAATGCTGTCTAAATCATCGACCATGTGGTCTTCATCATTATAAGAAATCCCGAAGCTAGGAACGATCATGCCTGCGTCATCGTTACGACGATAAATAGCCACAAGTGCAGGATTATAAAATGGGGCAGTGAGAAAGTTCGCAGATACAACCCCTACACCACCCATCGCATCCCCTCGCGCCTCTATTGCATAATTAGCTGCGAAGCTGAGAGAGGGTGTAAGTACTATTGCAAGTGGGAGTATTTTCATGAAATTTTTCATAATGTTATAAGCGCGTCATTTCCTTTATGTCTATAACGGCATATTGTCTATGATCTTTAATTATTCATCTACTGAAACATCGTAGGTTTTACTGATTACTTGAGATTGCTCAATAATAATTGGCCCTTGCCAACGCTGCTGAGTCATTGATACAGCTAGTACATATCGATCGGCAGCTAAATTAGTGATTTCAAGCGCATTGGGGTATTCGGATTCGTAGCGTTTACTCCATATTTCAGAGTATTTTCCGTCTACATAATCATATAGTGATACGTTTAGTTCTGGCAAAGAACAGTGAGGGTTAAGCAGCGCTTTTTTTTCAATTTGCCATTGATCTTTTGAGGCCCAACGTACAATTTGTTTTGCTTTGGGTTCTCCGAGTACAATCCATGCACTCCAAGATTGTAGATCCTTAGCCGTTATATCAAGACGGTATAAACCCATTGTAATTTTACTATTGAGATTATAACGTTTTAAGTAATGTGCCTTTCCAGTGACGCTGTCACTCGAAGTGGTCGTTAATAAGCTATCGGTGGATAAACTTTTATCGACCCACTGGGTTAACGCAATATCCGCAAGCGGTTTTTCAGCATCCACTTCTAAATCAACATGAAACGCATCTCTTCCTGGGCTCTGAATCTCTTGTCTATTAATGGTGATCGATTTAAGCCATTCTGGTAGTGGTTTTTTATCTAAACTTTTACCACAATCAACGTTTAATGACTGTAACAATAATTCATTGAGATGGTTCTGAATGTTTTTATTATGCTCAAGCTGCCAAACTTCGACAAGTGAGTTAAACATCGCTTCTAAATTGTTATTTAAAAGATTTTGATGTGCTTGAGTCAGTGGTGTGATTTGATCAAACCACTCAATATTTTGTGCTTTAGAAGGCATAGCCACATACGCTATGCCTAGCAATAGTAAACGAGATTTCTGCATCACGCTTTCATCTTGTATCCAACTCCCCGTAAAGTTTCAATCTCTAGCCCAGGAAGTTTTTGTCGCAATTGCAGTACATGGGTATCTACAGTTCTTGTGGTTGGAAAGTGGTTATAACCCCATACATGATCGAGTAATTCATCACGCGTAAACACCCTCCCTAGGTTACTCGCCAAAAATAAAAGCAAATCAAATTCAGTACGTGTTAGGGTAATTGAATCTTCCTTAAAAAAAACTTCTCTTGTCGCTTTATCAATAACAAGGTTTGGGGTAACCACTTTAGTATCGTCTTGCCCTTCTGATTCAGGCGAACGAAGCTGTGCTCGAATACGTGCGAATAGTTCAGCCTCGGCAAAAGGCTTGGTTAAGTAGTCATTTGCCCCTGCATCTAAGCCAGTAACTTTATCTTTAACTGTTACCAATGCCGTCAATAGAATTACGGGTAATTCTTTTATTTTACGCCATTCAGGCAAATGCTGGATGGAGTCGCCATCGGGTAATTGACGATCAAGAATGACCAAATCTGCACTATCCCAATACTGTTTTACATCTGCAATAGTTTCAGCATGTAAACAGTCATACCCTGCTTGTTCAAGGCTTACTAATAAACCATCGGCAAGGTTTTTATCATCTTCAACGAGAAGCAATGTCTGTTTCACAGGGGATCTCCAATATAAATGTGGTTGGTGGTCCAGCGAGAGTCATCTTGCCACCCATTCGACCTACCATTGATTCTACAATAGTCAAACCTAAACCTAAGCCACTTTTACTGACGAAAGGTTTACGTAAATTTCTCCAATCTCGATGATTTAACAGACCTTGATCTGTAACTTTGATCGTGATTGAATTTTGTTTAGTTACCACCTCTAACGTAACTGGAGCAACTCCGTATTTAACAGCGTTTCTAATTAAGTTATCGATGCATGTTCCAAGCCAGTAAACATTCAGTTTTGCCGCAATATCTTTGTTTATAAAAAGATCTATGCTTTCACGAAACTCTTCTTCCACTTTGTATTGTAACCACTCTTCTACGGAAGGCACCCAGCTTGTTGCAAGTGGTCTATTATCGGACTGTAAATAATCCTTGCTGGCTTCGGCCAGTTGCCGTAGACGTCTTGAATCTTCACATAGACGTCTAAATTCGTCATAAACCGTTGATGGTAACCTTTCAAATTCGCGTCGAAATCCTTCAACAGTCAGCAACAAACTTGCAATTGGCGTTCTGAGTTCGTGGGTAAGAATTTGCAAAACCAACATACGACTTTTCATTTCCTGCCGCTTTGAATTCCACCGGTAAAGAGACCATCCAAATACAAGTATGATGTTAGCTAAGACAAGAATCACCATACTTATCCGTAGTACGTTGGAATGATCTTCAATATTCCAACAAATGTTACCTCGCTGGATAAAACAGGTAGAATTTTCCGAAGTCATACTGTAGCTAAGTCCTGCTTTACTCGCGTTGTCTAACCATATGTCTTCATCAAAAACATAGTACATATCGCCTTTTCTTAGCCAAAGATCCTGGTTTTCTACAAACATTGTTGCACCTGAAATGAGTGCTAGAATTGTATCTTCATTCATGTTTTTAATACGGCCGAGTAAAGAATCAGCGTTTGCTTTGGCACGCTCTCGTATGTGCATGTATTGCTGTAACTCTAGAAAGCTATCAGGGTATTTCTTTACATAGCGAGCCGCATAAGTACCTCCGCCAGGGTGAATCAAAGTACTTCTTGCAAACCATTTTGAAGGTAATTTGGAGCCTTTACAAAAGGCTCTCGTAAAGACTAATGGCTCTGTTATAAGTGGACTGAGCGGTAATTTACCTGTACAGCTTTGAGATAGCTTATACAGTAGTTGAATGTCTTTTAAAGGGTATTCAGCCGTTTGCGGTAACATCGAATCCGGAGTGAGCAAACGGGTTGGGTAATCAACTTGCAAGGTACGGATATCATAACGTACATCAGCGGTACTATAATCAAAAAGCGACACAAAAATGTCGATGCGTTCTGGCAACGAATCGGCATGGGTTTGAATCGATATTAGGACTAAAACAGTCCCCAAGTAGGTCTTAATCGCTTTAAACAAGTTTTATTTTCATTAATGGTTTAGATTAAAAACTATATAACATTATTACCTAACAATACATTAAGCATGTTATATCCATGTCAATAATGATTACTCAAAAATAGAAGAAGCCAGCTAAATGCTGGCTTCTTCTATCTCTGGTCTTAAATGCTATAACGCTTTTGATATAGCGTCTACACTCTCTTTTGCATCACCAAAAAGCATATAGGTATTATCTTTAAAGAAAAGAGGGTTTTGTACACCTGCGTAGCCAGTATTCATTGAGCGCTTGAATACAATGACATTTTGCGCTTTCCATACTTCCAACACTGGCATTCCGGCGATCGGACTGTTCGGATCTTCTAATGCTGCTGGATTTACTGTGTCATTTGCACCGATCACCAAAACGGTATCCGTTTCAGTAAAATCATCGTTTATTTCGTCCATTTCTAACACAATGTCATAAGGCACTTTTGCTTCAGCAAGCAGTACGTTCATATGACCAGGCAAACGTCCCGCTACTGGATGAATACCAAAGCGAACTTTGATGCCTTGTGCACGTAACTTATCCGTGATTTCGTGAACGGGATACTGTGCTTGAGCTACTGCCATGCCGTACCCTGGAGTGATGATCACTGACTTAGAGTTTTTCAGCATTTCGGCTACTTCTTCAGCGTTTATTTCACGGTGTTCACCGTATTCAACGTCTGCGCTGATAGCCACATCCTGACCAAAGCCCCCGGCAATCACACTAACAAAAGAGCGATTCATCGCTTTACACATGATGTAAGAAAGAATAGCACCTGAAGAACCAACCAGTGCTCCGGTTACGATCAACAAATCATTCGCTAACATAAAGCCAGCCGCTGCGGCCGCCCAACCTGAGTAGGAGTTAAGCATCGATACCACAACTGGCATGTCTGCACCACCAATCGAAGCCACCAAATGGTAGCCAAACGCGAACGCTATTAGAGTCATAATAATTAACGCAAACATGCTGCCACCATTATTAACGAAGTAAATCATTAATAATGTCGAGGCAACAATGGCCGCAAGGTTGAGCTTATGCTTATGAGGGAGATTGAGCGACGACGACGAAATGATTCCACGCAGTTTACCAAAGGCGACGATAGATCCTGTAAAGGTGACGGCACCAATAAATACCCCAATGAACACTTCAACCAAATGAATCACGTGTTCAGCGTGATCGAGTACAATTGGCGCATCGATATAGCTGTTATAACCCACTAATACCGCAGCCATGCCCACAAAACTGTGGAGAATAGCCACAAGCTCGGGCATTTCGGTCATTTCTACTTTTTTAGCATAATGAATACCGATACCACCCCCAATGACCATCGCCAGCAATACCCAAGCTAAGCCCTGCGCATCTGGACGAAAAATAGTGGCGATGAGTGCGATAGCCATACCCGCTATACCATAGTAGTTACCAGCTCTTGCTGATTCCTGCTTTGATAATCCAGCAAGGCTCATGATGAAAAAGATAGCAGCAATAATATATGCGGCTTGTACTAATCCTGCAGACATATATTACTCCCTTAGTCTTTACGGAACATTTCAAGCATACGTTTGGTGACTGTAAAACCACCAAAGATGTTAATGCTTGCAATTAAAACAGCGATAAACGCGAGGAAAGTGACCACACCACTCCCTTGACCTATCTGCAATAAAGCTCCGACCACAATAATGCCGGAAATTGCATTGGTAACGGACATCAAAGGAGTATGTAAAGCATGAGTAACATTCCAAACGACGTAGTAACCTACGACACACGCTAAAACAAAAACGGTGAAATGGCTTAAAAAAGCCGCAGGTGCGACCGATGCGATCCAAGCAAAAGCGCCAACGGCAGCAACTAAGCCAGCAATTTTTTTCGTCGCAGAAACGGGTTCTTGTTTTTTGGGTTCAGGTCTAGTTGGTGCGGTCTTGACTTGCGGTTGCGCAGAGACTTGGATCGGTGGTGCTGGCCACGTTATTTCGCCTTCTTTCACGACCGTCACACCACGTAAAACAACGTCTTCAAAGTCAATATTGATGGACCCATCTTTTTCCTTGCATAACAATTTCAGCAAGTTAACGATGTTTGTTGAATATAATTGAGAGGATTGTGTTGGTAAGCGGCCAACCATATCAGTATAACCGACCACTTTCACACCATTGGCGGTTGTAATCACCTGATCAGCAACCGTGTATTCACAGTTCCCCCCGTTTGCAGCTGCAAGATCGACGATCACGCTACCAGCGCTCATACTGTCGACCATCTCTTTGGTGATCAGCTTAGGGGCTGGACGTCCAGGGATCAAAGCCGTCGTGATAATGATGTCGACATCTTTAGCTTGCGCTGCATACAGTTCAGCGGCCTTTTTATTAAAGTCGTCAGACATCTCTTTGGCGTAACCATCGCCTGAACCAGCCGTTTCTTGGAAATCGACTTCCAAAAACTCTGCACCCATTGATTGAACTTGTTCTTTTACTTCTGGGCGAACATCAAAAGCTCGTACAATTGCCCCCAAACTTCCTGCGGCACCGATAGCAGCGAGGCCAGCAACGCCAGCTCCAGCAACCAGTACTTTTGCCGGCGGGACTTTGCCCGCTGCGGTAATTTGCCCTGTAAAGAAGCGGCCAAATTCATGTGCAGCTTCAACAACAGCACGGTAGCCAGCAATGTTAGCCATTGATGACAAAGCGTCTAAAGCTTGTGCTCTGGATATTCTCGGCACTGAGTCCATCGCCAGCACGTTGATTTTTTTACTTGATAACTGTTCCATCAATTCTGGGTTTTGTGCAGGCCAGATAAAACTGATTAGGCTTGCCCCTTCTTTGATCAAAGCAACCTCATCAATCGATTGTTTTTTATCAGCAATCGGCGCATTGACCTTCAAGATAATGTCTGAATTCCAAACATCTTGTGTCGAAACAATCGCGGCACCTGCCGCCTCAAAAGCCGCATCATCAAAACTGGCTAAAACCCCAGCTTGAGTTTCAATGGAGACGTCGAAGCCTAGTTTGATTAATTGCGCTACCGAACTCGGTGAAGCTGCAACCCGTGTTTCACCCGTAAGGGTCTCTTTTGGTACACCAATTTGCATAGTTATTCCTTGACTATTGGCACAATGATTATTCTGTTTTTATCTAACCACCAGCATAACTGCAAGCAGTTTGTAATAAAAATACAAAATGCTATTACATATAAGGTTGAGTGATGAGTGATGAGTGATTGTCATAGGTGAAAGACAAAAACACAACGACATCCAAACAAAGCCGAGGTCGAACCACTATCACAAAGCTCTATAAAAACAGGATATTAGCCCTGCATTTTACTCAATGGATAAGGGTATCGACTAATGAGGATATTCATTATGATTTTTATCAAGTCGGACGATGTTAGGAAAAGATTTTCTCGCCCATCTGATCGATGAGCATTTTTGCTTTTTTAAGCATAAGATCATCAGCGTCGCTTCTGCTAGCCATGACATCGGAGCGGATAAAACGGTGAGTACATATTTCACCATTAACATCTTTACTAATTTTGCCAGCGACGCGATATTGCCCTGATTCAGACATTGCATCTTGGTAAATTAAAAAACCTTTATATTCAATGGGATCCAAAAGCTTCATTTTTGAGTCATTGCCTGACTCTTGATTAAATAAACGAGAAAAAAATCCCACAAGAGCTCCTTTAAGACTTGTTTGTTTCAATAATCGGCTTCTCGAACCACTCTAGTTCTAAGTTATCGTCAAAGCGCAATTGGCCTAGAATGATAGGAATATCATCTTCTCTGTGTTTACGTCGATCATTAACGATCATGCTTTCCGCCGATTCAACGGCAACTTGTGCATTTTCTTTAAGTATGACCAATTTTTCTTCAGGTAGCGCAGAGAGAAAATCTATGTCATATCGAATATAGATCGGTCTCAATTGAGCAAGGGATAAGCAAGCGAGATCGGCAAGCTGCTCATTATCATAGTGATTTACATACTTATCTTCAGCCAATACGCGTCCGACAAGTGTTTCCATGTAATTATGTACATCAACACTAATTTGCATCATTACACTCCTTCCTCTTCGTACTAATCAAAATATTTAGATAGAACTTAGCAGTAACAACTTAGCGTACCTTAATGATTTTATACAACTTTTAGATGCGTTATCGTCTAAACTTTGTTCAAGTGTTCGCTTTCATTTAGTAAGTCTAGCAAAAAGCTTGGCAATCTATTAAATAAAAGTATGCTATGGCCTTATTATCAATTTTAATTTTGAATGCCACAAAGGTCATATTTGTATTATTGATGCCGACAAGTTTTGTATCATCTCATTGGTTTCGATTCTTATTCCCAATAGGGTTGTTAATAGCCATTATGTTGGGGATGGAAAACGTCATTCTGATCACTAGCGCCAATATTGGCTTCGCTAGTAACCTGCCTTATATTCTTTTCACGGTAGCAATCGCATTAGGACACATTTTTAAGCAAGGGCGTTTGGCTATGATCTCGACAGCGATGATGGTGGCCTACGCAATCATCCAGTGGCGCTTACAGATGCCCCTTTCTACGGGAACAACCTTGCTAGAGCTTTCGTTATTAAGTTTGTTATTACCCGTTTTGTGTTTAGTACCTTATGCGTTAGGAAGTAATGCTACTGTATTGAGTAAAACTTATGGCTTATACATCGCTATTTTGCTGCTGTTAATGTTTTGGGCCGTTGTTACTTTGATGTACGTCAGTGATGGCGGATTTGAGAATTTTAGCCAGGTTTTTTTAGTAACGATACCGAAAATATCGAAATTGCCATTTTTGTTGGTGATGTACCTCTTGGCATTAATTGGTGTCTCCGCAATATTTGTGCTCACGCGAAACCAGATCTTAGACACTAGCATTTACGCCAGTATTTTACTCTCCTCCTTCACCTTTATTTTTTTCCACGTGAGTTATATCTCAAGCACACTGTTCTCTCTAGCCGGGGTTTTATTGATCTTATATCTAATTTCGGCGGGCCATGAAATGGCGTTTATTGATCGATTAACGTGTATCCCAGCTCGCCACGCCTTAGATCTTGACATCAAATACTTAGGCAAAAAATATGCGATAGCGATGCTAGATATAGACTATTTTA
>AEZC01000131.1 GCA_000257205.1 Vibrio ordalii ATCC 33509 | reverse complement strand
ATTGGAGTCATGACCCAAACCTGGATGTGTCACTAGCTAAAAAAATAAGAATTGAACTGAAAGATGTGGGTTGGGAACACCCTGACTTTGATTTGACTTTTGTAGATACAAAAGGTGTAGATCAAACAGTTAATAGGAATGATTTGGATAATTGCTTAACAGATAATAGAACGATTTGTGTCTTATGTTCTAGGTTTAATGATGCTCCAGATAAAACTGTTGTTGGTGTTTTGAAACAAGCTAAAGACGCAGGGTTAGTAAATCGAGTTAATACAGAGTCTTTAATTTTAGTTCTTGACCGCGATAATGAACCAGAGCAAGTCATAGACATTGATGAACCAATTGATGATAAAGATGAAGGTAGGGAAATTAGACAAAGTCAGATTGAGTCTGATTTGAAAAGTAAGCTTTCATTGGATGTTGATATTAAATTTTTCAACTCAGTAAGCGATGATAGTTCGTTGATTATTTCTGGTATAAAAAACAAAGTTGAGAACTTAAGAGTATTTCACTTATCCAGAATTGATGAAATTGAAAAAGCAATTGATGACTTAGAAAAAGAAGCATTATCATTATCCCAAAAAGAGGCAAAAATTAAAGTTTCAAATACATTAGAGCCATGGTTAGAAAAAGCAAAAAAAGTTAATTTGCATACGAATGAATATTTTTTGCCTCTAGTCCAAAGTATCTTGGATAGAGGTACATATGCGGCGAGTGTAAGAGCTAGTGTTAACCGTTCTGGTGAATGGCAAAATTTAGATTATTATCAGATACTTGCTTCTGGTGCAAGGCAGCGAATAGTTGAAAATATG
>AEZC01000130.1 GCA_000257205.1 Vibrio ordalii ATCC 33509 | reverse complement strand
ACAACTAAAAGATGAATTCCTAGCCACAACCTCACATGAATTAAGAACACCGCTGCACGGCATGGTCGGTATTGCAGAAGCACTGATCTCTGGGTCAAGTGGCACTATCACCGCCGATCACCGTTATCAATTGGGCATAATCATCAGCAGTGGACAACGGCTGACAAACTTGGTCGATGACCTACTCGATTACCATAAAATGCGCTATGGCAGCTTGGATATCAAACAGTGTGCCGTTGATCTATCCGGCGCAACACGCTTAGTGTTAGAGCTGTCGAATCATCTACTCAACAAAAAGCCCATTCGCGTAATAAACCAAATCCCTGACGAATGCATTTGGGTCTCTGCCGATCCACAACGATTAGAGCAAGTGCTTTATAACCTTGTAGGAAACGCCATTAAATATACGACCGAAGGGAAAATTGTCATTTCAGCCAATGTGGTTGATGACAAGATTCGCGTCCAAGTTGTCGATACGGGACAAGGCATTCCAGCAGAGCAACTTGAACACATCTTTGAACCACTGATTCAAGCAGGGCAAGATGCCAGTCGTTATCGACAAGGCGCTGGTTTAGGTCTTTCGATCAGCCGTCAATTGATCGAATTGATGCAAGGAACGCTTTATGTCAGTAGCCAACCTATGGTCGGTACAACATTCAGCTTTACCTTGCCATTAGCATCAAAAGCGGAAATTGAGTCGACAAGCTATATGGAAACCGGCCATTTCCAATCTCCGACCATTTCAGACATTGAACTGCCTGAAATGCATTCACTGCCTGAAAATAAAGAAGGCCCAGTGCTACTGATAGCCGATGATGAACCCGTCAATCTGCGTGTCCTAGACAGCTTCCTACGTTTAGAAGGCTATCAAGTCCTCACCGCTAAAGATGGCAATGAAGTCATTAGCGCGCTCGAAAAAGAAAAACCGCAACTTCTACTGCTCGACATTATGATGCCAGAATTAAGCGGCTACCAAGTCTGTGAAAAGTTAAGAGAAACATACGATCATGCCGAACTACCTATCATTATGTTGACGGCATTAAATCAAACTGACGATAGAGTTCGTGGTTTTGCAGCGGGAGCGAACGATTACTTATCGAAGCCGTTTAATAAGCAAGAGCTCGCTGCACGTATTACGGCGCATTTAACGGCCAGCAAAGCTGAACAAAGACGTATTGAGAACAACCAACTGCAACAAGAGCTGAAACGTAGAGCCATGGTAGAAGCCAGTTTATTGGAAACCCAAGGCCGCCTACTAGAGCAACTTGAATCTGCTCCTGAGGCGATTATTTGCATTCGAGACGATCATAAAATACGCTTTGCAAATGAAGCTGCTGCTCGGTTATTTAAGCGTAGCCAAGAACAACTAAAGCGCTCAAATGCGGAAGAACTCATCGCTCCCAAATACTTAGTCGTCGAGCAAGAGCATTACTGCGGTAATATCGATATCTATGTCGAAGATTCACGTCAGCATATGTCTGCTGATGTGTTACGGCTACCGGATGGCTCTGGGTTGCAGGCTATGTACATCTTTAACGTAGGTGGAAACATCAATGCAGCGCGCATCAATAACCTTGAAACCGCTATTGAAGCGCTATCCAGTTACGCATTTGAAGGCGATAAAGAAAAACTGCAGCAGCTCAAAGAACTCGGTGGTGAGTTCACACGTATCGCCGACAAAGTATCGGGAGAGAGTCAATCTAAGCAAGATTTAATGCGCGAAGTACTGGTTGAAGCAATGACCAGTGCTTTAGATTACTGGGAACGGGTCAGTAACCAAAGCAAGTTTACCTTTGCAGAGCAGAGTGGGCTATGGCGAGTGTATCTCGATAGAAGCACATTACAGACTCGGACACTAGACAAATACTTACGTATCGAGACATTGCCCAAGACACCTCGCTGGCGTACGGTTCTTAATTCGTTAGATTACATTCTTGAGCATTGTCAGGAGTACGGCCCAGAACGTACTCATATCGAAGCGCAGCGCGATAAGTTGCAAAAGCTACTGACCTCATCACTCTAAGCACATCAATACCATTAAGCCTGCACACTGCAGGCTTTTTTATCATTATATTTCGATTACCCTCAACGTGACAACCAACCCATTGATGCATCCAGAGTTATGACTAGTTAAATTTAATTCATGCTAACCTCAAGCATCCACTACTCTCGGAGTATCTTACTCATTGCATATTGCAATCCTTACTTCTCAATAGAAAAAAAGAGAGAGAATGACGAGAATAATTGGAAGTAAAAACTGATTTTCAGGCAAAAAAATCAGAACATTTTCAATTGAAGGTGAATAAAGATCCAGATTGCGAACCGAATCACAACAATTCGGCAGAATTAATTTAAGTGGAAAAATTAATGACAAAACGATAAGTGAGCAAGATCTCATGATACAAAAAAACAAAAAAACATTAAAAATAAAGGGATAAAAAGATAGCAAGCGCTTACAACCATAAGTTAGTCGAATTGAGTATGAGAGGCAGATCACTGACCTAAATGAGAGTAAAAATCAAACCAAAGATGGTAAATTGACGTTTATAACGGTCACTTTCTACAAATTGACGTTTTTAACGGGAATTCAAATTGATAATTTTCTCTCCAAGGTGTCTTCTTACTCCTGCCAAAGGTCTACAGGCCACTCATGTTGACCAACTCCTCCGGTTTGTTAACACGCAATGAGGTAGGCCTTGGAGAGTGTTTATCAATTGATGACATTCATATCCATTAGTGAAATGAAAGCAAATAGTAAGGAACAGCTATGCTTGCCAATATTAAAAAAACAGCGCTAGCCGCTGCAGTTATCGCCGCCGCCGCGAGCGTTTCAGCTCCAGCAGTCGCACGCAGTGAGCTAACGATCGTACCTGATTTCTACCCTACAATGGTGCGTAACTTTAACCCGTATCTAGCAACAAACCTACGTACGACCACTGATTTCATCTATGAACCACTGGTCATCTTCAACGAAATGCATGGTAATACACCCGTTATGCGTTTGGCTGAAGGCTTTAAAATGTCTGATGACCTAATGAGCGTCACTTTTGATATCCGTAAAGGTGTTAAATGGTCAGATGGTCAAGCATTTACAGCGGATGATGTCGTGTTCTCTTATGGCTTATTGGAAAATAAACCTGAACTTGACCAGCGCGGTATCAACAAATGGGTAACGAGCGTAGAAAAACTGAACGACTACCAAGTTCGTTTCCGTTTAACTGAAGCGAACTCAAACGTACCTTATGAGATTTCTTTGGTACCTATCGTTGCTGAACATGTATGGAAAGACGTGAAAGATCCAACGACTTTCACTAACGAGAAACCCGTAGGTACTGGTCCATTTACTGAAATCGACACCTTCACTCCACAGTTATACATTCAATGTCGTAACCCTAATTACTGGGATGCTGCAAACCTTGAGGTTGACTGTCTACGTGTGCCTCAAATTGCAAACAATGATCAGTTGCTCGGTAAAATTGTTAACTCTGAACTCGATTGGACCTCTTCATTCGTTCCAGATATTGACCGTACTTATGCCGCAGCAAGCCCTAGCCACCACTACTGGTATCCGCCATCAGGCACACAAGCATTTGTTGTTAACTTCAAAAATCCAGATGCAGTGAAAAATGAAGCGCTAAGCAACGTTGATTTCCGTCGTGCGTTCTCTATGGCTCTTGACCGTCAAACTATTATCGACATCGCTTTCTACGGCGGTGGTACCGTTAACGACTTCGCTTCAGGCCTCGGTTATGCGTTCCAAGCTTGGTCTGATGAAAACGTCCACAATAAGTACAAAGGCTACAACACGTACAATGTTGAAGGCGCGAAAAAACTGCTTGCTAAAGCGGGCTTCAAAGACGTGAACAAAGACGGCTTTGTTGATACTCCATCAGGTAAATCTTTTGAGTTACTGGTTCAATCACCCAATGGCTGGACTGACTTCAACAACACCGTACAACTTGCCGTTGAACAGCTTGCTGAAGTAGGTATCAAAGCACGTGCACGTACTCCAGAGTTTGCGGTTTATAACCAAGCAATGCTTGAAGGTACTTATGACGTCGCTTACACCAACTACTTCCACGGCGCAGACCCACATCTATATTGGAACAGTGCATACAACTCTGCACTACAGAAAGGTGACGGTATGCCTCGTTTTGCAATGCACTTCTACAAAAACGACAAGCTAGATACTTTGCTAGACAGCTTCTATAAAACAGCGGATAAAAACGAGCAGCTAGAAATCGCTCACGGAATTCAGCAAATCATTGCTGAAGACCAAGTTACCATCCCTGTAATGTCAGGTGCTTACATGTACCAATACAACACAGCACGCTTTAGCGGCTGGTGGAACGAAGAAAATCCTAAGGGTCGTCCAAATATTTGGGCTGGTATCCCTGAGCGTCTATTGCACGTACTGGACCTAAAACCAGTTAAGTAAGTAGAAGTTCATTCCTTGCGGCGTACTTCGTGCGCCGCTAAATAAAATCCCCTAACTACCTAGCAAAAGTATAACGCTCGTCGTTAGGGGATTTTTCGCTCTAAATTTCGCTAGGAGCGACCTGAAACCAGGTACAGGATAAAACTGGGTGAGTAAGGTGTGAGTTATGGGTTATTTTTTAAGACGTTTGTCATTTTATTTTATCGCGTTGCTGGTTGCAGCAACATTGAACTTCATTATTCCGCGAGCCATGCCTGGAGACCCAGTGACCATGATGTTCGCAAATGCAACAACACAAGTAACACCAGAACGAATCGAAGCGATGAAGCAGCTTCTCGGTTTCGTTGATGGCCCGTTGCCAGTGCAATATTTGACCTACTTAAAAAGCATTCTGAGTTGGGAATTAGGCACATCAATTAAGTTCTATCCGTTAAGTGTCAATGAATTACTGGGTAGTGCATTTGGTTGGTCGTTATTTCTAGCGGGTACTGCGGTTGTGATCTCGTTCTCAATCGGTTCTCTACTGGGTATTTTTGCCGCATGGAAAAGAGGTAGTCGTTACGATACGTTTATTACCCCGGGGATGTTGGTTATACAAGCCGTTCCGCAAGTGGTTATTGCGATGATCGCTATGTTTACTTTTGCTATCGGCTTGCAATGGTTCCCTACGGGTTATGCCTACACTGCTGGTACGATGCCAGATTGGACAAGTTGGACATTCATTAAAGATGTGGCTTACCACGCTTTCTTGCCTCTTGTCTGTGCGTCTCTAGTACAAATCGGTGGGTTTCTCGTCAACATGCGTAACAACATGATTAACTTGCTCGCTGAAGACTACATCACGATGGCGAAAGGGAAAGGGCTCAGCGAAAACCGTGTGGTTTTCCATTACGCCGCTCGTAATGCTTTATTGCCAAGTGTCACCGCTCTATCGATGTCTTTGGGTATGGCTATCGGTGGTCAGCTCATTATTGAAATTATCTTTAACTATCCAGGTCTTGGCAGTGTTTTATTCAATGCGATCAACGCTCGTGATTACCAAGTTCTGCAAGGGCAACTGCTGATTATGACGCTCTTTATGCTGTTCTTTAACCTGTTGGCGGACATGCTTTATGTCGTACTAGACCCTCGCCTACGCAAGGGAGGTAAATAATCATGAAAGATCTCATTAAACTCATTCGCGGTAATACCGTTGCCATGGTCGGTGTCATTATTTTGGGCCTATTTTTATTCATCGCCCTTGCTGCGCCACTGATCACTAAACATGCGCCAGATAAACGTACCGGAAATCCACACGAGTACCCATCGTTTGTCGTCAAAGCCGCTAAAGCAGATCAGAATGGCTGGATTGCTGAAAACTTGGCGACTGACCGCCGCACCTTACTACTCTCAAAAGGTGAAGACCATGTGCTAGGCACCTCTCGTATGGGACGCGATGTTTGGTCACAAGTAGTATATGGCGCACGAGTCTCGCTCGCCGTTGGTTTTGGCGCAGGGATTACGGTCTGTTTTCTGGCTACTGTGATCGGTGTTTCTGCTGGTTACTTTGGCGGTAAGGTCGATGACATTCTCACCGCCGCCATGAATATCATGCTGGTGATACCGCAATACCCCCTTTTATTCGTTGTTGCGGCATTTATTGGAGAGGCAGGCCCATTAACCATTGCACTCATCATTGGCTGTACCTCTTGGGCTTGGGGCGCAAGGGTCGTACGCTCACAAACACTCGCACTGCGTGAGAAAGAGTTTGTCAGAGCAGCGGAAGTCTTGGGTGAATCATCATGGCGTATCATTTTCGTTGAGATTCTACCTAACCTCATCTCTATCGTTGGCGCTAGCTTCATTGGTTCAGTGATGTACGCCATCATGATGGAAGCCACCATCTCTTTCCTTTGTCTTGGCGATCCAAACACCATCAGTTGGGGCATCATGTTGTACAACGTTCAAACGTCCTCTTCTATGCTGATTGGCGCTTGGTGGGAACTGCTTGCTCCCTGTATTGCTCTGACTCTGCTCGTTACTGGTTTGGCTTTACTGAACTTTGCGGTCGATGAAATTGCCAACCCACAACTGCGTTCACACAAAGGAATGAAACGTTGGAAAAAACTCGCAGAGCAAGACAAGAAAGAGCGTCAACCTGAACTGCCACCACAAAATGCACTTTGGAGCGGAGATAAATAATCATGACCAACCCACTTATTTCAATCCGTAACCTATGCGTGGACTACATCACCGATGCAGGTGATGTGCGAGCATGCAGTAACGTCAGCTTTGACATTGCACCTGGCGAAATATTTGGCCTTGCTGGCGAATCTGGCTGTGGTAAATCCACCATTGCATTTTCATTGATGCGTCTACATAAGCCGCCCGCATTTATTACTGGTGGAGAAGTGATCTTTAATGGTGAAAACATCATTAAATACAGCGATGAACGCATGCAATCCTTTCGCTGGAGCCAAATGTCGATGGTGTTTCAAAGTGCGATGAACGCTTTGAACCCAGTATTGACGATGGAAGAACAATTTTGTGACGTGATCATGCGCCATACCAACATGACTCGTGAACAAGCGAAACGACGTGCTGAAGGGTTATTGGAAATTGTTGATATTCACCCAAGTCGCTTAAACGATTACCCACACCAGTTCTCTGGCGGTATGCGTCAGCGCTTGGTGATTGCAATTGCTCTCGCGCTCAATCCTAAAATGATCATTATGGATGAGCCCACTACGGCACTTGATGTGGTTGTCCAGCGTGAAATATTGCAAAAAATCTATGCGCTGAAAGAAGAGTTTGGCTTCTCTATCTTGTTCATCACCCATGATTTGTCCTTGATGGTCGAGTTCTCTGATCGGATTGGCATCATGTATTCCGGTGAATTAATTGAAGTGGCGCCTTCGAAACAGATTCTGGAAAGCCCTTTCCACCCTTATACCAAAGGGCTGGGTAGCTCTTTCCCTCCACTAACTGGCCCTAAAACGAAGTTAACTGGCATACCGGGTAACCCGTTGAACTTATTGGATATACCTCAGGGTTGCCGTTTCCAAGCTCGTTGCGACCGCGTACATGACGCTTGCACCAAAATTCCAACGAGTTTGCGCCAAATAGAGCTTGGACGCTTCTCCAGTTGCCACCTTTATGGTGACTCAATTGCTCAAGTGAAGCTATAGAACACAAGCTGTATTACACAAATTTCTGGAGACAATTATGAGCAAAATTTTCGGTGAATTACTGGTTGAGGGGAAAAATCTGGTTAAGGATTTTCCAATCAACAGTAACGCCCTAAAACAACCTATGATGCGAGCAATCAACGACGTATCGTTCAAAATGTTCAAAAGCCGCGGCTTGGCTGTCGTGGGTGAATCAGGCTCTGGCAAATCAACAACCGCTAAAATGATTGCCAAAATGTACGCCCCAACATCCGGTGTAATTGAATACAAAGGACGCGATATTTTAGACATCACTTCACGCAGTGACCTGATGCACTATCGCGAAGGCGTCCAGATGGTATGGCAAGATCCGTTTGGCTCACTCAACCCAACTCACACCATTTTTCATCATATTGCTCGTCCACTACTTATCCATAAAAAAGTGACGTCAGGTAATAAGAGAGAGTTAGAAGAACGCGTTCACGATTTACTGGAACAAGTCGGCCTTATTCCACCAAAAGAAACCGCCGCGAAATATCCGCACCAGTTGTCTGGTGGACAGCGCCAACGTGTCAACTTAGCGCGTAATATCGCGGTTGGTGCCGAAGTGGTACTGGCTGATGAACCAACCTCCATGTTGGATGTGTCGATTCGTGCGGGTGTTCTCAACCTGATGGAAGAGATGAAGTTTGAAAAGCAGATGTCGCTGCTTTACATCACGCACGACATCGCCACTGCCCGCTACATCGCCGAAGATTTAGCCGTCATGTACGTCGGACATATGGTGGAATGGGGCGATACCGAAGAGATCATTCACGATCCTCAGCACCCATATACTCAGCTATTGGTTTCCGCAGTACCCGATCCTAGTAAATCGATACACGAGAAGCTCAAAGGGAACAAAGGCGAAATTCCACTTTGGACCCCGGTATCAACAGGCTGCCCTTTTGCTGGTCGATGCATGCAGGCGAGTGACAAATGTCGTGAACAACTTCCAGCGGTGACTCAGTTGTCTGATAACCACTTTGTTCGTTGTTACTTATTTGAATAATCACTAACGCACACCTTAAGCGATTGAAGCCACTGACATGACCTCATCGGCTTCAATACCTTAGGTAAACCTATAAAACAAAGTCAGCACATGCCTCAACTGGTTAAGTGCTGACGAAAAATCAAAGTTCTGGCTTGGAGACGTTTAATGCTGCTACTGATTAACCATATTGGTTATGAGCCACAAGGGCCAAAACAGGCGATATTAATGAGTAACACGCTCCGTGTTTCTTCCGATATCGCTCTGCTTGTTTGTGCAAACAGCCATCAAACTGTGTCGACTTTCGTTGTTGAACCACAAGCTAAAGTCGCGCATTGGCATTTAGGTAGCTTTTATACGATCGACTTTTCTCAATACACCACTTCAGGGCAGTATTACCTGCGTTTTGAAAATACCCACTCCGCCATTTTTGAAATTGGTGAAGGGATACTGATGAAAAAAACGTTTTCTGATGTATTGCACTACTTCAAATCACAACGTTGTGGTCGCATTTTCGACCAGCAAGATAAGCTCGTACCACTGCTTGGTACATCAACCACTGCCGATGTACACGGTGGCTGGTACGACGCTTCCGGTGACGTCAGTAAGTATCTGAGTCACCTTTCTTACGCCAACTATTTAAACCCTCAACAAACCCCAATGGTGGTTTGGAATATGTTAAAGGGATTGGCACAACTAGAACATCACTCGAGTTTTGCTGCATTTTCTCGCACTCGCCTTAAGGAAGAGGCGTTATTTGGTGCTGATTTTCTGATCCGCATGCAAAACCCCGAGGGGTTCTTTTATACAACGGTCTTTGACAAATGGAGCAAGGACATTAAGCAGCGAGAGATCTGCGCCTATGCCACTCAATCCGGCCACAAGTCTGACGATTATCAAGCCGGATTTCGCCAAGGAGGTGGCGTTGCGATTGCCGCTCTTGCGGTGGCAGCACGTTTAGATGTTCACGGTGATTTCACCTCAGAACACTATTTAACAGCGGCGGAGCATGGTTACTGGCATTTAAAAGAAAATAACACGCGCTATCTCGACGATGGCCAAGAGAACATCATTGATGCCTATTGCGCTCTGCTTGCATCGGTTGAACTCTATCGCTCAACTAATCAAGCAAATTATCTGGTTGAGTGTCGTCTTTGGGCGCAAAGGTTATGCGCTTATCAACACAGCGACGCTAACATCGCTCATTATTGGGCAGCCAATAGTGATGCCAGTCGCCCTTATTATCACGCCGCCGAAGCTGGGCTACCTGTGATTGCACTGTGCGAATATCTCGAGATTGAAACGGAAGAACACCTCAAACAATCGGTCGTTCAAGTGGTTGAAAATGCG
>AEZC01000129.1 GCA_000257205.1 Vibrio ordalii ATCC 33509 | reverse complement strand
GTGGGATCATGGGGCGCATACGCTCAAAGCGACTTGAAAGAGCAAAACTCACCTCGCGCAGACTCAACAACCCAATGAGGCAATAACTCAGAAGTTACAGCGCCAGAAACATTGCCGCTTCGTTAGACAGCGACGAACAATATTGAATTGCCGACAAAACTGAACGGAATGCCAAAGGAATCGAAAATCACAACCTGCTGATTTTTATGGATTAAGCATAACGCCAGCCTAAGGGGCTGACAACGCACAACCACTAAACTCAAACACAACAACCGTAACCACTGCGGCACATTGGGACTGGAAACGCCACGCGTTGACAGTCCCTCTTGAGGCGTTTGTTAGCAAGCTAAAAATCATTCATGCTTCCGATTGAATCTTCACCTCGTAGGCTGGTTTCGAATTTTTTAGCCATTAATCCAAACTTGGTCAAAACTTGATCGTACCCATATTTGGATGGGAGTGTCCATGCAACACATTCAGAACCAGCAGGCACACCGGGTAAAAGTTCGAGTTGTAATCGAGCTCGACCATCTTTTGCTAGGAATCTAATATCGTAACTAGAGTAACAATATGGACTTATCGCTGAGTCAATCATCTTCCACTGAACAAGTCCTTTACCAATTAAAGAACCTTCAGATTCATCCTCAACTCTCATTACTTCCTTACTATCACCATAAACTGTAGCAATATGATTTCTGGCTTTTTTCCACAATTCTCCCTTATCACCCTTTAAGTCCAAATATGTATAAGTTTGTGGTTGGATGTCTGATTGTGATATTGGATAGTTTACAGAATCAGCGCTTGTACATCCTTGTATTGAGACTATCAACAGAAGGCTAAACATTATATTTTTCATTTAATACTCCGAAAGTAAATTTGCTTGCTAACGCCCGCCTAAGGGGCTGGCAACGCATAACACTAAACTCAAACACAACAACCGAAACCACCGCGGCTCATTGGGACTGGAAACGCCACGCGTTGACAGTCCCTCTTGAGGCGTTTGTTATGCTTAAGCTTCAACACTTTACATTTGAACCAACTCAAGAATAACCCAATGAAATCATTGACCAAAACTCGAATTTTCTTGAACTAGAACTGGCTCAACTTTTACCTATGAACTGACCAATGCAGGCTTTCATTTAGCAACTAGGCCAATGTAGAAAACCTCTCCGACAAACTCACTCACCACGCATGGGCACGATAACTCAATGAGGCAATCACACTGAAACTTACAGCGACAGACACATTGCCGTTTCATTAGGCAGCGCAAAACAATATTCAATTGCCGACAGACTTTAAGCCTGTAAGTAAAGGCACCAGACTGCTCAAAGCGACTTGAGCCAACAAGACTAACCTCGCGCAGACTCAAAAACCTAGTGAGGCAATAACTCAGAATTTACAGCGCCAGACACATTGCAGCTTCATTAGGCAGCGACAAACAATATTGAATTGCCGACAAAACATGAACGAAATGCCAAAGGAATCGACATTCACAACCTACTGATTTTATGGATTAAGCATAACGCCCAATTAAGGGGTGAACAACGCCGCCACCCAAACCTAAAGCATTGTGCCATAAACACTAAATTTGAAGTAGAAGCAAAAGTGCCAGGCGTTGTGAATCCCTCTTAAATTGCTTGTTATGTCTTTCTATACAGTTGTAGTAGCTGCTGAGATAAGTCGGCCATAGCCCTGTGCTTGAGGTCTTTGTCAGGTGAATCAAGCTTTTCCAAGACTTGCACACTCATTCCAACTGCATTGATACGCTCAAGCATTGAAACGTAATCAGAAGCCTGCGTCATGGTTGATTTATATATAACTAGGAAAGTTGCGCCTAGAAAATTTACCAAAACCCCTGACGCACACGACAAAACACCAGCGTATAAATCGCTATGATTAAGTATTACAGTATAAATCCCGAATCCAATTAATGAAAAACCAACCAGCATAACTATCAATGTCAGAAAGTAGATCGAACGTACCTGTCTTAGATTTCTATCGATATAAGACTCAAGCTTAATTCTTGCAAGATCCCACGCAGCTTGAGTTTCATTAGGGTTACTCTTAACTCTTTCTTCTACTTCTACGTACCTTTCCTT
>AEZC01000128.1 GCA_000257205.1 Vibrio ordalii ATCC 33509 | reverse complement strand
ACCGTTGATCTCATCATACAAATTCGTTTCAGCGGTAAAAAGCTGGGCGTCTGATTCCAATCCTATTCTTGAACTGACTTTACCAACACCATAGCGGTCGTCGATGGCAGCGGTATAGATCACGGGCGTCATACCACGCTCTTGATAGTTGAAAGAAGATTGTAGAAGAGTGGTTGATTTACCTGCATTCATCGCAGAGTAATAGAAATACATTTGAGCCAAAAGAGAGATTCCTGTCACTAAGTCAATTGGCGAGAGAACAAGGTTCACTCAAATAAAAAAGGATAACCCTACGCAGGGGCAAAAAAGAGGGTGACTTTCGCCACCCTGTTACCGTTGCGTTTATTGCGCTTTTTCTTTTGCGACCGTCACCGCAATCGCCAACTCTTCGAGCGACGCTGGGTTGGCCAGACTCGGTGCATCCGTTAGCAAACAAGCGGCTGCGGTTGTTTTAGGGAAGGCAATCACATCGCGAATATTTTCCGTACCACACAGCAGCATCACCAAACGGTCAAGGCCGAATGCAAGACCTGCGTGTGGTGGCGTACCAAATTTCAGCGCATCCAATAGGAAGCCAAATTTCAGTTGTTGCTCTTGCGCATCGATACCTAAAATATCAAACACCACAGATTGCATTTCAGCATTGTGAATACGCACCGAGCCACCGCCCACTTCATAGCCGTTTAGTACCATGTCGTAAGCATTTGAATTTGCAACCGCTGGGTTGGCTTGCAGCTCTTGCGCGGTTAAGTTAAGTGGCGCGGTAAATGGGTGATGCATAGCATGCAAGTTACCTTGGTCATCTTCCTCAAACATCGGGAAATCAACAACCCATAGTGGAGCCCATGAATTTTCATTGGTGATCGCCAGATCTTTACCCAATTTCAAACGCAACGCACCCAAGGCTTCAGTCACCACTTTTATTTTATCGGCACCAAACAAAATGATGTCGCCAGACTCAGCGTGAGTGCGTTGTAAAATACCTTCCACAATGTCAGCCGAAAGGAATTTCGCGACCGGAGATTGAACGCCCTCTAAACCAGCAGCGCGATCATTGACTTTCATCCACGCCAAACCTTTCGCGCCATAAATACCAACAAACTCAGCGTAGCTATCAATTTGCTTACGAGTTAATGCCGCACCACCCGGTACACGAATAACCGCAACGCGTCCTTTAGCATCATTAGCTGGGCCAGAGAAAACATTGAAATCCACATCTTTCACAAGGTCTGCAACATCAACCAATTCCAGTGGGTTACGCAGATCCGGCTTGTCACTACCATAGCGACGCATCGCTTCGCTGTATGGCATCACAGGGAAATCGCCTAGATCAACGTTTAGTAGTTCTAGCCACATGTTGCGAACCATTTTTTCGGTCACTTCACGCACTTGATCGGCCGTCATAAATGACGTTTCAATATCGATTTGAGTAAATTCTGGTTGACGGTCAGCACGTAAATCTTCATCACGGAAACATTTTACGATTTGATAGTAACGGTCAAAACCTGACATCATCAGCAACTGTTTAAACAGTTGTGGCGATTGAGGAAGTGCATAGAAACTGCCTTTGTGCACACGACTTGGTACTAAGTAATCACGCGCCCCTTCCGGCGTTGCTTTCGTCAAAACTGGCGTTTCAATATCGAGGAAACCGTGTTCGTCAAGGAAGCGGCGTACAAAGCTAGACGCTTTAGCGCGCAGTTTAATGCGATCACTCATTTCTGGACGGCGCAGATCTAAGTAACGATATTTTAGACGTTGCTCTTCTGAGTTCTTTTGGTTGAAATCCAGTGGCAAAACATCACTACGGTTGATAATAGAAATACCACTCGCGAGAATTTCCACTTCGCCGGTCGCCATCTCTTTATTGATTTGACTTTCTGGACGCGCGCGTACTTCACCAGTGAGCTTAATGCAGAATTCATTACGCAGTTGGTTAGCTACTGCAAACACATCCACCATATCTGGGTCAACCACCACCTGAACGATGCCTTCACGATCTCGCATATCAATAAAGATAAGACCGCCTAAATCACGACGGCGATTAACCCAGCCGCACAACTCCACAGTTTGTCCTGCGAGGGACTTGTTCAGGTGACCACAATAATGGCTACGCATAATGAATTTCCCAATCTCTAATTAGTTATCAATTCTAAGCTACTCAGCGTCATTATCTGAGCAGCGCAAAGTTCCATTTATACGCTGAAAGATGTGCAAAATCGACCTTCCAGAATACAATTTGTTATGTTTTATCAAGAGTTGCTGCTTTTTAAATCAATAATCAACCAAAATAACAACACCGCTGAAAAATTGGGGCTGATTATAGCGTTAAAATATCAAAATCATCAAAACTCTCGTAGAGTATTTATTTTTAGTAATGGGTGATACCAACAATAGCAACAACGCATAACATTGCCTAAACTCACCAAGTTTCCAGCCCAGGATGATCAGCGCCAAATCACCCTATTTTGATGATCACGTGCGAGGTTAATGACACGCGCACGCTTTTCTCTTAGAATGTGCGCCTTTTTTAAGGTAGCGCCACGGTCAGCCTTGCTTTTTACGCATCGCCATGAGGTACATTATGAGCCATCATAAAGACATCATTTTTTCTGCTCCAATCGATAGAATTGGTGATTTCACCTTTGATGAACGAGTTGCTGAAGTCTTCCCTGATATGATTCAGCGCTCTGTGCCGGGGTACAGCAATATTATCTCTGCAATCGGCATGTTAGCTGAGCGCTTTGTTAAGCCACACTCTACCATTTACGATTTGGGTTGCTCTTTAGGCGCGGCTACGCTTTCGATGCGTCGTCATATTCGCCAAGAAGGTTGTAAAATTGTAGCGGTTGATAATTCACCTGCCATGGTGGAGCGTTGTAAATTGCACATTAACGCCTATCGTTCGGATACGCCTGTCGAGGTGATTGAGGCCGACATTCGTGAGATTGAAATTCGTGATGCCTCAGTGGTGGTGCTCAATTTTACGCTGCAATTTCTATCGCCAGAAGATAGGCTCGCACTACTTGAAAAAATCTACGCGGGCCTTCGCCCCGGTGGCATACTGATTTTATCTGAAAAGTACATTTTTGAAGATGAAACAGCGCATGATTTGCTAATTGACCTTCACCATGATTTCAAGCGAGCCAATGGTTACAGCGAATTAGAAATCAGTCAAAAACGCAGTGCGATTGAAAATGTGATGCGCCCAGACTCCATCACAACACATAAAGCTCGCTTTAAACACATTGGCTTTTCAAGTTATGAAGTGTGGTTCCAGTGTTTCAACTTTGGCTCGATGTTCGCTATTAAATAATAGTTCGCTATCAAATAATAGAATGACATTTTAGCTCTTTTCCCTAGAAGGGCCAAAACCTGACCAGCCATTTATCTAGGGTCTTTTTACCTAATCTAGGAATACGCTTTGCATGTTTAACTTTGCCAATTTTTATCAACTGATCGCTCAAGATACCCGTCTTCAACCTTGGCTAAACGTTTTGCCACAGCAGTTGACGGACTGGCAAAATGCAGAGCATGGCGACTTTGACCGCTGGGTTCGTGCGTTAAATAAAATCCCCTCGGGTACACCTGAGCTGATCGAGCTCAAACAGTCAGTCACTCTCTCAAATAGCACACCGCTGACGTTAGGCGAACAGAAGAAATTAGAAAGTTTGCTTAAAACTTTTCATCCTTGGCGCAAAGGCCCCTATCACTTACATGGTATCCATATCGACACTGAGTGGCGATCCGATTGGAAATGGGACCGCGTATTGCCCCACATTTCACCGCTGACAGACCGTTCCGTGCTGGATGTCGGCTGTGGTAATGGTTATCACATGTGGCGTATGCTTGGCGAAGGTGCTCGCCTGTGTGTGGGTATCGACCCTTCGCACCTGTTTTTAGTGCAGTTTGAAGCGGTGCGTAAACTATTGGGTGATGACCAACGTGCTCATCTTCTGCCACTAGGCATTGAACAGTTACCCGAATTGAACGCCTTTGATACCGTATTTAGCATGGGTGTCCTATACCATCGCCGCTCACCGCTAGATCATCTGATCCAATTGAAAAATCAGTTGGTCACAGGGGGCGAATTGATTCTTGAGACGCTGGTGATTGAAGGCGATGAAAATGCGGTGTTGGTCCCTGTCGACCGCTACGCACAAATGCGTAACGTCTATTTTTTCCCTTCCGCCAAAGCGCTCAAAGTGTGGCTTGAGAAATGTGGTTTTGGTGACGTCCGTATCGTTGATGAAAGCGTCACCTCTGTTGATGAACAACGGACCACTCAATGGATGACGCACAACTCATTACCCGACTATCTTGACCCAAAAGACTCAAGCAAAACCCTAGAAGGGTATCCCGCACCACGACGCGCTATTTTGGTAGCAAAAAAACTATAATTGACACAGTTTTAACGCTTAGCTATGCGTATAATACTACCCTTGTCAAAGGATGCCGTACGCATCCTTTTTTATCAGCTAAATTTTGTTAGCTAAACTTCGGTTTATCCGTATTCATTACAAACACATAAGGTCGCAAATGTTTAAGTCTGTAGCCCCCGTCATTGCCATTGCCTTACTGTCAGGTTGCACTCTAACCAATGGTGAACAATACCACCAAGCTACCCTAGCAGCGATTCAAACTGCCGAATCAAACCTCAGCAACACAATGACCAACCTTGAGCTTCAGCTAAGTAACCAGAATGATTACATTGAAAGCCTTGAAAACCAAGTATCAAAACTCGATCGAAAACTGACCAAACTTAAGCAGACCACGACCAATATCCAGCAAAAACGTGTAGAAGCAACCAGTAATGATGATGTAATTATTCCAGTCGCTATACCCTCTATTCAAAAATCACGCTATGACGTCATTTTAGGTGAAGTCGAAAAAGTTACGATTGATTCCATCAAACAAACCTTTGATGCTCGAGTTGATACAGGCGCCGCCACCTCTTCGCTCAATGCGATTGATATTGAAGAGTTTGAACGTAATGGGAAAAACTGGGTGCGCTTTCATCTTTCCGATGGAGATAGAGCAACAGACGAAAGTAACTGGATTGAATCACCCATTATTCGCTACGTTAAAATTCGCCAATCGACCAATGAAGAAATGGAACGCAGAGCCGTTGTTGAGCTGTGGGTAAAATTAGGCAGTATTCACGAAAAAGCACAGTTCACCTTGGCTGATCGCTCTCAAATGAGCCATCCTATTCTTCTAGGTCGCGAGTTTATTCGTGATATCGCGTTAGTCGATGTCAGTCGCAAGTACATCCAAACCGAAACTAAATAGTAGCAAGGACATTTATGACGTCACGAGTTCCATTTTATCTATCCGTTTTATTGCTGATAGTGGCAGGAATCACACTGAGTGTAGTTCGCCACCAAACTTACGGGGTGCCATGGACACCTGGAGAAACTCGCCAAATTTGGGATATTGAAGCACGCGTCGAATTCAATGCGTTAGCTAAAGAAGCCAAAGTCTCTTTAGCCGCACCTCATACTCAAGATGGGTATACCTTAATCAATGAATCGTCATCGTCGCCGGGTTATGGCGTCGCTTACGTTACGACTGACACAGGCAAACGTGTTGAATGGTCAATCCGCAAAGCAACTGGCCCACAAACTATTTACTATAAAAGCCAATTTTTAGTTGATCCCCAAGCGAAAGCGACACCTATCCCTCCGGTAGGCGATGTGGTTCAACCGACCTTTAACGGTCCAGAAGAAGCCGCAGCTATCGCATTAATTGAGCGAGCGAACCAACGCTCGGCGGATAACATCACTTTTACCCGTGAACTGATTAAAAATCTCAATGACAACGACAGCCAAAACGCCTCTTTACTACTCAATAAAATGAGCAAAGTAGACGCCACGCAAAAACTGCTGTCATACTCTCAAATTCCCAATAAAGTCGTTGGTGTTATTCAGCTCGAAGATGGTCGCCGCCGTCAAACGATTCAACACATGAACGAAATATGGAATGGCGATCAGTGGGTGCTTTTTAACCCTGAAACGGGCACGCAGCCCAACCACCCTAACATACTGGTTTGGGATGAATCCAACGTTTCACTGCTGGATGTCACGGGTGGACAAAACAGCCAAGTTCACTTCACTATGCTGTCTCAAGATGTTTCACCTCAGACGGCAACCAATAATAAAATTGAGGCCGACAAACTCTTAAACTTCTCTATTCACAGCTTACCGCTTGAAGAGCAAGCGATGTTCAAGACTATCATGTTGATCCCTATCGGCGCATTAATTGTGGTGTTCTTACGGGTGATTATTGGGCTAAAAACCTCAGGTACTTTCATGCCGGTACTGATCGCCGTAGCCTTTGTTCAAACTCAATTACTGACTGGTATCGTGGGCTTTCTGCTTATCGTCGGAACGGGTTTAATCATTCGTAGCTATTTATCGAAATTAAACCTGCTGCTGGTGGCACGAATATCGGCGGTGATCATCACTGTAATACTCATTATCTCTGTCTTCACGGTTGTTGCCTTTAAGATCGGCCTCACCGAAGGGTTATCTATTACTTTCTTCCCGATGATCATTCTCTCTTGGACCATCGAACGTATGTCGATTCTGTGGGAAGAAGAAGGGGCGAAAGAGGTTATCTTACAAGGTGGCGGCTCACTGTTTACCTCCGTATTGATCTACTTAGGTATGACTAACTCTTATGTGCAACACCTAACCTTTAATTTTATTGGCTTACAGCTGATCGTATTGGCTGCCATTCTGCTATTAGGAACCTATACGGGATACCGTTTAACTGAACTTCGTCGCTTTAAACCGTTAGCCGAGGAGTAACGATGTTTTCATTATCCGAATACACTTCTCCATTTAAGCTGCGCCGTAAAGGTATTATGGGCATGAACAAGCGTAACCATAGCTACATTGGTCGCTATAACGATCGCTCAAAATACCCATTGGTTGATGATAAGTTACAAACCAAATTGATTGCGCAGCGTGCGGGTTGTACTGTGCCAAAACTGATTGGTGTGATCAGTAACCAAGCGAATGTAAAATCAATTCATGCCATGGTCAAAGAGTGGCCGGGCTTTGTGATAAAGCCTGCACGCGGAAGCGGTGGTAAAGGCATTTTAGTGATTATGTCGCACAAGGATGGTGTGTACACTAAACCTTCTGGTGCGACCATCAACCAGCAAGATGTTGAGCGCCATATTAGTAATGCCTTGGCCGGACTATTTTCACTAGGCGGTAAAAATGATGTGGCTGTGGTTGAAAACCTGATTAAATTTGACGATTGTTTCGAAGGCTTTAGCTATGAAGGTGTGCCTGATGTACGCATTATTGTCTTCAAGGGCTACCCCGTCATGGCGATGATGCGCCTCTCGACTTCGGCTTCTGATGGTAAAGCCAACTTACACCAAGGTGCTGTTGGCGTAGGTCTTGATATTGCCACAGGAAAAGCAGTACGAGCCGTGCAGTTTAATTTACCCATCACTGAGCACCCAGATACCGGCAAAGATCTCTCAACGTTGCAAGTACCACATTGGAAGAAGCTACTCACCTTAGCCTCTAGTGCTTGGGAAATGACCGGCCTTGGTTATATGGGAACCGACATGGTACTGGATAAAGAAGAAGGCCCGATGGTACTTGAGCTTAACGCTCGCCCTGGGCTTGCTATCCAGATAGCCAATGGCGCATGGCTGCTGCCACGTTTGCAGCATATCGAAAGTTTAGGATCGCAACTTATCTATCCTAGCCCAGAAGAACGTGTCGCTTATGCCGCTAAGCAATTCGGCTCTGATGAGTTAAGCGAGTAACTCTCACCAAATTTAATCACTAAAAAGCCCAATCTCTATCAGGAGTATTGGGCTTTTTTTATTAGCGATGGAGGCGATGCTTACAGCATTTCGGCCATCTGCTGTGCTTCTGATTTTGGTTTTTCAGTTTGACCAAAACCTCGCAGACCGACCACATGAACGTGTTCGTGATCTTTAAACACTTTGCGCACCAATTTATAAGTCGTGCCTTTCTCAGGGCTAATGTTCTCTGGCGCAGCAATTAAAAGTTGCATATCCAGACGCTCGCACAGTTCAAACAAGGTTGAAATGGATTTGGCATCCAAACGCGCCGCTTCATCTAAAAACAGTAAACGGCATGGAACGATGTCTTTACTGCGTAGACGACGAGATTCCTCTTCCCAACTTTGAATTACCATCAATAAAATAGACTGCCCAGTACCAATCGCTTCACCAGTCGATAACGCGCCCGATTCCGCTTGCAACCAGCCATCGGATCCGCGATTTACTTCAACACTCAACTCTAAGTAGTTACGGTAATCCAATAGCTCTTCACCCAATACTTGCGGTGAACGTTGCCCCATATCGATATGTGGGTTAACACGCTGGAACAGTTTCGCCATCGCTTCGGAGAAGGTATAACGAGTACTCTCAAACAGATCTTTATGCTGACTCTGTTTTTCAGATAATCCCGCGAGTAGGATTTCATGGCTCTCGCGTACTTTCACGTTAAGGCGAACGCCTTTCACTTGACCAAAGTTAATGTTAGACAAACCTTGGTTGAGCATCCGAATACGATTTTGCTCACGTTGAATGGTTTTTTTGATGATGCTGGCCACCGATTCAGAGCTGATCGCTAAACGGTTTTCACGTTGAGTCAACTCTTCAGTTAGACGCGCAAGCTCCACTTCCATCTCTTCAATCGCTTCAACAGGATCATCGGTGCGAATGATGTCTTGGCGAATACGCTCACGCAGATGTTGATACACGGCGATGTAGAACAAAACTTTGCGTTCTGGATGTGCGTTATCTTCCGACAAACGCAGTGCATCACGCAGGTCGTCATTACTTGCGACCGCTAAACGCAGCGCGCCCAGTGATTTATCCGACATGGAACGCAGTTCATCGGCCGATAGATACGCCAGCTCACGTTTATGCAAGCGGCGCTCAACATCGTGATCACGCGCCAAACGTAATACAGAGCACCACCCTGCTTTTGCATTCACCACAAATGTGCGCAGATCTTGATAATCTTTCTGCACCTTTTTCAACCGTTTAACTAATGCTTTCATTTCAAGATCAGTTGCGGTCAGTGTACGTTCATACTCGCTCTTACGGGTACGTGAGGCATGCAGACGCTGTTGCAATTCATCACGACGACGTTCAGCACGCTCTTGCGCACCTTCATCGGCATGCACACCAAACTCTTGTAGCTCCTGCTTGAACTCTTGAACCGTTTCCAACTTAGCTTGATGTGAGCTTTTTAAGGCCGCTAACACTTGGTTATATTGGTTCATTTGGCTTTGAGTCTGTTTGAGCTCATCACGAGTACGGGTACGGTCGCTTTCTGCCTCAACCAATTTGTTTTTGAGCTGCTCACTTAGCTCGCTGCTTTTACTGAGCAGATCAACCGAATCGGAATAGCTAAAATAGTGGCGGCGTTCAATCAAGTCTGAGAGTGCAAAGATCTGCACTTTCAATGTCTGAAGAGCTTGATCCGCTTGCTGATATTGCTCCGTAAGTGCATCAAATTGCTGTGGGTCAACCTCAAGCGCTGAAGCCAGCTGCTCTAACTCCGCGGTGGCTTTACCGTGCGAGCTTAAAAACGCTTTCGCTTCCGCCAGTTGATTAATGTTCAGCTCAGCTTCATCGAAACGTGCTTGCAATGCCTCATCTTCAATGAGCAACATGTTAGGAGCCAGCTTATCGAGCATCGTTAACGCATGTTTGCTTAGCTGTAACTGGCTGCGCTGCTGCTGCTCTTTTGCGTCCAATTCAGCCAATACACGGACCAGTTGATTGCGTTGCTCACGTGCCGCTTGCAACGCTTGTTCTGGATCGGCTTCAAAAGCGACTTGGATGTGTGAAGCAACAAATTGGTTAAAGCTGTGGTATAGACGTTGCAGTTTTTGTGAATCAAACGCCGCTTTTGCGTGCTCTTCCACCACTTCTTCGCGCTCGTTACGCAGTAACTCTAAACGTTGTTCGCGCGCAGCTCGGCCAAAGAGTGGGATCTCAGGTAAACGAGAATAACGCATTTGGCGGTTATTGAGCTGAACACATACCGCTCCTTCCAATTCGTCAGCATTGAACGAGCTATCATCAAAGGCATCGACATCCCCTTCAATGATGTACAGATCTTCTGGGCAGTCATCAAGCTCGACCAGCTTCTCTTTGATGCCAGATAAATCCGAAACCACAATCGCATGACGAGCTGGGCCGTACATGGCACTGAAATACGGTGCATCGTCAATCGTGATGTCATCGTAAATTTCAGACAGTAAAACGCCGCCTAAGCTATCTGCTAATCCTTTCAAGCGAGGATCATTTGAACCACCAGGAGACGCCAAGCGCTCGATTTCATTTTCAAGCTGCGCGCGACGTTCTGCCAGTTTATCTTTAGCGATTGATTGTGCTTTTTCTTGCTCAAGCACTTGTTGCATCTGCGCCATCACAGCTTGGCTATTTTCTAATGTTGCACCACTTTGTTCGCGTAAAGTATGCAATGCATCGTTGGCAGCAATCCAAGTCGGAGCGATCGATTCCAGTCGTTGAATTTCAGCCTGTTTATCTTGCTCGGTACGGCGCTGCTCACTGCGCTGTTCACGCAGCACTTCTTGTTCATATTCCAGGGATTCAATCAGAGCGGCGTGGCGCTCGCGCTCTTGCTCTAGTGTTAGCTCATCGTGCAAGTCAATATGGTGTTGCTTTTGGTATTCAGCCACGGACTGACGCGCCACTTGCTGCTGATTTAAGCGGCGTTCCAGATCTCGCTGCTGTGCATACCACTGTGCTTCATTTTGGCTGATTTGCTGGGCGTTACGCGCTTGCTGCATGATGGCTTTTGCATGCTGAGCCGCATCGTGACGAGGCACTTCACCCACCACGCTGCGCACCAGTTGCAGTGCCTGCTCAAACTGTTCGACCGCGGCCGAAGACATGTCCAATTTATGCTTTAACGCCAATAACGTGGTCGTATTAGCGTCTTGCTGATGCTTGAGATCCGATACCTGCGCTTGGGCACGCTCTGGTGTTAACTGATCATCATTTAGCAACTGTTTGGCTTTATCGAGCGCCTGTACGGCTTGTTGATATTGCAAGGCTCGCGTTTGTTGAACATCTAATGCTTGTTGATAATCGGCCAGTTGACTCTTTAAGCTATCGACCTCATCTTCAGAGATAATCGCTTGCTCTTCAGCCATCATGACGCGCTCTTGCGCCTCTTCGACCACCATCATTTGCTCTTCAAGGCGAATAGTGAGCTCTTGCAAATCCTCTTGATAGCGCTCAATTTTCTCTTGCTGACGCAGTGCGTTTTGCACCAGTTGCAAATGATCAGAAGCGGCTTGGTGATCTTGCTCTAAGGTAGACTCTTGCTCTAACAGCAGTTCAAGCTCTTCTTGAACTTGATTGAGTAATCGGTTTTGTTCAATCAATGTATGGCGAGAGCCAAACAACTCGTTACGCAACGCGAGCGTTTGCTCTAGCTTATTGTGGCGATCGTTGGCGTGACGCATGTAATCCGCGGCCACGTAATTTGTCGATTCAGTAATCAGGTGCTTGAAGAGATCGCGATCCGCTTGCGTGGTTTTGATCGCTTCTAACGTCATGCGGTTTTCACGCAACGCCGATTCCATATCTTGGAATGCTTTCTTCACACCACCATTTTGTGGCAACAGATAATCACGCAACGAGCGAGTAATGGCACTGGAAATACCGCCGTATAAAGAAGCCTCAATCAAGCGATAGAATTTTGAACGGTCACTACTGTTACGCAGTTTTTTCGGCACCACGCCAAATTCAAACATCTGCGCGTGATAATCGACAATGGAGCTAAACGCTTTAAAATGCGCCCCTTCAATTTTCGCGACAATCTCTTTCACTTCATTGAGTTGACGCACGCGCGCGTGGTTGTCTGAGACGTTTTCAATCAGTACATCGGTTGGTTTGACATGGCTTGGCAAGCCTTGAATCACAAACGGTTTGATATCCACTTTCTTATCGCGCCCCGCCACCTGTTGTAGCTTAACGCCAAACAGTAAACGCTGTTTGCGTGAATTCACTACATCCAACGCGGCGTAGCATGCGCCCGCTTGCAGTTTACCGTATAAGCCTTTATCGCGAGACGCTTGTGAGCTGCCCGCTTCGGTGGTGTTTCTAAAATGGAGCAAACTTTGATCTGGGATCAAGGTGGTGATAAATGCCGCCATGGTGGTCGATTTGCCCGCACCGTTACCGCCCGATAAGGTGGTAACTAATCCATCAATATCAAAAGTCCGAGCAAAAAAGCCGTTCCAATTGATCATGGTTAGCGATTGATATTTACCTCTCTCAATCATGCTTCACCTTCCCATTCTGTTTGCTCGTTAACATTTTGTTCTTCAATCTCGTCTTCGTTATCCAGCAAGCTGCCTTGATTCGGTTCTTGGGCGTGGACAACCGCTTCACCATCGCGGATCAAACGCAGTTGCGCTTCACGCATGTCGTCACCGATGCGCACATCGGCACCAAAACGAAATACGGCTTCGCTAATACGGAATTTATTGGTATCACCTAAATGGATGATCATCCCCAAACGACGTAAACGACGCAATGAGGTACGCACTTTTTCAAACAGCTTTTCTTTGTCTAAGTCTGAACCGCTGGCTCGGTTGGTGACGAGCTTCATCAGTTTTTTTTCATCGGCCAGAGACAGTAGCTCTTCGTACAATTCTTGATTAGTAAAGATGCCTTCGTGCGCAAGGCGTTCAGGACTCAAATACAGAAAACAGAGCACTTTGCCGACCAGCATATCCAACTCAGACAGCACGCTACGATTGATTAAAGCAGTAGAGCGAGGACGCAGGTAAAAAAAGCCTTCCGCCGCTTTGACTAATTCGGTGTTATAGCGTTGGTAAAACAGCGCTAAATCGGGCTCAAAATCCAGTAAAAAGGTGTGATTATCCAAATCATCACTAGCAACATGACGCCCAGCTCGCAGCTGGCTATCTAGCGCAGGAAATAAAGGATTTGAAATTGCTTTAGCCAGATTTTCTGGCATGTATTCATTAATATCTGTCGATGACATTTGCTTGTACCTTTGCACCAAAATCGTTGATCGCTTGCCAGTCAGGTTGGATGGCTTGGTAATCTTGCTCTGAGTAGCCAAGCCTCACCGCTTGATCAACAATAATTCGCGCTAAATCAAAATGATGTGTATGGGGATGAGTGGCGAGGTAGTCTCTCAGTACTCGTCCTAAATCAATTGGCATCCCTTGATCTTTATGACCTTTGAGCATGCTGCCGATACGCAAGGAGAGCTCATCATTGACTTGCTGGAACTCTTCGTACTCCACTTCTGGAGGCACTTGCCCCATCACCTCATCATCTCTTAAGACGAGAGCTTCATCACGCAGGTCGGTTAAACGCTCAGCATCGGCATAAGTGAGGTACCAAGGCGCGTCAAAATAGTCGCTGAGCGATTGACGTAAACGCTGGCTAAACGCTCGGTTTTGGTCCATATCAATGGCGGTACGAATGAATTTATGGACATGGCGGTCGTAGCCAATCCAGAGATCGATCGCCTGTTGTCCCCAACTGGTGATGCGATCAAGTTTCATCTGTAATCCAAACAGGATTTCTTCAATGAATTCGAGTTCAGTTTCGCCATAAACCAATTCTTGGATATCCAAAATTTGCGTTTGCAGCTCATCCCCCGCCGCTTGTAAAGTGTCTTGCAGTTCACGCAGCGTTGAAGAGGTTTCAGACAATAACGATTCACAGTTGTTGATCGCTTCACGCCAATCTTTATTCAGCAGCTCAGCAATTTGCAGTTTGACCGATTGCTGCTGCTCATCCATCACACGTTGGTTTAAATCGATACGATCAAAAATTTCCCCTACCGAGTATTTTAATACGCCGTAGACGTTCTTTTTCCAATGCCCTGGGGTACCGCCTTTATTCGCGGCTTCAATCGCCTTGGCCATTTCATCGGCAACCATAGAAAGCTGAATTGAGAGCTTCAGCTTGGAAAACTCTCTATGACGGACGTAATAGTCCGTAATACCAATAGCCAACGGTGACAAACGGTAAATACTAACGCCATCAGTCATCTCGCTGGTGAAGCGGCTCATTAAGCGCTGTTTTACCAACTCATTGATCGCATTATTGGCACGAAACGCGGAGGCTTCACCGGTTTCTTCAAATAAGCGAGTTACGATGGCAAACGCATCGTGTAACTCACCTTCACCTAATTCTTCATCAAACCTTTCGTTACTCAATACTGCAATGGCAATAAGGAACGCCAGTCGTTCTGTCGTCAGGTTCAATGAGAAATCATGCTGTTTTACCCAGCTAACCAATTCATCAATAGGTTGCTGTGCAGCGTTCTGAGTCATCTCACTCATTGTTATTCCTGCTCTATTTTCTTTTTCGCCCATACATGAATATATCGACCTAGCGAGAGGTACGGCTCTTGTCTACATAATTGTTGTTCGAGTGCCAGTACATCTTCATATTGGTAGTCACCCATATTTTTCACATTCCCAATATAGTCACTGAATGATCGGATGCCCGATTTTCCACAAATTTCAAATCCTGATTCTTCGATCCATTGATACACTTCTTCAGGTTTTAACCCTTGCTGAGGCTGGAGCTTAAACCGCTTGCGATGCGGCATGCCCTCCAATACATGGGGAATGTTGCCACAAACAACGTTTTTGTACACCAAGCCATGATGGTTATAGAACATGATTGATGCCATACCACCTGGCCTAACTTGAGCTAACAAATTCTGCAATGCGGGTTTTGGTTCGGCTAACCATTCCATAACCGCGTGAAACAACAACACATCCACTGGCGCACTAAGGTGCGATTGGATGGATTGCACGGGGGAATGTACCAACCGATACTGCTCAAGCAGACCATTTTTTCGGATCTCTTGTTCCGCAAGTTGAAGCATTTCAGAGGATAAATCACACAGCGTGATTTGGTGTCCAAGCTTGGCTATTTTTTGTGACATTTGTGCCAAACCGCCGCCCGCATCAAGCACTTGCAAGGGTTTTGGGTGGTTGCTCAACAAAGCGAGCAGTTGCTCAAGATCTTGCCAAACAATGACTTGACGAATTTCACCTTTGTCAGAGCCGTATATGTTTTTTGCAAATTTGTGGGCAATATCGTCGAAATTCCGGTCTTCAGTCACAGTGGCTTGAGTTATGATAGCGAATCGTGCTGCTATTCTGTCATAGGAATGGCAGGAATAAAGAGGCTTTGTTCCTTTTTATTATCAAGTGGTGGTTTTTCGGACTATTTTGTATATGTTTGAGCTGAAAAAAGTTATTTCCTCATTATTAATGCCTCTTCCGGCGATGCTAATCCTCGGTTTTGTCGGATTAATGCTCATAATGTTCACCGTCAGACGTAAGACTGGCTGTATGTTTGTCCTCTTCTCTTTAGTGGGGATATTTCTTATCTCTTTCCAACCCTTCGCAACACGCATGCTAATGCCTTTGGAAAGACAATACTCGGCTTTTCTCCCGGTTGATGGCAGCATCGATTATGTGATGGTTTTAGGCAGCGGCCACGTAGTGGATGACCAAATCCCCCCGACCTCTGAACTCAGCCGCACTGCGTTGGTACGCTTAAACGAAGGCATCCGCGTCATGCGTATGTACCCCGGCTCAAAGTTGATTTTATCAGGCTACTCTGGCGGGTCGGAATTTAGCCATGCGCGCATGCTAGCCGTCATGGCATTGGCGCTTGGAGTGAGTAAATCTGATATTATATTGCTCGAAACAGCCAAAGATACTTGGGAAGAAGCGCGACAAGCGGCCGCATTTGTCCAGCAGCGCCGGCTGGTTTTGGTAACATCGGCCAGTCATATGGAAAGAGCATTGAAGGAGTTTCATTCAGCAGGTATTGACCCAATACCTGCGCCAACCAATTTCTTAGCGCAAACCAATATTGCACAAGCTTGGGAAAAATACGCTCCTCGAGCGCGTTATTTAGAACAAACTGAGCGTTACTGGTATGAGACGTTAGGCTTATTATGGCAAGGCTTGCGTGATTGGGCCTCCGGGCATGGCGATACAGAGTTAGACATCAATAGCAATTAGCTATTAGCTATTAGCTATTATATTCAACCCAAAACGGAGCCACTTATGTGCTCCGTTTTTCTTAGTAATCGCGGCTAGAAAAAATCATGGGAATAAAAAAGCACGGCCCAACGCCAATTTTACACACGCGACCACTCAGCTAATCACCAGCGAACATATAACCTTCACCGTGCACAGTCACAAAGATTTGCGGATTCTTAGGATCAAACTCCATCTTCGCCCTCATGCGTCGAATCAGTACATCAATCGTTCGATCGTTAGGTGCATCCACACGATGGCTGATCATATTTAAAATACGTTCACGGCTAAGGACTTGATTCGGATAGGACGACAAGGCAACTAATAGCTCATATTCCGCTTTGGTCAGTTTTACGGGTTCACCATTACGGCTCAGCGCACGGCGCTGAATATCAAAGGTCCACTCGCTAAAGCGCACTAAATTCGCATTGTGAGATACACAGCTCTCTTCACTCAGTTTGTTTTTTACTGCCGAGATCCGCCACAGCAAGTTTTTCACTCTCACCAGTAACTCGCGCAATTCAAAAGGTTTAGTCACGTAATCATCGGCCCCCATTTCAAGACCAACAATTTTATCGATACTGTCCGTACGTCCTGTCACTAGGATGATGCCAATATCAGACTGGCTGCGTAGCTCACGCGTTAACATTAAACCGTCTTCACCGGGTAAATTAATGTCTAGCATAATCAAATCTATATCGTTGCTTTTCAACGCTTCTCTCATCTGAGTACCGCTTTCCGCTTGTGTTACTGTATAACCTTCATTTTGAAAGTATCCAGTCAGCTTGCTGCTGGTAACTGCGTCATCTTCAACGACTAATACGTGATAGCTCATTTACACCACTTTACTCTATAGAAAGGTTCAAACCTCGGCTCGAGATTCTGTACAAAGCCATTCTATTCATAAATAGTCATAATTCTAGTCGTACAACTTTTAAAATTAAGAAAGATGAGAGTTTATTGATTCAAAACAACCTTCCGGACATCCATTAACTTAATGAAAAAATCACTCATATTTTTTCATTTTCTTAGTGACTGCTATTCATTTTTATTAGTTACACTTACAGCAGTTACTTTTAAAAAACGATTTTCGCAAAACCACACCCTTGGAGAGCCAGTACTATGCAAGACATAAAAGCTTTTAATGAACAGCGTGCCGAGATTTATTGGTGGCTTTCGAGCTTATTTGTGAAAGAACTTTCGGAACATGAATTAGGGCAATACCATACGTCCGCTATTCGTACATTTCTTTCAGGGTTGGCTGAAAATACGACACTTAAACCTGCTATTGATAAATTAGTTGATGCACTAAACCGATTGCAAGACAAAGAAGACGCACAGCTTGAGCTCGCAGCCGATTTCTGTGATCTTTTTTTAAAATCCAATAAGGAGTCCGCGCTGCCCTATGCCTCAATTTACATTGGAAAATCAGGGTTGCTCAATGACGAACCAGCCAGAGCAATGTCGGATTTGATGGCAGCCCATCACATTACAGTCAACGATGCACTCAACGAACCCGCCGACCACATTGCGATTGAACTGGATTTCTTAGGTAACTTGATCATTCGCTCCAATGAACTTGAGCAAGAAGCACACTTTGAACAAGCCTTTACGCAGCAGTGTGATTTTATTGAACAACATTTGCTCTCTTGGATCCCACAATTCCATCTTCGTTGCCAACAAATTGATCAATTTGGTTTTTATGGTGCCGCAAGCGAATTGTTAGTCGCATTTCTTCACTTAGACCGCGATTATTTATCAAACCAATGAGATAACCTGGTTAATACCTATTACTAAATCGGTCAGTTGTGACTGTTGACCGATTTATTCGGTGGATTTTTCGTTGCTTGATCGACATTTGCGGACTAGAATCTTGACCGCAAACGATAAAAAAATGAATTGAAGATGCAACCGCTGTCTAGAGGCGGTTTTTGTGTTTTTACTACTTTTAGGCTTCAATATGACACTGATAGGCCTAATACCGCTGAATTGCTCTTCGTGACTACCACTTTCAGCAGTTATCGACAGGACAGAGAATTTATGGCTACGATTAAAGACGTTGCACGCTTAGCGGGCGTATCAACCACCACGGTATCGCATGTAATCAATAAAACTCGCTTTGTGGCTGAAGCAACCCAAGAACGAGTGATGGAAGCGGTATCAGAGCTCAACTATGCACCAAGTGCAGTCGCTCGCAGCTTAAAATGCAACACCACCCGTACCATTGGTATGTTAGTGACCCAATCGACAAACTTATTTTTTTCTGAGGTTATCGATGGTGTTGAAAGTTACTGCTACCGCCAAGGCTACACACTTATTTTGTGCAATACCGGCGGTATTTACGAGAAACAACGCGACTACATCCGCATGCTAGCGGAAAAACGTGTCGATGGTATGTTAGTCATGTGCTCGGACCTCACCCAAGAACTGCTTGAGATGCTTGATCGTCATTCAGACATTCCGAAAGTTATCATGGATTGGGGCCCTGAAAGTTCTCAAGCGGATAAAATTATTGATAACTCAGAGGAAGGCGGATATCTCGCCACCAAATACCTTATTGATCATGGACATACTGACATTGCTTGCTTAAGTGGACACTTTGAAAAAGCGGCGTGCCAAGAGCGAATTCAAGGGTTTAAGCGTGCGCTTGCCGAAGCAGGCCTTAAAGCGCATGACGATTGGATTTTAGAAGGTAATTTCGAATGTGATACGGCGGTTCTCGCCGCCGACAAGATCGCCGCCATGGACAAACGCCCAACGGCTGTTTTCTGCTTTAACGATACAATGGCTCTCGGTTTAATGAGTCGCTTGCAACAAAAAGGCATCCGTATTCCTGATGACATGTCTGTTATTGGCTATGACAATATAGAACTGGCTGAATACTTCTCGCCACCGTTAACCACGGTTCACCAGCCAAAGCGACGAGTAGGGAAAAACGCCTTTGAAATCCTATTGGAACGCATTAAAGACAAAGAGCATGAACGTCGTGTGTTTGAGATGCACCCCGAGATTGTTGAACGCAACACAGTAAAAAATATCACAAAATAGTGTCATTATTTAAAGCAAGCGACAAATGTCAATTTTAGGAATTTTTCTACACCTGAGACAGAACGCCGTATCAAATAATAGTAAATTTGGAATAAGCATCACGAAAATAATAAATAAACGTGATGCTCATCCAAAAATTTATATATTCTTATTATTAGAAGTCACGCACAGGGCAAACCATTTGAAAGGATGGGACGCAAAGCCTCCGGCCTAAACTGAATATTCAATAGGTAGCGGGGTTGCCGATGGCAAATATGCAAACGTTAAGTTTACTCCTTACTGACACTCTTTCTGCATAAGTTTGCTAATCTCTCGGACCTGATTTTGGTGGCGTTTTTCCCATACACCGAGAATTTACAGCATGGATAAACCAATACTTAAAGATTCTATGCGACTCTTCGAACAACTTGGACGTGTTAAGTCTCGTTCAATGTTTGGCGGCTTCGGCATTTTTGTCGATGACACCATGTTTGCTTTGGTCGTAAACGATAAACTTCATATTCGCGCAGACGATTTGTCAACCTCTCGCTTTAAAGAGCAAGGCTATGAGCCCTATATCTATAAAAAACGCGGGTTCCCTGTCGTCACGAAATATTTTGCATTGCCTGACAATTGTTGGCAAAACCCTTCGCTCATTTTACGAGATGCTGCTGTCGCACTCGAAATCGCAAAACAAGAGCGAGAGATTCAAGCCCAAGCCAAGCCAGATCGTCTAAAAGATCTCCCAAACCTTCGTCTCGCCACCGAACGTATGCTCAAGAAAGCTGGGATTGAATCTGTGACAGATTTGCAAAGCAAAGGAGCCTTGGAAGCCTATAAAGCAATTCAGCAAACTCATTCTTCTTCAATCAGTATTGAATTGCTATGGGCGCTTGAAGGTGCCATTAAAGGCAAGCATTGGTCGGTGATCCCACAATCTCGACGCGATGAATTAGTAAAAAGCCTTTAGTTGTCGAACCATAGAGACACTACTGGTCATATCAATTAAGCACGCTCGCATAATTATGCGAGCGTTTTTTATTCTATTTTGAAAGATAAATTCGACTTCTTCTGTCTTCTTCACTATACCCAAATAACTTGGAGTTGCAGGTAGGCGGCAAGTGAGTGAGTCCCCATGAGCATAGGCAAACTATGTGATTGGGGTGAACGAACGTAGCCAACACCGCTGCGGCTTCAAGTCGGAAGGGTATATATCTAGTAAAATATGTCGTTGTGAGGAATACCATGAATAAAAAACTTCTCTTAGGCTTGGCTTTATTGGCCTTTATTGTCTTTTTGATTGTAAATTTTGGCCACTATCTAACGTTAGATAATGCCAAAGCACAGCAAATGCTATTAAACGAATACATTAGTCAAAACGTCATCAGCGCTGCTTTGATCTATTTTTCACTCTATATTGTGCTCACTGCTTTCTCTATCCCTGGAGCGGCGGTCGTCACGTTACTGGGCGCTGCGCTGTTTGGTTTTTGGGCGAGTTTACTACTTGTCTCCTTTGCCAGTACCATAGGTGCAACAATCGCCTTTTTGAGTAGCCGTTTCTTGCTACGAGAGTGGATCCAAACAAAGTTTGGTCAAAAGCTGCAAACGATTAATCAAGGTGTCGAAAGAGATGGCGCATTTTATCTATTTTCACTGCGCTTAATTCCTGTTTTCCCTTTTTTCTTGATTAATTTATTAATGGGCCTAACTCCCATATCTGTGGCTCGCTTTTACCTGATTAGCCAACTCGGTATGCTACCCGGCACTGCCGTTTATCTGAATGCTGGAACTCAACTAGCTGAAATTGAAAATTTGTCTGGTATTGTGTCTCCTTCGGTTTTGTTTTCATTTGCTCTACTCGGTCTTTTCCCACTTATCACTAAGTGGATTATGACCAAATTAAATAAAAACCCTACTTCTGCTTGAAGTGAATGGCAATGAAGATTTTCGTTTCAAGCCATCCGATAGAAGCCTACATCGTTTGCCAGTATTTACAGCAATTCAACATCCACTGTGAAGTGAAAGGTGAAAATTTATACGGTTTAAGTGGAGAGTTGCCTTTTACAGAAGAAACTTTGCCATATGTATGGCTATTAGATGAAACCCAAATAGCCGATGCTCAAGTACGACTAATGGCTTATCAGAGCGAAGAAATAAGCGAAAAAACGTATTGGATTTGTAAACAGTGTAGTGAAGAAAACGAGCCGCAGTTTGCAGCCTGCTGGTACTGCGGTTGTTTAGATTCAAACTAACGGCTCTGATGCTGGCGTATGAACTCAATTGAATGGTGGTTAAACATCTCAGATTGTTCAACGTTGCACACGTGCCCGCAATCTGGGATCTCTAGTAGCATGCTTTGTGTATGCGTTGCCACCATCTCTTTAACAGGCTGAATGAACATGTAGTCACGCTGCCCCATAAGATAAAGTGTAGGAATATGCAGCTCTTTCTCTTTGAAGCATTTCATCAGAGGATTGACTTCTGATGTCAGCATAAACCAGCGTTTAAACTCTTTTTGGCACAACTTCTTCGCTTCTCGAATAAAAAGATGCCGCGACTCTTTTTGGTTGCGTTGTGGCATCACAATGTAAGCAAACAGACGATAAAGCCACATGTAAGGAATAATGTGTTTACTCAAATTGCCTAACTTTACGAGCACCTGAGAGCGCACATTCAAACGGGTTACAGCGCCACCAAGAACCATTGAACGAACTCGTCCTGCTGCCATTTCAGCAAGGTTACGCACGATAATAGTACCGAGTGACATTCCAACAAAATGGGCAGAGTGAATTTTCAAATGATCGAGCACTTTGAGAATATCAAGAGTGACCGATTTAAATGTGTAACGATTTGCCATCAACTCTTGAAACAGTTGATTTGACTTTCCGTGACCTCGTAAATCAACCAGTAACAAGTTGAAATGCTCACGATAGGCCTTGATTTGCTTAAACCAGATAGATGAACTTCCCCCTGCACCATGCACAAAGACAACCCATTCATCACTGGTAGCATGGAGGTAAGTTTTATGGAAAAGTAAGCTATGAGACATACAAAACCGTTAATCATCTTCAATTTAAGAAGTTTAAGACTACCACAAAACTAGCTGTTAAGAGTGAAAAAACGCACGGGTCTATTAGGCTGCACAGTTAATAAATAAGGCGCCGAAGCGCCTTATTTATTATAAAACATCAGCCATGAATCGCCAGATGATACATCTTAATATACTCTTTCGCTGAATCCTGCCAGTTAAAATGTTGCCGCATTGCTCTTTGCTGAACTTCCAACATAACATCAGGATGCTGTAAATAAAACAATACCGCTCGTTGCATCGCAATTAACAGTGCTTCAGGAGAAGGTTCATGAAACCCAAACCCTGTTGCCTCTTGAGGAAATTTATCATAATCACGTACGGTGTCTTTTAAACCACCGACTTCACGAACGATGGGCAGCGTGCCATAGGCCATACTGTAGATCTGATTCAAACCGCAAGCTTCAAATTCGGAGGGCATTAAGAAGAAATCAGAACCAGCTTCAACCAAATGTGCAAAACGATTGCTATAAGCTTCAACAAATGCAAATTTGTCAGTATGCTTCGCCGCTATTCTGTTGAGCTGAGCAGCAACTTCTGGCTCTCCTGTACCAACAATAATCAGTTGGACATCATTGCGTAAGAAAGACTCAAGTATAGGTAATATATAATGAAAACCTTTTTGATGAGTGAGTCTGCAGACCATCCCGAACAAAGGCACTTCGCGCTGAGGTAATTGCAGCTCTTGTTGCAGCATGTGCTTACTCGCCCGCTTACCCGCTTGAAGTGACTCAGCCTCATCGTTGTAGCAAAGAGGAAGAAATTGATCGTTTTGTGGATTCCACTCACTATAATCACACCCATTAACGATGCCGTGTAAATCCCTAGCCCGGTGAACAAAGTCGTCTACCAACCCATGAGAACCTAGTGGTGTTAGAAGCTCGGAAGCATAATTAGGGCTAACGGCATTGATTTTGTCAGCAAAGGCAATTCCGGCTCTGAGCATACTGACGTGATCGTGTCCGTAGCGTAAAAATTCCATGCCAGATAAGTTCAATTCTGGGATGATCTCTAATTGATGATAAGAAAAAATACCTTTAAAAATCGCGTTGTGAACAGTCAATACGCTTTTCATATCAGAAAAATAAGCGTCATGCTGGTAACGCGTTTTCAACAAAAATGGAACCAACCCTGTATGCCAATCATTTGCATGGATAATCTTTGGTTTTTTACCGAGCTTAGGTAAAACATCTAGGCTAGCTGCTGAAAAGAAACCAAAACGCTCGCCATTATCAGCGTACGCTTGGTTATTCTCGCCATACATTTGTGCTCGGCCAAAATATTGTTCACATTCAATTAGGTAAACAAGGACTCCATCAAGTTCCATTTGACGAACCGAATAAGAGGTATGCGGCCAATGAGTAAGCTCAGTTTCAAGCACGATAGGGGCATCAGAGATGCCCGAGATAGAACGATAAGCCGGTAGCACAATAGCTATCTGATGACCTAACTCTTGCAGTGCTTTAGGCAGTGCTTTGGCCACATCAGCCAAACCACCACTTTTGATCAAACCTTGAGCTTCTGAAACGGTAAACCAAACATCGATTTTTTCCATTCTAGAATCCAACTTTTGTTCCTTTTGCGATAACAACGATGCCCTCATCAGAAACATGGAAACGTTGTCTATCAAGTTCTAAATCTTCACCAATCATGGTACCAGGTGCTATTTCGACGTTTTTATCAATAATCGCACGCTTAATTGTGCACCCTTCACCGATTTTAACATCACCTAAGATCACAGATTCACTCACTAAAGTGTTGGCTCCAATGTTACTGCGGTAACCTAGTACAGATTTGTAAATCTTCGCACCTTGAATATAGCTTCCACCAGAGATTAAGCTGTCTGTGATCTGTACTTTACGATCGTGTGAATCAACAAAGGTTGCAGGTGGTAATGGTGGATAATAAGTATGCAGAGGCCAGCTACGGTTATACAACGAAAAATCGGCATCATGCTCTAATAGATCCATGTGCGCTGCCCAATAGGCCTCAATCGTACCAACATCACGCCAGTAAGTTGTGTCTTTTTCGCCTTTAATTTTATTGATTGAAAAATCATAGACATAAACCTCTCCTTCCGGGAAAAGTTTAGGGATAATATCTTTGCCAAAATCATGGCTGGATTGATTATCCTCAGCATCACGACGCAGTTCTGCACAGAGCTTATCTGTATCAAATATGTAGTTACCCATAGAAACAAGTGCAAGGTCTGGGTGCCCAGGGATCGCTTTGGGGTTACAAGGTTTTTCTTCAAAGCCGACCATTTTTCCAGCTTCATCAACTTCAATTACACCAAACTGAGACGCTTCTTTCAATGGCATTCTCAGCGCAGAAACGGTCAGTTTTGCGTCTACACGTTTATGGAAATCGAGCATCTGGCGGATATCCATTTTATAGATATGATCAGAGCCAAAAATACATACTTGGTCGGGGGTAGAGAGTTCAATAAAACGAATATTCTGGTAGATAGCATCCGCAGTACCTTCGTACCAGCGCTTGCCATCACGCATCTGTGCGGGGATTGAATCGATAAACCGATCAGTGATGCCCGAAAGGTTCCAGCCTTTCTTCATATGTAAATACAACGATTGTGATTTAAATTGTGTAAGTACGTAGATACGCATCAAATCCGCGTTTACAAAATTATTCAAAGCAAAATCGATTAAACGATAACTGCCACCAAATGGCACTGCAGGTTTACTACGCGATTCCGTTAAAGGCATCAAGCGCGAGCCTTCGCCACCAGCAAGGATCATTCCTAAAACACCAGCCATTTTAATTCTCCTTATTTCATTCTTATATTTGCATTCCATACCTTAATTTACAGGGGATGTATGGATGCTATCCTTATTGACCACTTGCAGTGGGCTGTATGAAACTCCCTCACCACCCTAAATGCAATCGGTTGTTTATACGTTATCGAATTAAAGAAATAATACAATTTTAAATACGCTGTTCTGACTTGTCTGAACCCTTTAGTTTGCTAACTCCTAACCTAGCTCACATTTACAGCTCGGTGTAACATATAAACATAACAATGTATTAACTAATCATTTTTATTTGCGT
>AEZC01000127.1 GCA_000257205.1 Vibrio ordalii ATCC 33509 | reverse complement strand
ATACCGCTCTCGTTGGACAACGGCTAACACTGCTCGCCAATATGGTTTTTAGAATACGTCACCGTTTGGAAAATACAGAAATCCAGTACGAACAGTATATTCGCCGCATGAATCGACTTCGAAAATCCTTTGACCACTGGCTGCAAAAAGGCAGTGGGATAGTCGTTCAGCGATACAAAGGTCGATGTAAAAAGCTACAATCTCATAGGCAAAGCTTGTGGTTGTTCTTAACCGATACCTCAATACCACTCACCAACAACGAAGCAGAGCGGAGAATACGTGGCAGTGTCATCCAGAGTAAGATTAGCTTCGGAACGACATCTGATGCGGGCGACAAGTTCAGGGGCCGTATGCATTCGCTTGTTGAGACCTGT
>AEZC01000126.1 GCA_000257205.1 Vibrio ordalii ATCC 33509 | reverse complement strand
TTGTTGTTGCGCTTTTTGGCTCAAAACAGCTTCAGAAAGCGGTGAACGGCATATATTTCCCATGCATACGATGAGGATAGAGAGTTTTTTATTTTCCATGGCCATTACTGATGCATTCACTTCATTTTGTCTCTGTATTAAAGAGGTGGATAGAGTATCGCAAGGTGCATTGCAATGGGTGTCTCAAAATTGAGTCTATCTATAATTAGTACCTAAGATTTAAATAGGAAAAAAGATCTGGCTATTTTGATAGATTATCGAATATGGCATTAACCACATTAACCATTTGATATCTTGCTTTTATATTCAAATAACTTGATGTGCTAACTCGACTGGTCGACCGTATGTGAGTTCATCTAATGGGCATAGATAACGGTGAATGGAATAGGTGTGAGCGGTGAACAAAGAAGAGCCTGCTGGGCGCAGGCTCTTGGTACATTAATCAGTGCACACTTCTGGATTTAACATCGTGCAGCAGTTCTTGGTTAAGTTCAGCTTCCACATGCCCAGGAGAGCGTGTTGATGCCGAGACCAAACGGTACATAGCAGGAATAACAAATAGAGTGACCAAAGTGGCAAAGCCCATACCGAAGAAAATCACCGTACCCACCGCCACTCGGCTTTCATAACCTGCTCCTGTCGAGATAATTAATGGGATGGAACCTGCTAAAGTAGTAAAGTCGGTCATCATGATTGGCCGTAAGCGACTTGCTGAGGCATCAATGATCGCTTTTTCAAACTCAACCCCTCGGTCACGCAGCTGGTTGGCAAATTCAACGATCAAAATGCCATTTTTGGTCACCATACCGATCAGCATAATCATCCCAATTTGGCTATAGATATTGATACCTTGTCCCATAATTGATAGACCAAGAAAGCCGCCAAACACACCCATCGGCACCGTCAACATCACCACTAACGGGTTGATAAAACTTTCAAATTGGGCGGCAAGTACCAAATAGGCGACAAGCAGCGCTAACGCAAATACAATGGCTACGCTCGATTGGTTTTCTTTAAAATCTTTTGACTCACCTGAGTAACTAACGTAAATATCACTAGGAAGTATCTCTATCGCTTTCTTGTCAAGAAAATCAAGCGCTTCGCCCAACGTGTAACCAGCCGATAAATTTGCAGTAACCGTGATCGCCTTTTGCTTATTGTAATGAGACAAACGGATCGATGATGCCACCTCTTCAACTTTCGCAAGTGCATCCAGTGTAACAAGCTCACCGGATGCGGTTCTCATGTAGATCTGGCTTAAATCGGAGGCGTTATTGAAGCTATTTTCGTCGCCACGGAGATAAACATCATACTCTTCGCCACGCTCAACAAAGCTGGTTTCACTCTTCCCGCCGAGCATCACTTCTAACGTATCTGAAATATCCGCGACACTGATCCCCAATTCCGCGGCACGCTGCCTATCAATCGTCACCACCAGTTCAGGTGTCTTTTCGGAATAATTGGTGTCAGCACCTTCCATAAAGGGGGAATTTTCAGCTTCCGTTTTTAGCAATTCAGCCCATTTTTTGAGTTCAGGATAGTCTGACCCACCTAACACAAACTGAACAGGCTCATTAGAGCCACCACGAAAGCCGGGCATAAAGGGCATAACTCGTACATCGGGAATTCCCGTTAGCGCTTTTTTTACCTGCCCTAATGCTTGTTGAGCGGTAATGCTTCGTTCGTTCCAGTCATCCAAAATCATGATAACAAAACCCGTCTGATCACCCGCTTGCCCACCGAACGCGGGCGATTGAATACTAAACGACTTGAGAAAACCTTTGCCAACCAAGGGCATTAACCGCTGCTCAACAAGATCCATATTGGCCGACATCCGGTTATAACTGGTCGCATCCGCTCCGCGCACAAAGGCAAAAATAACGCCGCGATCTTCTGAAGGCGTGAGCTGGGAAGGCACTTTCTGCATCAGAAAATAACTGCCACCGACACATGCAAGAATAACGAATGGTGCCGCCCATTTCCAACGGATAGCAAAACGTAAAGAGGATTTGTAACCCGCTTCTAAACGACCAAAAATACGATCAACAAAACGATTAAAACGGTTTGGTTTGACATTGACCTTTAAAATCTTGCTACCGAGAACGGGCGTTAAAGTTAACGCTATTAGCGATGAAAAGAGAACCGACATGGCCAAAAGTACAGAGAACTCGGTGAACAACAGGCCGACCATACCGTCCATAAAAGAGATCGGTAAAAAGACCATCACTAATACCAATGTGGTGGCAATCACGGCAAAGCCGACTTCGCGCGTCCCTTTATAAGCCGCCAGCAGTGGCTTCTCTCCCTGCTCTATGTGATGAAATATATTTTCCACCACCACAATCGCATCATCAACAATCAAACCGATGGAAAGAATCAGCGCCATCAAGGTGATAAGGTTAATAGAGAATCCGAAATAATAAGCGGCCATAAAAGAAGAGATCAATGAGACTGGCACAGTAACGGCTGGGATTAGCGTTGCCCGAACTTGGCCGATAAAAATGTACAGTACCAAAATCACTAAACCCCCCGTGATAAACAGTGTGCTATACACTTCCGAAATGGAGCGATCAATAAAGAAGGTCGAGTCGTAGTCAATGGCCAAGCGCGTTCCTTTGGGTAGAAACTGCTGAATATTATCGACTTCTTGATGGACACGCTGCGCCACATCCAAGGGGTTAGCATCTGACTGTGGCACAATGCCCATGCTCACATTAACCACACCGTCGCTTTTGAAGGTTGAGTTTTCGTTCTCAGCGCCGATGAAGACATCCGCGACATCTTTTAAGTAAATCGGCGAATTGTCACTTGCGCGCTTAACCACTAAATAGTCAAAATCTTGCGCCGTTTTGTACGCTCGGTCGGTACGCACCGACATCACTGTCGAATCGTTGCGCACTTCCCCGCCCGGGCTTTCAATATTTTCACTGCGCAATGCACTTGATATATCAGAAGTCGTGACACCACGCCCAGCCATCAGATTCGGCTTGAGCTTGACATACATCACCTTATAAAGACCACCAGACACATCCACAGAACTGACACCAGAGATTAAACTAAAGCGGTCAATCAAAGCTCGTTCGATATAATCGGTCAGTTGGGTTCGATCCATCTCTGAAGAACTGAGATTAATGTACAAAGAAGCTTCACCAGAGCCATTGTTTTTGAATACGGTTGGATCATCTGCTTCATCGGGTAATGAGCGCTGTGCTCTCGCAACGGCGTCTCGGATATCGCTCACACCAGTATTGAGATCATAACCCAGTTCAAAGGTAACGGTAATCCGTGACATGCCATTACGCGTGGTGGATTCAATTTCATCAATCCCGCTAATGCCCGCCAGTTGATCTTCCAATACAGAAGTGATTTGGCTTTCAATGATAGTAGCTGAAGCCCCTGCATAGCGAGTACTGATTGAAACCACCGGGCTTTCAATATCGGGCATTTCCCGGACCGAAAGCTTAGAAAATGACACTAGACCAAAAACGCACAACAGTAAGCTTAGTACCACCGCCGCCACAGGGCGCTTCACTGAAACATCGGATAACCACATTACTTGTCATCCTTTTGTATCGGTGAGCCATCCACGTTGACTTCTGTGACGAGCACACCGTTTCTCATATTCACGATACCTTGCACCACAATCTTATCGCCAATGGCTAAACCTTTATCAATCACCACTTGATTGCCGATCCGCGCGCCAAGCCAAACTTCCGTGCGTATTACTTTATTATTGCTATCAATCACATAGACATAGCGTTTAGTGCCTGAATATTCGAGTGCTTGAACGGGGATAATGGGCGCTTCAATCGCTGGGAAATTCAACTTAGTAGAAAGCAACATCCCGGGTTTTAGCTTGCCATCTTGGTTATCGAAATGAATACGGACACGCAAATTCAAGGTTTCACGATTAATACGTGAATCAATACCCACAACTTTGCCAGTAAATTCGTTTTTTGCCCAAGCATTACTCTTCGCCGTCACCGTCATACCTTTACTGATTAACGAAAGGTAACGCTCTGGCACTTGGATATCGAGCTGCATCACCGATAGGTCATCTAAAGTCAACAATTCCGTCCCTGCACTGACCATTTTGCCCAAAC
>AEZC01000125.1 GCA_000257205.1 Vibrio ordalii ATCC 33509 | reverse complement strand
AAAAAACCTTATTCGATATTTTGAATTTGCTCATTGAGTAATAGGGTAGAACCTAGCAAACTCAATAGCTTATCGAAAAGAAACCGTTCAAAAATGCCTGTTTGCCCACCAAACTGCCCACCACTTGCTTATGGCTTTTACTAAATCTTAGTGGTGCTTCTTGGCTAAAACTACGGAAAAACAGCGCCGTTTTTATGCTGCTGTTAGAGCTAAAACATAGCAGTTTTGAAGGGCTTTATCGAGCACGATTTCTGTCAACATAGCTTTGCTATTTTTTCACTGGTTCTACGCGATAGTAATGAGTCAGCAGAAAGCTCACTTAGCCTGAAATGGACATTATGGTGTCCATCTTAATAGAAATAAGCTCAATATGGATACTATGGTATCCAAGAGAGATAAGACTGAGTGTCGAATGGTAAGCATCAGGTCTACAAATTGTTATCCCTAAGGTAACTTTGTGTAGACCTTCGGGGCTAGGCAACGCGCCTTTACCATCTCTGAGGTAAATACTGAGTGAAATACAAAGGCATCACGATATGGGTTTGTTCTAACGCTGAAGAGCCTTGTGTGCCCGTTAACTTAAAGGTTTTACTGGGCGCACATTTTTCAACGTAGGATGCCAACGATTTTGCTCTTGTACGTTTACCACTTTTGACTTCAACAGGGATGATATCGCCTTCATCGGTCGCCAAAATAAATTCGATTTCGGCGCGGGCGTCATTCCATGAATAGCTTGGGTCAACGCCAATAGCTGTGAGCTCTTGTTGCACAAAGTTTTCAGCCACATAGCCTTTGTATTCATAGTTTTGTTGCTTAATCTCTTTATAACTGCTGCCCAGCATATGATTGAGCAGGCCCACATCAAACAGAAATAGTTTAACCATATTGTCTTTTTTATAGGCCGCCAACGGAGATTTCGGTAATCCTTCAATAGGGTAGTTTGGCAAAGCTAAGCGGCAGCAGTTAAGCCAATGGATCGCGGTTTCAAAATCGCTATAACGAGATTTACGCTCATGCACATGCTTAAATTTAAAGCGTTTAACCGACTCATCGCTGACAAGTGATAGCTGGGCTGGAATGCTATTAAACACCGATTCAATCAGTGTGGCATCGACCTTGCCCGCGTACTTACCGAAATCGCGGCGATAACCTTCAACTAAATCGGCATGAATTTTTGTGACTTTTTCAACACGCTCTAGAATGCTTGAATCCTTAAACTGATACCAAGCAGAAACGGCTTCCGGCATACCACCGGTAAAAAAATAGTCGGTTAGTTTATCCATCAATTTAGTGTGCACCGCCGGTGTGCTTGCTTGACTATCAAATGCTTTGATCAGTGCTTGCTCGTTGGATGCGTAAATAAATTCTTGGAAGGTCAGTGGTCGTAAATTGTATTGTTCTACCTTGCCTACAGGGAAAGTATTGAGCAAACCAATGTTCGAACCGCTGGCTGCGACAAAATAGGACGGTGCTTTTTCGGCAAAATACTTCAGCGAAGTTACGGCTCGTTCACATTCGCCAATTTCATCTAATATCAGCAAGTCGGTTTCTGGATTGAACGCTTGGTTGGTTAACAACTCAATGTTCATTACTAGCTCGTCAGGTGACAACGAGCCATCGAACGCTTCTTTGTAAGCTGGGTTTTCAAGGAAGTCGATACGAAGGATGTTGGCAAAGGTATTCCCAAACAACTCTTGCAGTAGATAGGTTTTACCTGTTTGTCTTGCGCCATCGATCAATAATGGCTTGCGCACAGGTTGACTTTTCCATGCTATTAGGGCGTTGAGTAAGTTGCGCTGCATTGTCATTTCCCGCCAATTAAGACTGTTAACTGCCTGTAGTATAACTCAGTCTACACTTTTACGCGCAGAAAAGTGTGATATTTTACATTTTTATGCGCATAAAAGTGTAATTTGATGGCCTTTGGCATTCAGGGATTCACATCATCGCCTTGGCCAACGCGCAAACTAAACCTAAAAGTAGGATATAAATCCAATTATATTGAGTAAAGTGGGAATATAGTCCTATATGTAAATTGTTGGAGTTGCTTGGGATTCAAAGTTGGACTATATTCCCATTAACGGTTAAATAGTGGGAATATAGTCCCTTTGGTTGGTGATATGGCTAAGCGTGACTTACACAATGTACTGTTTCCGAAGCAGCGCAAAATCCTGACGCATTTTGGTGAAGACTTGCTGTTGGCGATGAAAAGACGTGGTTTTACCAAAAAGCTACTGTGTGAACGTACTGGTTTTGATCATAAAACCGTGAATAAAGTTTTCGCCGGTGATCCGGGCGTTGCCATAGGCACTTACTTAAAAGTGATGGCCGTTCTTGGCATGGAAAGCAACTTTGCAGACATGGCCGCTCATGATGAAGTGGGTATCAAGCTGCAAAACATAAAATTGCTGGAAGGTTCAAAATGAGCCGTGAAATCGTCGAAGTCTATGCCGACTGGCAGCCAATTGAAGCGCCTTTACTAATTGGGCTGCTTTCTTACAGCGATTCAAGCCGAGGTGGCGTATTTAGTTTTGCCTACGATAAAGCATTTTTAACCTCAGCCTATCGCTTGCAAATTGATCCAATCCTGTCGCTTCACTCCGGTGAACTCTATAACGATGAAGCCGATAAAAACTTTCGCGCATTTCTTGATTCATCGCCTGATAGATGGGGGCGTATTTTAATGCAGCGGCGTGCGGCGATTGAGGCGCGCAAAGGTATTCGAGCAACAAGTCGATTAAACGAATTGGATTACCTGCTGGGCGTACATGACTCTTATCGGATGGGGTGGATTCGATTTAAGCGAGTAGGCTCGGATGCTTTTTTGGACGACAACTCTGAGTTTGCTGCGCCGCCAATGGCTTCTTTGCGAGAGCTAGAGCACGCAGCAATGCAGATTGAAAAAGACGATAACATCGACAGTGACGAGTATTACCGCTGGTTGAAAATGCTGATTTCTCCAGGCTCGTCATTAGGTGGTGCAAGGCCCAAGGCTTGTGTCACAGATGAACAAGGCCACTTGTGGATTGCCAAGTTTCCCAATTTAAACGATACCCATGACGTGGGCGCATGGGAGATGGTCTGTTATGAATTGGCGTTGGCGGCAGGTGTTGACATGTATCCAAGTGAGATCAAGCAATTTTCGTCACAGCACCATACCTTTTTAACCAAACGGTTTGATCGCGACGGTGAAAAGCGACTGCATTTTTCATCGGCCATGACACAGCTTCAATACTATGATGGTGAACAATCTCAAGGTGCCAGCTACTTAGAGATTGCTGAATTTATTTCCAATTCTGGTGCACAAACCGAAGCTGATTTAGCACAGTTATGGCGACGTATTGTGTTTAATATTGCGGTGTCCAACACGGATGACCACCTGCGTAACCATGGGTTTTTATTAACAAAGAATGGCTGGAAGTTGTCACCCGCTTATGATTTAAACCCGATAGTGGGTAAGCATGGCCTGCATCTGAATATTACCGATGCAGACAACACTTTAGACTACCAATTAGCCTTTGACGTAAAAGACTTATTCCGACTTTCGCAAACCCAAGCCACGCAAATTTACGATGAAGTATTAATTGCGGTTAAGCAATGGCAAACCGTTGCTAAGCGGCTAGGGATCAGCCGAGCTGAGCAAGCCATGAAACAATCAGCGTTTAACGTTTAATGAGTCAGTGAAACTATATTTTCATTTTTCAGCAGATAAAGAAGTTTTAGTTTCACTTTATGCTTTACCTCATACTCCATGTGTTTTAACACTTCGCTCATCCCTTGGGCTTCTGGGGCGGTTTGGGCAAAGCCTTAGTTCACGCCACTTAGCCACACACTAACCCTGCCCACAGGGTATTTATGACTTGGGGCATAATGACAATTCTGGGGCAAGTAGCTACTTGTACCCTCAGAAAGCTGCACGATCTGGGCATTTATCTGCCTACTGCGTCCGTTTAACTCTTTAATAATAGCGGGGCAAACTCCTAAGAGAACTTAACAGATCAGTGAGGCTTATTTTGGAAAAAATAGAAACGATGAACCCAACTACACAATTATCCACCACATCAACACACCCAGCGCGTCAGCAGCGGATTTTGCGCTTGCCCGAGGTAAAGGCCAAAACAGGCTTTGGCCGCAGTACCATTTATGCCCCTTTTTATATACAGAGAGGGGCCAGCGGTGAATTTCCACGTTCCATTCGTATTGGTGCGCGTGCCGTGGGCTGGTTAGAAAGCGATATCGACCAGTGGATTGAAACCCGCCGTATCGGTGCTGCTTATGGCCGTGGATAAACCATCAGCATCAAACCAACTACCTTCCAGTGATATGCATAGCAAAGTGCCAACATTACCGGCTGGTTTTGCCTATAACGCGCAAAACTGGCTGGTGATGCAACTGGCTGGGCAAGATAGCCCAGTTAAAATCTGCTCTTGGCTGCAAGTGGCCGCCCGTACTCGCGATCCGCAAGGGGACACTTTCCTTGAAAACAAAGGGCGGCTATTTATTGCACTGGTTAGACGATGACAATCGCCATCGCTATTGGGCCATGCCAGCAGAACTATTGGCCGGAGACGGCAGCGAGTACCGCCGAATCCTACTCAGCCGAGGCATGCGCCTAAGCAACAGTGTCAAAGCGCGGCAGTTGCTCTCGCTATTTATTCAACAAATGGGCGAACTGGCCACGCAAAAGGCCATTAGCGTGAACTGCATTGGCTGGCATCATCATGCTTATGTGCATCCGCGCCTCACCTTTTACCCCAGTGAACACAGCAACAGCCCGCGCATGGTGCTGCAAACCATGCACCCGATAGAAGGCTTTATTCAACAAGGCAGTAGCGACAGTTGGCGGCAGCACGTTGGCCGTTATTGTCTGGATAACCCGCTATTAATCGTTGGTGTCTGCGCTGCACTGGCTGCGCCTTTGTTGCAATTGTGTGGGGTGGATGGATTTGGTTTACACCTCTATGGTGCCAGCAGTACTGGTAAAACCGCGGCGCTGTATCCGGCATTATCGGTGTGGGGCGAACCTAATCAACTGCGCCACAGTTGGCGTGTCACGGCCAACGGTTTAGAAGGCACAGCATTAGCGCATAACGATGCCTTGCTGGCGCTCGATGAAATGGGCGAAGTTGACCCAAAAGAGGCGGGCGATGTCGCTTAGATATTCGCCACATCCCTGTGGCTCCCCCTTCGGGCCATCCTGCGGATGTGCAAAATCGTTCCAGACGATTTTGTGCTTGCCAATGGCCAAGGTAAAACCCGCGCGGGCAAATACGGTGAAATGCGCTTACCCGCCCGCTGGCGCTTGGTGTTTTTATCCACTGGCGAAGTGACACTTGAAAGCCACCTCGCCAGTATCGGCAAACGCGTAAAAGCGGGGCAGCAAGTGCGCGTGATTGATCTCAGTGCCGATGCCGGAGCGCAAATGGGCGTGTTTAACCAGAGTCATGGTATGAACGCCGCCGATTTAGCCGATCATTTAAAACAGCAAAGTCGCCAGCATTACGGCAGCTTGGCCTTGGACTGGTTACGGTATTTAACGCAGCACAGCGCGCAGGTGCGACCCGTTTTCCAAAACGTACGCCAACGTTTTTTAGCCAGCTTACCACCCGAGGCTGACGGCCAAGTGCGTCGAGTTGCCGAAAAATTTGCCTTACTGGCCAGCGCAGGCCTGTTAGCCATTCAAGCCGAAGTACTCGATTGGCCAACCCAAAATGTCGAAGCCGCCTGTTTAAATCAGCTTAACCAATGGATACTCGCCCGCGGTGGTGTGGCCGCCAATGAAGACCAACAAGCCATTCGTCAAGTGCGCAGTTTTATTGAGCAGCATGGCGAAAGCCGCTTTACGCCTAAACAAACCGGTTACAGCAGCCAAGTACGCCAGCGCGCGGGTTGGCTTGATACTTCTGGTCCACAAACCCTCTACCTGTTTTACCCAACCGGCTGGCGTGAAGCTACCGAAGGTCTCAGCCCAGATCGTGCCGCCAAAGCACTGATGGCCGCAGGCTACCTAATCCCCGATGGCAACCGACCACAGCGCAAAGTCAGCCTGCCCGACAACACCCGCCCGCGAATGTACTGCGTGAAAGGCAGCATCTTGGATGACTAAAATGGCGATGAATCCTGTGTAGGCTTGTCGCCTTGCAGTGCACCGCCAGTCAACCTAAAGGCTTGGCTAGGTTTAAAGGCTAAGGCAGACAATACCGCTAGTGTACTGTTTGTGTACAGACAAGGTACAATGGATTTCTTTTTAATCCTTTTAGATCCTCTCTATTCGTCTTAAATCAAGTTTACTTTGCTGAGCGAATATGTGACTATTTTACAAAAGCCTCAAGCTCATAAGTTAGGTACCTTTTGTGAATTCAGACCGCTGGTTATCTGTTGAAGAAATAGCCGAATATCTTGGCGTAAGCAAAGATACTGTGTACTCATGGATCAGTAAAAAGGGTATGCCAGCTCATAGAATTGGTCGGCCTTGGAAGTTTAAAGCAGATGAGGTGGATCAGTGGGTTAGATCTGGTGGCGCATCAGATGACAGCAAGGAAGAAAAATAGTATGGCCTTAAACGAAGCAGATACTTGCCGGGTCTATGTGACGCCAAAGCTTAAAGAGTCTGGTTGGGAAAACAATCCTAGCGCAATAACTGAACAGTACACATTTACCGATGGCCGCGTTCAGTTTAAGGGCAGCAAAGTTCAACGTGGGGAGCAAAAGCGAGCGGATTATTTACTTAAGTACACTCGCGACTTTCCTATTGCTGTTGTTGAGGCTAAACCTGAAAACAGCCCTGTCGGCCAAGGGATGCAACAGGCAAAAGATTACGCAGAAATCTTAGGGCTAAAGTTTGCTTACTCAACCAATGGTCATGAGATCTTAGAATTTGACTACACCACTGGTGAAGAGCAATTGTTGTCGCTCTTTCCCACCCCTGATGAGTTATTCAAGCGGCTTTGTGGCGATGAAGGTTTAAAGGATGAAGATCTTGATACCTTGCTGTCCCCTTACCACCATGTTTCGGGATATTCCCCGCGCTACTATCAACAAATAGCCATAAACCGCGCAGTTCAGTCGGTGCTTCAAGGTAAAAAGCGCTCATTAATTACGATGGCAACGGGTACGGGTAAGACTGTCGTCGCTTTTCAAATTAGTTGGAAGCTGTGGAGTGCTCGCTGGAATCGTACGGGAGTCTATAGAAAACCTAGGATTCTATTTCTGGCAGATAGAAATGTGTTGGTAGATGATCCAAAGGATAAAACATTTACCCCGTTTGGTGATGCAAGGCACAAAATTGAAGGTGGCAAAGTTGTTAAAAGTCGTGAAATTTATTTTGCCATTTATCAGTCCATTGCCAGTGATGAGCGTCGTCCAGGCTTGTATAAAGAATTTCCGCAAGACTTCTTTGATCTAATTATCATTGATGAATGTCACCGAGGCAGTGCCCGAGACAACAGTAACTGGCGTGAAATTCTGGAGTATTTTGAGCCAGCCTTTCAAATCGGTATGACGGCGACGCCGTTGCGTGAAGATAACCGCGATACTTATCGTTATTTTGGCAACCCAATCTACACCTACAGTTTGCGCCAAGGTATTGATGACGGATTTCTTGCGCCATATCGCGTACACAGAGTTATTTCGGAAGTCGATGCTGCAGGTTGGCGACCCAGCAAAGGCGATGTAGACCGCTTTGGACGAGAAATCCCAGATGGTGAATACCAAACCAAGGACTTTGAACGTGTTATCGCGTTAAAGGCTCGAACAGATGCGTTTGCTAAGCATCTCACCGACTTTATGAAACGAACCGATCGTTTTGCAAAAACGATCGTGTTTTGTGTCGACCAAGAACACGCAGATGAAATGCGTCGGGCGCTTAATAACTTGAATTCTGACCTTTCACGCAAGCATCCAGATTACGTTGCACGCGTGACATCAGAAGAAGGGAAAATTGGCAAAGGGCACCTCAGTCGTTTTCAAGAGTTGGAAACCAGTACTCCAGTGATACTGACCACTTCACAGTTATTAACAACGGGGGTCGATGCGCCAACCTGTAAAAATGTTGTGCTTGCGCGTGTTGTGAACTCAATGAGTGAGTTCAAGCAAATTATTGGTCGTGGTACTCGCCTGCGCGAAGATTACGGCAAGCTGTGGTTCAGCATCATTGATTATACCGGCTCAGCCACACAAAATTTTGCTGATCCTGACTTTGACGGTTACCCAGAAATTGAAGATGAAGTGGTGATTGATGAAGACGGTGAAGAAGTGGTAGATGACACTTTAACACCAGAGAGTGAAGAGTTAGAGGTTGCTTAAGAGACGAGTGAATACGAAGTGAACACTGAAGGTGAAGGCGCTGATGATGAAGAGGAGCACGAACCGAGAAAGTACTACGTAGACGGTGGCAGCGTTAAAATTACGTCTCATTTGGTCTATGAGCTAGACGAAGACGGTAAACAGCTTCGCGTCATCCAATATACCGACTACACCGCAGAAAAGGTAAAGACCCTCTTTTCCTCACTGGACGAACTAAAAGATAGCTGGGCTAATCCGTTAAAGAGAGAAGAGATCATTCTCGAATTACAAGAACGCGGGATCCAGTTTGATGATTTGGTCGCAGAGTCAGGCAAAACCGATGCAGATCCATTGGATTTACTTTGTCACATAGCATTTAACGTACCGCTGCGAACCAGAAAAGAGCGCGCTGAATACTTGAAGAAAAACAAACCGGACTTTTTTGATCAGTACGGCCCAGAGGCACGCGCGATCTTAACGTCTTTACTGGACAAATACACCGACCACGGCCCCAAGCAATTCAGTATTCCGGATTCGCTACAGGTTCCGCCCATTTGTGAATATGGCAATGTGATGGAAATAGCCAATCTCTTTGGCGGCGCATTGCAAATGAAAACTGCCGTGGACCAATTACAAACGCTGCTCTATAGCCAGCAATAACAGAAGTGACGATACGATTTATGGCACGAACAAAGAAAGCAGATCAGCCGATGACCACCGCCCAGCAATTAGGTGCGATTGTTAAATCGTCTCGGCAAATCATGCGTAAAGACAAAGGTTTAAATGGCGATCTCGATCGCCTGCCAATGCTCACTTGGATCATGTTTTTGAAGTTTCTCGACGACTTAGAACAAATGCGAGAAACCGAAGCCGTGCTAGAAGGAAAAAGCTTTCAGCCAGCCATCGAAGCGCCATACCGCTGGCGAGATTGGGCAGCAATTGAAGGTGGTATCACCGGCGACGAGTTAATTGCCTTTATTAACAACGACGAAGCAATGCGACCTGATGGCACGCGTGGCATCGGTTTTTTTGCGTACTTGCGTAGCCTGCAAGGTGACAACGGTGGTGATCGCCGAGATGTGATTGCGACCGTGTTTAAAGGCATGCAAAACCGCATGATCAACGGATATTTGTTACGTGATGTTGTCGACAAAATAAACGGCATTCATTTCAACTCATCTGAAGAGATGCACACCTTAAGCCGCTTATACGAAACCATGTTGCGTGAAATGCGCGATGCTGCTGGTGACTCCGGCGAGTTTTATACCCCGCGCCCAGTGGTCCGCTTTATGGTAGAGGTGATGGACCCGCAGCTGGGTGAGTCCGTATTGGACCCAGCCTGTGGCACGGGTGGTTTTTTGGTTGAAGCGTTCGAACATCTAGAACGCCAGTGCAAAACGGTTGAAGACCGCGAAGTATTGCAAGAAAGCAGTATCTTTGGCGGTGAGGCCAAATCATTGCCTTACCTTTTGGTACAAATGAACCTGTTATTGCATGGTTTGGAGTACCCAAGAATTGACCCAGAAAATAGCCTGCGTTTTCCACTACGAGAGATGGGTGACAAAGATCGTGTCGATGTGATCTTAACCAACCCACCTTTTGGTGGTGAGGAAGAAAAAGGCATTCTTGGTAACTTTCCAGAAGACATGCAAACCGCCGAAACCGCAATGCTGTTTCTTCAGTTGATCATGCGTAAACTCAAGCGCCCTGGTCATGGTTCAGACAATGGTGGCCGCGCCGCGGTTGTTGTCCCAAATGGCACGTTATTCAGTGATGGTATCAGTGCACGCGTTAAAGAAGAGCTGTTAAAGAACTTTAATCTGCATACCATTGTTCGTTTGCCAGAAGGGGTATTCGCGCCTTACATCGATATTGCAGGCAACTTACTCTTCTTCGAACGTTCTGGCCCAACCGAGGATATTTGGTATTACCAAATATCGACACCAGAAGGCAGAAAAAAATACACCAAGACTAAACCAATGGAGTACTTCGAATTCGAAGACTGCTTAGAGTGGTGGGCTAGCCGTGCGGAAAACTCTCAAGCTTGGTCAGTGAAAGCACAAGACGTTATCCAGTATGACGATAGCGGCAAGTTGGTTTCAGTTAACTTAGATATTAAGAACCCAAATAGTCTTGAGGCAATGGAATATAAAGACCCTCAAGAATTGTTAGCAAGCATGGCGAAAAAAGAACAAAAAGTTACGGATCTAATTCGTGAAATTGTTGATTTACTAGCACAAGGTTCAAAACAATGAGCGCTTGGCCCCTTGAGAAATTAGGTTCAGTGCTCGATAAATCAGAAAACTGGATCGAAGTGCAGCCTGAAAAGGAGTATAGCGAAGTCACAGTTAGGCTTTGGGGTAAAGGCGTGAACTTGCGAGGAACCAAAATCGGTAGTGAAATTGGGTCGTCTCGTCGACTTTCTGTTTCAGAAGGGCAATTCATTATTTCTCGTATTGATGCGAGACATGGTGCGTGTGGACTCGTTCCAAAAAACCTTGATGGTGCCGTGGTTACAAATGATTTTCCTGTCTATACGCCTAAAGAGAATAAGATTTTACCTAGGTATCTTGAGCTGATTAGCAAAACCCACTTTTTCGTTGATGCGTGTAAAAGAGCGAGTGAGGGAACGACAAATCGAGTACGTCTTAAAGAACCACGGTTCTTTGATATTGAAATACCATTACCTGACATAGCTATCCAAAAGTTAGTCGTTGACAAAGTCGACTTCGCGCTGGACAAGCTTGAAGAGATAAAGCTTCTTAGATCATCATTGTTAGATGATGCGCAAGCAATGCTGAGTAGTGCCTTTCATAAATTAATTGAAGGGGCTGTTTATAAGCCGATGTCGGAAGTAGCCCCGATTGTAAAACGACAGGTTGAAATTACATTTGAAGGCGAATACCCAGAGCTGGGAACGAGATCTTTTGGTAAAGGTGTTTTTCATAAACCGACGCTTAAAGGTGTAGACCTACCTGAGTGGCAAAAATTTTATCGAATTGAAAATGATGATTTGATCTTTAATGTTCGAAAATCTTGGGAGGGCTCAATAGGTGTCGCCAGTATTCAAGATCATGGGCGAGTAGCTTCTCATAATAGCTATTTAACATGCGTACCTATTAAAGGCTTAGTTACTAGTCAATTTCTCTGTTTTTACTTTTTATCGAATGAAGGGTTAATGCAAATCGACAGTGGATCACGCGGAAGCGCTGATAGAAACAGAGTGATATCAATGGCAAGGCTAAATAAATTCACTGTCCCCGTGCCAGATTACGATAAGCAGCTTTGGTTTAATCAACTGCAAAGCTATGTTGAAAAAATTAAACAAGCTCAATCAGAAAATGCAACTGAGCTAGAGGCCATGATGCCTTCAATTTTAGATAAAGCCTTTAAGGGAGAATTGGTTTAATGTCTATGCCTGCACCGACGCTTGCTTATGATGCTGGCACTCAGCCTGTTATTGCTCATGGCTTGTCTTATCAGGACGAGCAAGTGAGCGAGATGTTAGCTGGCCCCGTAAAGCATATTTTGCAAGATACCGCAGGCAATGATGAGCTCCAGGAGTTACTTGGTAGTGTCGTGAGCACGGAATTTGAGCAAGAGGGTTTACGCCAAGCGCTGATCGATGAAACCGTGCCTGATAATTGGCGAGTGGGCGAAGCTATTGCCGAAGCCTTTGTGGCAGATAAAGGCAATTGCGTGTTTCCGTGGCCCACAGGGCGTGATCTTAAAAACCCGAACGCTAGCCCGGCAGGGTGCGATTTGACTGGATTTCAACCTGTAAAGGATGCTGAGCTTCCCTACCGTTTTGCGTTTGGTGAAGTAAAAACGTCTGAAGAGAACAAAGCGCCGCCAAGCGTGATGACCAGCTTGGGTACCCAATTGTTTGGGCTACGAGATAATCGCCAAGTAAAAGATGCCATCTTACGTTATTTAGGACTCCATGCGGTGCGAGCACCGTGGGAACCGATGTTTAAAAGCGCTGCCAAACGCTATTTGAGCTCGAACACAACGGACGTTGCTGTTTATGGTGTTTTGGTGCGCGATATTGCCCCAAGCGCTTCTGATATTGCTGGCCGAGCAAAAGCACTGGCGGCCGATTGTCCAGTGCAAACTGATATTGAAATGTACGCTTTATACCTTCCCCTAAACATGATTGGTACGCTGTCTGCTCGTGCTCAAGCGGCTATGCAGGAGGCGTCATGACGCTTTCGCAAGAACACTTACTGCAGGTAGATCAGCATTGGGCTGTTCAGTCCATTAGTGCTGAGCGGCGTGATACAGCTATGCAAATGGCGGAACGTCGCTTGGTTGATGTGGCGTTGGGTAATCTACTCGAACATGCGGCAACGGAGTTTGACAGCGACTTGTTAGAGCAAGTAGCAATGGCGTATGAGTTGGCCGCGATCGAAGGCATTGGCGCTTTGTTGTACCCTGTTGCCAATCAGGACAATAAAAATATTCGAGAGCTTGCACAAGCTGGCGCGTTTCGAGCGTTCGGGCTTTATCGTGTATTACCCGTACCTAGTGACAATGAGGCGCGCTTGTTTCATGTTTTGCATGTGTCGGGTTTGGCCTACTGCGCCGATCGCTGGACGGACTTGCGTCGATGGTTTGAAGAGCAGAACAGTACAGTAGCAGTACCCAGTGCGGCGGGTGTTGCTTGGGATAAGCGTTTGCTTTACCGAATTTTTGATTGTTGGTTGCGACTGCTACGCAAAAACCGCTGGGATGACTTAGATCAGATTTCAGAGATTGTGCTTGGCTTACGAAACGATCAAGCAAACTACGAAAAAGCGTTACTAGAACAAACCCAAGGTGCAGAGGCGCAAAGCATCGCCATGCGTTTAGTGGCGCTTTATCACTGGGCCAAAGCAACAGAGCGTTTGGCTGTGTACATGCTGCAAGGCGAACCGGTAGCGATAGATGCGCAATTAGATCAGCATTTTGAAGCGGCGCAAAAAGCAGCTCAAGCCTCTAAAGACCCCCAGCTCGAAATGATTTTACGCTGGTTACATGTTGCAAGCCGAAAAATGGTCGCTGGCTCTTTATGGTGGGTGGCGCATACGGTTAACTCCCGTGTGACACGCTTTGTTTCCCATGTGACTAAGCACAAGAGCTTATTTGAACTGTTACCGCCGCAACGAGCTGCACTGCAAGAGCAAGGTTTACTCGACCAAGCCAGCAGAGCGGTAATTGTTGATTTGCCAACATCCGGTGGTAAAACAGCGCTGGCACAGTTCCGCATGTTGCAAGCGCTGAATCAGTTTGATCAGGATGATGGTTGGGTGGCCTATGTTGCGCCAACTCGCGCTTTGGTTTCGCAAATTACCCGACGATTACGTGAAGATTTTGGCCCATTAGGTATTCAAGTTGAGCCGTTAACTGGCGCGATTGAAGTCGATGCTTTTGAAGAAGCGCTTTTGGGTGAAGCTCGTGCTTTTCAGGTTTTGGTTGCAACACCTGAAAAACTTCAATTGGTGATGAGAAACAAAAAAGTCGCGCGCCCATTGGCCTTGGTTGTAATGGATGAAGCTCACAATATTGAAGATGAGTCTCGTGGTTTACGCATTGAACTTCTGCTTGCAACGATTAAGCAAGAATCACCTAGGGCAAACTTCTTACTATTGATGCCATTTGTGCCAAATGCTAACGATTTAGCTCAATGGCTAGCCGCTGATCGTGGCCGAAGCATCAGCTTGGGCACCTCTGCTTGGCAACCGAATGAGAGAATTGTTGGCTTATTTGATATTCATAAAGGTGAAAAACGTGGTGATTGGAATTTGAGTTTTGAAACGTTGACGACCACTCAACGAACGATTCACCTTAAAGGAATCCACAATGTAGATGGTAACCGCCCTTTGCAAAAACTGACGTACTCTAGCGCTAAAGGGCTCGCAACACAGGCTGTTGCTATGGCTAAGGTTTTCTCTAAGCGTGGTACCAGTATTGCTGTGGCGCAGACAATTCCAGATGCTTGGAGTATTGCTCGTAAAGTTGCCGCAGAGCTTGAACCTTTGGTTCAAGTGCACGAAGACATTAAACTGGTTCAGCGTTTTCTTGCGGCTGAGATTAGTGAGGACTTTGAGCTAATTGATATGCTGTCAAAGGGTGTTGTTGTGCATCATGCAGGTTTACCCGCTGAGGCGCTTTCACTAATCGAGTGGCTGACAGAAGCTGGCCATATTCGAGTGATGTGTGCAACGACAACCATTGCACAAGGGCTCAACTTTCCTGTTTCATCAGTTTTTCTTGCGACGAGAAAATTGCCTTACGGCAATGAAATGTCGCATCGGGCATTTTGGAACCTCGCTGGTCGAGCTGGGCGTATTGGCCATGATAGCGTAGGTGTAATCGGTATTGCAGCAGGTGCACAGCCGAATGAGATCCGGAAATATGTTAGTGATGCAACCGCATCGTTAGTTTCCCGTCTGGAAGGAATGCTTGATGATCTTCAAGCTGCGGGGGAGTTAGCAAAATTATCTTGGGTTATGCAGCAAGAACAATGGGCAGACTTCAGAAGCTATATCGCTCATTTATGGAATGAAAAACGTAACTTGGACGCTGTAATTGGTGAAGCAGAACAATTACTGCGAAATACCTACGGGTTTGGTTCTCTTCGCGCTAAAGCTGATAAAGCCTCGCAAGAGAAAGCCGATGCGCTTCTTGAAGCTACCAAAGGGTATGTTAGAAAGTTAGCTGAGCATCCAGAAAATGCTTCTCTTGCAGATGTTACAGGCTTCTCTCCTGAGGGGGTTCGTTCAACTTTATTGGATTTGAATAACCTTGAAAACAAGTTAACACTCGCAGATTGGGAGCCTTCGAGTCTATTTGGCGATAAATCTAAGTCTGTGCTGCCAAGCTTGATGGGGATTATGCTGCGGGTTCCGCAGTTACAAGAAAGTTTACGAGAGATCAGTAAAGGACAGGGGAATAGTCATCGTAAACTTGCTGATATTACCCAGGCTTGGGTAACAGGTAGCTCCATTGAATCTATAGCGAAGACTTACTTTGAAGGTGATAGCCTTACAGATCAAATATCTAAAGCTTGTAGAGCGGTTTATAGAGATTTGGCCAATAATGGCGCTTGGGGACTGTCGGCATTAAGCAAAATGCCAACTTCAGGGCTTGATTTTGAAGCCATGACAGACGAAGAAAAGCGCAGATTAAATAACCTTCCTGCGATGCTTTACCATGGTGTGAAAACCGAAGAAGGCGTATTGATGCGTATGAACAGCGTTCCGCGTAGTATTGCTGAACGTGCCGGTGAAGACTTTAAGGCTCGAACTGAAGCCGGTGCAGAAAATACTCTGTCGCCTCGAAAAGCCAGCGAATATCTGAAGTCTTTGAAACCGGATGATTGGGCGCGTTTGAAACCTGATAATTCCTCGCTGTCCGGCGAAGACTATTTGAAAGTATGGAAACGGCTTTCAGGTGAAGCTTAAAAAGTCGTTCTTGTTCTAGAGGATGGTACCGACATTTATGTCGGTACCAGGTAATTTCAGTAAAAAATAGTTAATTACTAATGGCCATATAATCAAGCAGTTAAAGATTGCTAACCATTTCGTGGATCAACACGAGATGGTGCGAATAGATGGCCATTTTGCATTGTTAATATTAAAATCGCACCAACAACACCCCTCCCGCTACCTGTTAGATCAGCGCCCTGTGAGGGGTTACTCTTTTTTCAGGCTTCTAATTTTTGGTACCGTAATGAGTTACGGTACCAAAACTCGCTTTCATCCAAACTTCATTCTCCGGCCCACAAAGGTGGTGTAGCAGCGCTAGATTGATCTGGTGGCTGATCACGTTGGCGTTTCTTTTTCCGTTGTCTTTTCTTAAACCACTCAGCAATAACCCCGAGCACGTTTTTCCTATTTGCTCCGGCGAACTGGGCAGGCAAAAAGCTCGGTTTTGCTGTTTGGGGTGCAAGGTAGCGCGCTTTCCTGTTTTAGATAAAGGCGTGATGCACCAAAAAATACAGGCGTTGGCCGGTGTGTTTGCTTGTAATGTTCTGGTTTGGCTCGTGTCATCCACACATGTGCCTGTAACAGAACCAACCCGCTTTGCGCGTGGCCTTCAACCTCAGGTAAGGGTAGCCAATACAGGTTTGGCCATTGCTCGGGGCTTTGCCATTTTTCTACGATCACTTGCGCGCCAATGCTATTCAGCCATTGGTGAATCGGGCAGCCAGCATGTGCTTGTTTAACGCGCGGTAACTGATAGGTTAGCCAGCGGGTTATGCGTTCGGCGGCATTGTCGCACTGGCTTAATGCTGGGTAGAGAGTAAACGCGGCATTCCCAACCAGTAACGCGACCACCTGCTGTATCCATTCTCTATCCCAATCGTTGCCACTTGCCCATAACACGTCACTTATCACCTTGTTGGTTTTTCATGCCGTCTATTTTCAGTGGTCGGGTGCAGACGCGGTGGTGAATTAGATGAAAGAAATGGCCATCAAACTAACCAGTCAAATCAGTTTTTTCTGATGACCTGTGCGCGGCTAACTGTTTGAAATATATCGTCTAATACGGCGCTGTTTGGCGGCATTTGCCAAAAGCCAAACGGATAGTGGTTTTGGCGTATGGGTATAAAGGCATGGGGAAGTGTTTAATGAAGTGCTGCTGTTTATTTTGGCTTGGTATTTGATGAAGAGATGTCTTCCAGCTTTAATGAAGGTTGCTTGTCACTGTTACCATCACAGTACTCGAGGGCGTACCCCATTGCTTTGTAGCTTTTCTCACGTTTTTTAAACATGCGTTGCAGCATAGGGAGGGCGAAGTCTACATAGTCGTGAATGGTGACTTGTGTTTTTCCTTCCGATTCACGATGAATACGACCGGCATATTGAGCCAATGTACCTTTCCATGCGATGGGCATGGCCAAAAACAACGTATCCAGTCTTGGTAGGTCAAATCCTTCGCCTACATATTTTCCTGTTGCGACGACGACTTGAGCCGATTGCAGATGATTGTCAGCGTTCTTGCGTTCCGCAGCTTTCATGGCGCCTTTTAGTACGACAGTGCTTATTCCCATCTCGGTAAGTCGTGAGTGTATGTACTCTGCGTGCTCTCTACGCTCTGTAAGGACTAACGGGTGCCCGCCATTTTGAACACACTGATAGGCGTCTGAGACGATTTTTGAAGTGCGCTGTCCATTATCGGCGAGCCAGCGGTAGGCATCGCTTATTTTTGGGCGCTCGTCTGTTTTTATTAGCGCAGCTGGCGGTATATCGTAGAGCTGATGAATCATCACGGTTTGAGTAAATTGCTCATCAGGGCTTTGTTTCACTTTATAGCGAATGGGCCCTGCCGCCATAAAAATGATTTTTTGATGACCATCTTGTCGCTCAGGTGTTGCTGTTAGGCCCAATACATATTTTGCTCTTGCCTCGTTGAGTACCATTTCAAACCTTGGCGCAGACAGATGGTGGCATTCGTCAACAATAATGTGGCCGTAGTCTTGAATGAGAGGCGTGATGGAATTGTCTTTTTTATTAACCAAACTTTGATAGGTGGCAATGTCGATAATGCCACTCGGCTTTCTTTTTCCCCCGCCTATACTGCCAATGTTTACTTCTGGTAGGAATGTGCGTAATCGCTCTTGCCATTGTTCGAGCAGTTGTCGGCTATGAACCAGTATTAGGGTATTTACTTTGCGTTTTACGATCATACCAATGGCAGTAACCGTTTTTCCAAATGCAGTCGGCGCATGCAAAATACCGAAGTCGTGTTTAGATATTGCGGCCACTGCGTCTCGCTGGTTCTTTCGCAAAGTGAACTCAGGGGTAAGTTTTGATAATGGTTTGCCAGTTTCACGCTTATCGTCAAATAGTGGCGAAATATTTTGCTCTTGTAGCAAAGCAATCGCGTCATCGAGACAGCCTCGCGGTAGTGCTAGATAACCGTTTTCAATACGAGCACAGGAAATAAACCTCGGAATGCCATGGGTTGAAAAGCGCAAAGCTTGTGTTTTAAAAAACACAGGATTAGAAAAACTAGCTAATCGCTTTAGTCCTGCCAGTAGTGGCCCAGGTAACTCGCTCATCAAAAAGTAGATATGGTTGGCCAAGGTAATGGTCACGTTTTTTGGCAAAGACTCTAATTTTATTGGTGCGGCTTTGGCTGTGATTTCCCAAGGTGGGCGGTTATCTGTTAGCCCTTGTTCGGACAGTAATAGGATGTTGGGTGAAATTGTTGTTATGAGTTGATCAATACTCGATTGCGTGAGCGTTTTAAGCTCAGCAAGGTACTGCCATTGATCGTCAATCGCATTCAGGTCACTGTCAACAAAGCAACTACGGCCTGAAAGGCGAGCCTCCTTTTGAAGTGGTAGCGCAATGAGATTACCAAACCCGCCTTCAGGAAGGATATCTTGGTTAGGAAAGAGCCTGTCATAGGAGTCAAACGATAGATTTGGAAATATTTCCATGGCTTTATCAAGCAAAGCGAAACCAAGTGCCCGAGCTTGGTTAGCTGGAATGTTGGTTTCAAAAAAGATCCATAAGTGCGCCCCGTTGCCAGAACGCGAGATTTCTATCGCGTGGGGAATATCAAACGCTTGGCACGCTTTAGACATTGCTTTGACTTCTTCTTGCCAACAGCCTTTGTCAAAATCGGCTGCCAACAAATAGCACGTATTATCTTTCAGTAAGGGATACAGCCCCACCACTTGATGACCGGCAAGGTGCCTGTAAATAATGCGCTCGTTTAGTTCGCTAAACTTTCGGTGTGAACAGTCTTGGCATTTAATGCGGGGTTTGTTGCAAACCCCGTTTACCCATTCATTATCACAGGCTACGGAATAGCCACTGCGCCCCTGTTGATTTTGCCAACGATTGGCAAAGATATCCTCTCTTCCACGAAATCGTTGTCTGAATAGGGTGACTTTTTGTTCTGGGGTGAATACCTGTACTGAACGCTCGTTTTGAGCGCTACGTAAAGCCTCTCTTAATGCGAGAAGCTGTTGCTTTTCGTTTTCAAGCTCAGCTAGCCTGTCATCAATAGCCGAAATGTTTGGGTAGCGAGCGTCATTCATGACAACATAATTTTTATGCGCAGCGCTATGAAGCGCGAACTTGCGGTGGCTTGATCAGCGACTCTGCTGGAATACCTAGCCCTTCATGAAGTTTCCAAATCATTTTTAGTGTGAGTGATCGCTTATGGTTTAGGATTTCATAAACACGATTGCTTTTACCTATCATGGGTTCAAGATCTTTAACCGTTAAGCCTTTGCGCTCCATCTCAAACTTTATTGCCTCAACAGGGTCTGGCAAATCCATTGGAAAATGCTTTGCTTCGTAGGCTTCAATTAACGTAACCAAAATGTCCAGCTTTTCGCCTTCGACGGTATCAGGCTCCGCCATCATTAGGTTTTCGATGTCGTTTAATGCCGCGCGGTAGTCGGCATCTGTTTTAATAGGTCTGATGTCCATTATATTTACCTCTTGTTACTACTTTTTGGCTTCAAATCGTTTGCACATCAATTTTTTATTCGGCTCGTCCATGAGCCTTACCCTTCGGGCTCGCGTTGCTCATGAAAATTCGTTCCCGACGAATTTTTCGTATTGTGCATGGCTGCCGATAAACCGTATGTAAACCACTTTGTAGGCATAATTGATCCAAACGACTATCCGGTATTTATTACCGGCAATGTTAAACACGACACGCCCATCTTTGAGGATGCTGGCATTTCTAAAGTCCTGTTTCACATCCGCCGGTGATCCCCAATCAGCGTTTAATGCGTGCCTATACCACGCTAAAGTTGGTTCTTTCGCGTCAATGTATTCTGGGCTGTCTTCCCAAAATGTTTTTAAGGTTGATAGTGCGATAATTCTCATAAACAGATGTTAGTCCCATATTGGGACTTTTGCAAGTTTGTAGTTTGATTGACTGATAGGAGCTGTTGACACGGCCCCGATTGCCCCATTCCATGGGGCAGTGTAATTTCCTCTTATTCACCCTCTAAAGCTTGGCATATCAGGTATTGCCCCATTGTCATAACTGCCCACGGTAAGTGAGCTCGTGCGTTACGGTTTATCTGCAATTACATATCAAAAATTGCTTGGTGATACATAATAGCTAATCATTTTTGTGTTTTTGGGATTGCGGTGATATGTTTTTATATATAATTTTTATCAAATGATGCATTAAGGCATATCGAAATGAGCTATGCAACAGAGCAGATACTACAAAGCCTTCGAGAAGCTCGGGTACGTAAGGGGTTTAGCCAGAGAGAGCTGAGCGCGCGTTCGGGTGTGCCGCAAAGTCATATTTCGAAGATCGAGTCTGGTGGCGTTGATTTAAGAATGTCCAGTTTGATTGCTCTGGCCCGTGTACTCGACCTAGAGCTATTGGTTGCGCCTAAAAAGTCTATTCCTGCCATCAAGTCAATCATTCGAAGCAGCCAAGGCATCAGCGATGACGGTGAGGCAATGTCGCCCGCATATCAGCTAGAAGAAGACGACGATGACTAATTATGTTTCTACGCTTAACGTGTTGCTCTACGGGAAACCTATCGCAACGATCACCAATGTGGGCAATGACAGAGCGCTTTTTGCCTTTATGGATTCGTACATTAATCATGAATCACGGCCCGTATTAGGGCTGGGTTTTAAAGATTCGCTAGGTGGCTTGCTGACTAACTTCAAACCGACCCAAACCAAGTTAACTCCGTTTTTCTCTAACCTTTTGCCAGAAGAAACCATGCGTCATTACCTGGCAGAGCGTGCCGGAGTGAACCCCGCACGAGAATTTTTTCTATTGTGGGTGTTAGGACAAGATTTAGCAGGTGCGATCACGGTTGAACCTGCTGATGGCGAAGCGCTGCCGCCTAATGTGCAGCAAGACATTGACGATGAAACGAAAATAGATGTTCCAATGCGTTTTTCATTAGCGGGTGTACAGTTGAAGTTTTCAGCCGTACAACAGGCAAACGGTGGTTTGACTATTCCAGCAACCGGTCAAGGTGGCTCTTGGATTGTGAAATTGCCATCGTCTCGCTTTGACGCTGTGCCAGAAAATGAATATTCGATGATGGAGTTGGATCGCATGTTGGGGATGGATGTGCCAGAAACGCAGCTACTCCCGATTAACCAGATTGCTAATATCCCCGATGATAGTGCGTCGCTGAAGGTGAGCCGTAGCAAGAAATTCAGTGATTTCACGCTGGATGAGCTGTCACACTTAGCGGCTAAAGCCATGCTGCCAGAAAAATTGGTGTTAGATACTGCCAAGCAAACCGTGGCAGACTTTCATGAAATCTGGGCGAAAGAAAAAGCGCATTTACCACTTACCAAGTCGATGATTGAAGCAATCGAAACACATTTGCGAAGCATACCGCTACGCTAAAATGAGAACCGACGCGTACAGAAATGCAGAGGCGTTGGTCATATTGGCTTGAAAGCTGTTTTTGAAAGGTATGTTTGGTAGCTTGTCTTGTCAATCAAAGCCCTGATTGCCCCATTCCTTGGGGCGACTCAAATTCCTCTTATTCACCTTCTAAAGTATGCGGCGGCAATTCTAGCGTCGGCCAACGACATTAAAGGAAATTGTCCCAAGGTCGCTCCTCGTTTTCCTTTGGCTGTGGTGTAGCGGATCATCCAATAAGGCGAGCCCTGTTTGCGGACGCAAAAGTATAGCCCTTCACCATCTGAATATTTTTTGGGGTCTGCTTTGCTGTGAGTTTTCCCATGTTTACTCCATAGTTGCTGAAATAATGGAGGGGCAATAATGGCTGCCCACCACCGATTTGCTTATTGAATCAGCAGCTAACCTGTTGTGGTGGCGAGTTAAATGCGAAAATTGGTCAACTTACTGCCCACCAATTTGCTCACCGCAAAACGCTTATTGAGCCAAAATGAGGGGGCTGCCCACCATTCTGCCCACCACTAAACAGGCAGTTGGTAACGGACATCTGCAAACCGATTTGGACGAAGAAAATAAAAAAGCCCTTTATTTTTAAGCAAATAACAGGGCTTTTAAGACATTCTTGGACGGGTAAAAAAACTATTCGATGTTTTGAATTTGCTCACGCATTTGCTCAATCAGCACTTTAAGCTCAACACCTGAAGCGGTGATGTCAGTGGCGATCGATTTAGAGGCCAGCGTGTTCGATTCGCGGTTAAATTCTTGCATCATGAAATCGAGCTTACGGCCACATGAGCCGCCTTTTTTGAGTACATTACGTGCTTCTTTGACGTGCGAATCGAGGCGGTCTAACTCTTCGGCAACGTCTGATTTTTGTGCAAGTAAAATCAGCTCTTGCTCAACGCGTGTCGCATCAAGCTCAATCTTTGCTTCTTCAAACTTAGTCAATAGGCGTTCACGTTGCCATTGCAGGATTTCTGGCATGCGTGCGCGCACTTTGACCACTTCTTCACTGATCGCCGTCAGGCGTTGCTCGATTAACGCCTTCATGTTGTCACCTTCACGGCCACGTGCGTCAATGAATTCAATGATTGCGTCATCAAAGCCTGCTAATAAGGCTTTATTAATGCTGTCCATGTCTTGTTCTGGCGTTTCCATTACGCCGGGCCACTGCATGATTTGAAATGGATTAATGCGGCTTAACTCGCCCGTCATGTGCATGACTTGGTTGGCGGCTTTAATCACTTGATTGGCGAGTGCTTCATTGATATTTAGCTCACTTTTGGCCGCAGGGTTTGCTTCATAACGTAAGTGACATTCTACTTTGCCACGCGCTAAACGTTGGCGAAAGCGTTCACGCAGTACAGGCTCAAGACCACGAAATTGTTCCGGCAGGCGGAAGTAGGTTTCAAGATAACGTTGGTTTACCGAGCGAATTTCCCATACCGCGGTACCCCAATCACCTTTAACTTCTTTACGCGCGTACGCGGTCATGCTGTAAATCATTGATTTGTCCTTTGCTCACGAAGATGAAATATCAAACGGCAGATATGTTAGCACTAGCTTCACGCGTGTACTAGGTTCACGCCAATGCAAAGGGTGATCAACCTAGCGTCAAGGAGGCTAATCCGCTATAATCTCGCCCCAATCGATTCCGTCCCACCCGATAAAAGGTAGATGCACTATGCGTCCAAATGACCGCGCGGCCGATCAAATTCGCCCAATCAAAATCACTCGCAACTACACCGCTTATGCTGAAGGGTCAGTATTGGTGGAGTTTGGTAATACCAAAGTATTGTGTAATGCCACTGTCGAAGAGGGTGTTCCTCGCTGGTTGAAAGGTCAGGGTAAAGGTTGGGTTACTGCCGAATACGGCATGCTGCCACGTGCAACCCATTCACGGACTCGTCGTGAAGCGACCAACGGTAAACAAGGTGGCCGCACCATGGAGATCCAACGTCTCATCGCTCGCAGCTTACGTGCTGTGGTGGATTTAGAGGCCATGCCAGAGGTGATGATTACGGTTGACTGTGACGTTATTCAAGCGGACGGCGGTACTCGTACTGCATCAATTACGGGTGCAAGTGTGGCACTGGCTGATGCGTTTGCTCATCTGGTTGCTAGCGGTAAATTGAAGAAGAATCCAATGAAAGGCCATGTTGCTGCTGTCTCAGTTGGCATCTTGGGTGAAAACATTTTATGTGATTTGGAATACGTGGAAGATTCTGCCGCCGACACCGATATGAATGTGGTGATGACTGAAAACGGTAAGATGATTGAAATTCAAGGCACCGCAGAGGGTGAACCGTTTAGCCATGAAGAGCTGATGGATTTACTTGCCGTTGCCAAGAAAGGCATTGCCGATATTGTTGAAGCGCAGAAAGCATCGTTATTCGATTGATCAAGTAGCTCCCAGTTGGGGGCTATTTTTTTGCCCGTTTTATTCATTGTATTGTTGTACGTGATGACCCCACCCTAACCCTCCCCCTAGAAGGGG
>AEZC01000124.1 GCA_000257205.1 Vibrio ordalii ATCC 33509 | reverse complement strand
CTCACCACATTCTCTCTCATAGACATCATAACCAACAATTTTTCTGCTATAGATATCTTCTATAACGTACAGGTAATAGTGTTGCCCAATCACCTTAGATGGCAAGTAAGTAATATCCCAACTGTATACTTGATTTGGCCCTGTCGCTGTGTAGCTTGTTGGTTTAGCATGTCGTTGTCTTCCTTTCTGTCGACCACGCTTATGCAGTTGACCATGTGCCTTCAATATCCGATAGTAGCTTGATTCACAGGCAATATATTCGCCTTTATCCAGCAAAGTCGGAACGATTTGAGTAGGTGGCAAACTAGCATATTCAGGTCGATTGCATATTTCGATGATCGCTTCTCGCTCTTGTTGTGTCAGTTTATTAGCAGGCACAGGCCTGGTGCATGTTGGTCTTTTATCAGCTTGAACATTGCCCTGTTGATACCAGCGTCGATACGTTCTCAAGTCAATCTCAGCTTCATGACAAGCTTGCTCTAAACGGCAACCATGTTGTTGAGCATCGCGAATAAGTGTTATTAGGTATTGCCTTTCATCGGTTGAGGTTAGTCGTCCTCGGGTTCTTCCCCGTAAAAGGCCCTCAGCTTTTTTCGTAGTACCAACAAGGCTGCCGTTTCCGCTAAGGCTTTTTCTTTAAAACGTAACTCTTTTTTCAGCGCTTTGATTTCCATTTTATCGGCTTTCGCTTGTTTTTTTGCTTCTAGCTCCTGTTCTTTCGTTGTCATAAATCCTTGCATGCACTCATTTCGCCAAGCTTTGATTTGTTCAGGGAACAGACCTTTCTCGCGACAATATTGGCTGAGTTCATGCTCAGTCATTGAGTAAGTTTCAGCGATGATGGCGAGTTTGGTTTGTGCAGACCACTGCTCTGATGAAGTATTGCTATTGGGCACAGGAGCTCCAGAATGTCTGAGTTGTTGCCGCCAATAATACAGGGTTCCAGGACTAATGCCTTCTTCCTTT
>AEZC01000123.1 GCA_000257205.1 Vibrio ordalii ATCC 33509 | reverse complement strand
TTTATTAATGCTTCCATATGATAAAAATATGAAAGCAATACTAAAAACAGCATTATCAGAGTAAGACTGTTTTTTAGTGAGCATCCATGGAGAGATGGCTGAGTGGTTTAAAGCACCGGTCTTGAAAACCGGCGATGGTTAATAGCTATCCTAGGGTTCAAATCCCTATCTCTCCGCCAAATATAAAAAGCCGCTGTTAAATACAGCGGCTTTTTCGTATCTAAAGATCTTGTATCAATAGGCAACTTTATTTCTCATTATAATACCAATCTGGAAAATTAACTGGTCAGCTCTATCCACCTTCTCGAACACATCTGTCTGACTCTGGTCGAGCATTCCAAAAAACTATTCCAAGCCCGACATACTTTGGAGACAATGTCTTCGTAATCCGCAAAAAACTGATTGGCTAGAGAGTGTTGTCTTAACCAGCTCCATACTTGTTCTATTGGATTCAACTCCGGGGAATAGGGCGGGAGTTTGATGACACTGAGGTTCTGAAAGTCATTGGCTGGGACTGATGAGGGCACTTGGAGCGAGAAGTTATCCAAGAGAAGTCCATGTGCTCGAGCAGGTAATAGATAGTGCTGGCCAAATTCTTTCACGATATAAGGATGGATGTAGGCCCCAGTCAGTCGTCCACCCTGCGTATCATGAGCTTTATCTTTGTTGTATTGGCTTATCAATTTACTCAATAAGTGACATCTGTAACTTTTTTAAAGTACTTAGGTATTAGACGTGTCAGCTATAGATTATTTTAGTGATTAGGCTCGATTTGTTGTGTTTAATGGTTAGAATAATGATAGTTACTTTCTGGGATCCGCTATGGGCGTTATGGGACAGTTATCTATTTTAGGTTTTATTGCATTAGGTGGTGCATTTGGTGCGTGCGCTCGTTATTTGGTTACCGAGCTAAGTGTTCAGTTATTAGGGCGTGGATTCCCTTATGGAACGCTGATGGTCAACGTTGTCGGCTCATTTATTATGGGATTGTTGATCGCTGCTTTTGAGAGTGAGTTACTGGCAACCGAGCCATGGCGCCAGATTATTGGTTTGGGTTTCTTGGGTGCATTAACCACATTTTCTACATTCTCTATGGATAATGTGCTGCTGATGCAGCAAGGAGCCTTTCTGAAAATGGGTGTTAATGTCTTATTAAACGTCGTGCTAAGTATCTCAGCGGCTTGGATAGGTTTTCAGTTGTTGATGAGAAGTTGACGAAATTACAATTTCATCTTGGTTAATGGATAGTCTTTCCCTATAATCGTGATTCAACTTGTCGGAGTGCCATAAGGCTGAGACCGTATTTTCGGGATCCGTTGAACCTGATCAGGCTAATACCTGCGAAGGGAACAAGAGAATATAACTTGCTAGTGATCTATCTAGCGTTATGTCCTTAAGATCAAAATTCTATTTTGATCAACTCTTGTGCATTAATCCGTCAAGCATTTATCCCTAGTACAAAAAAGGAAGATGCTATGTCGAGTCGCAAACAAGCGAGACTGGAAGCCAAACAATTCATTGACACATTGTCTGTCGAACCCTACCCAAATTCCTCTAAAATTTATATTACTGGTTCACGTTCGGATATCCGCGTGCCAATGCGTGAGATTAAACTAGCTGACAGCTTAGTCGGGGGCACAAAGTCTTCACCGATTTATCAACCGAATGAATCTATATGCGTTTATGACACTTCAGGTGTCTATACCGACCCATCTCATACTATCGACTTATATCAAGGTTTGCCTAAATTAAGGGAACAATGGATCGCTGATCGGGATGATACCGAGTGGCTTGATGAGGTCAGTTACGCTTACACTAAAGAACGCTTATCTGATGATACATTGGGCGAACTGCGTTATGGGAATCTGCCAGCTATACGCCGAGCTAAGAAAGGCAAGTGCGTTACTCAGCTTCATTATGCGCGGCAAGGTGTTATCACACCAGAAATGGAATACATTGCCATTCGAGAAAATACGCGACGTGGAGAGTGTATGGATGCACAGCTGAGCCAGCAACATGCAGGCGCCCATTTGGGGGCCAATCTACCAAAGCAGATAACTCCTGAGTTTGTGCGTCGTGAGGTTGCCGAAGGACGAGCCATTATCCCGTCGAATATTAACCATCCAGAATCAGAGCCGATGATCATTGGTCGTAATTTTCTCGTCAAAGTGAATGCGAATATCGGTAACTCATCCGTCTCTTCATCAATTGAAGAAGAGGTTGAAAAATTGGTATGGGCAACCCGCTGGGGGGGGGATACTGTGATGGATCTCTCTACTGGGCGCAATATCCACGAAACTCGAGAGTGGATTTTGCGTAATAGCCCCGTACCGATTGGCACTGTGCCCATGTATCAAGCATTGGAAAAAGTAAATGGTATTGCGGAGGATTTATCATGGGAAGTCATGCGCGATACCTTACTTGAGCAAGCGGAGCAAGGTGTTGATTACTTTACAATTCATGCTGGTTTGTTGCTTCGTTATGTGCCAATGACCGCGAAACGTGTTACTGGCATCGTTTCGCGTGGCGGCTCTATTATCGCTAAATGGTGTTTAGCCCATCATACCGAGAGTTTTCTTTACACTCATTTCCGTGAAATTTGTGAAATTTGCGCCAAGTATGACGTCGCACTTTCCTTAGGGGATGGACTACGGCCAGGATCCATTGCCGATGCTAACGATGAAGCACAATTTGCAGAGCTGCGCACTTTAGGTGAGTTGACCAAAATAGCGTGGGAATATGATGTACAGGTCATTATTGAAGGCCCTGGCCATATCCCCATGCATTTGATTAAAGAGAATATGGATGAACAATTAAAGCATTGCCATGAAGCGCCATTCTATACCTTGGGCCCATTAACTACCGATATTGCTCCGGGATATGATCACATCACTTCCGGCATTGGCGCTGCGATGATTGGCTGGTATGGTTGCGCGATGCTTTGCTATGTAACACCAAAAGAGCACCTTGGTTTACCAAACAAAGAAGATGTTAAAACAGGTTTAATTACTTATAAATTGGCAGCACATGCTGCAGACCTTGCAAAAGGGCACCCGGGAGCACAAGTGCGCGATAATGCGTTATCGAAAGCACGTTTTGAGTTTCGTTGGGAAGACCAATTTAATCTTGCATTAGACCCAGTTACGGCGCGTGCTTTTCACGATGAAACTCTTCCGCAAGAGTCTGGTAAAGTCGCGCATTTTTGCTCAATGTGCGGGCCGAAATTCTGCTCGATGAAAATCTCTCAAGAGGTTCGAGAGTATGCGTTAGATACCAAGCAAGTTGCTGCTGATGCGCTCATTTCCGTTACGCTGCTAGATGACCCGTTACAAGGCATGAGACAGAAATCGCAAGAGTTTAAAGCCGCAGGATCAGAGCTTTATCATCCTGCTGTTAGTCAACGGTCAGTCGTTAGCGAGGCGTAATTAGATGATTCAATTACTTATCCCCCGTGATGACATTGCGTTGACTGCTCAAGTACAACAGGTTTTGCTATTGGCCAAGCATCATGGTTTTGATATCGATGATATTTTTTTGGGTGCCAGCCCAACTTTATATTGTCAATTAGTAACGCCTTCATACTCATCTTTGATTGGCAGCGATTGCTTAGCCTCGTGCGAAGATGCGCTAAGTGTTTTAACTGATAAGCCCAATTTATTCTTGCAATACCAAGTCAATTTTTGCGCTCAAATGCCATTCGATCACTCCCAGAAACGAGAAACTTGTTTGGTCAAAATAGGGCTTATAGCTGCTGACTCACACGACTATGTCGATGAGTGGTATCACGGAGAAGAGCTGCGTCGTATAAGATATTCTACGAATGCTCATGCTGCTGATGCAAAGAGTGAGCACTTTGCTTGGGTTCTATCATTGTTGTGTCTCGACTTTCCACTAGAGGATGCTTTAGTGGTTACTCGCGCGGCAATGAGTGTTTCACGTGAAACATGGCCAACAGATAGCCGATATTTTCCTCAGCTACTACATTCAGCAGCTGGCATCTTTGCTGACGATAAACAAAATCACATCTGTTTTCCAAAGATAGACAAAAATATTGGCCTTTATCCTGTTGTGGATAGCGCTGAGTGGGTCGAGCGGTTATTGAAGTTTGATGTAAAGACAATCCAACTGCGAATCAAAGATTCAACACGTCTTGATTCCGAATCACAAATTATTGCCGCTATTGAGCTTGGAAAAGCCTACCAAGCACAGGTTTTCATTAATGATCATTGGCAGCTTGCGATAAAGCATGGTGCTTTTGGCGTTCATCTTGGACAAGAAGATCTCACCAATGCCGATTTAGCACAAATTGCTCAAGCTGGGATCTGTTTAGGCATTTCGACTCACGGCTATTATGAGATTCTGAACATCGCTTCACTAAATCCTAGCTATATCGCTTTGGGTCACATATTCCCAACCACCACCAAAATTATGCCCTCTAAGCCACAGGGGCTTGTTAGGTTGAAACTTTACCAGCAGCTAATTGAGAGTTTAAGTCTTGCCGCCAATGCAGATGAAGTTGTAAGTGCAAAAATACCCACAGTTGCAATTGGCGGAATTAACCTAGAGAACGCATTGCAAGTTTGGCAGTGCGATGTATCAGGCTTGGCCGTTGTACGTGCAGTGACAGAAGCAAAATCACCTCAGTTGGTCATTGATAGTTTCAATCGAATCATACAAAACCGATTACCAAGTAGTGCTGAGGAGGTATGTGATTATGCTTTCTGATGCGCAATTTATCCGTTATCAAAGGCAACTTGCGCTCCCTGAAATAGGTGAGAATGGACAGCAATCTTTACTTGATAGCCGAGTGCTGGTTATTGGTTGTGGTGGTTTATGCTCTGCGGCCGTTTTGTATTTGGCGAGTGCTGGTATTGGACAACTGGTAATAGTGGATGATGACCGAGTTGAAAGCAGCAACTTACCTCGGCAGGTGATCTACCGAGAGAGGCAAATTGGTCAAACCAAAGTCGATGCGATGGCAGAACAAATTAAAGCCATCAACCTTGATTGCAGAGTAAGAGCGATATCTAAACGCCTTATTGGTACTCAGCTCGAACTGGAAGTGCTTAATGCTGATGTCGTTCTTGACTGCACGGATAACATCCACAGTCGTCAGCAAATTAACCAGTTGTGCCGTAAACTAATTAAGCCATTGATTTCAGGTGCGGCTATTGGATGGAAGGGGCAAGTCATTGCTTTTGATCAACTGCCGTTATCACCTTGTTATCACTGTTTAGTGCCTGATAGCGAGCTGCCTGCCGCGCAGCGTTGTAATGAATTCGGTATTCTGGGGCCTGTCGTCGGAATCATCGGAACCCTGCAAGCTTTACAAGCCATCATGATATTGACTCGACAGACGATGCGTAATGCTAATCAACTGACACTGTTTGATGCTCATTTGTTTCAATTCCAAACCTTAAATGTTGTTAAAGATCCTCAGTGCGAGGTGTGTGGGTACCCACAGACTGATCAGATGAAGGGAGAAGCCACATGTCAGATATAACGATCAAGATTAATCAGCAGTTTCATCAAGTTTCAGCGGGAACCAGTATTGCGGATCTCACCAAACTGCTTTCGATCACGATTACCGGTTGTGTGTTTGCCCTGAATCAGAGCGTAGTGCCGCGTAGTGCGTGGTCAACGACCCTATTAAGTGAAGGCGATCAAATATCGCTGTTTCAAGCCATTGCAGGAGGCTAAATGTTAACGATAGCGAATAAACAGTTTGAATCTCGCCTGTTCACTGGTACGGGGAAATTTGCCAACCGAGAGTTAATGACAAAAGCTATTGCCACATCTGGCTCACAAATGGCGACAATGGCATTAAAGCGAGTCGATCTTAATCAATTAAATGATGATATTTTAGGGCCACTTATCGAGTTAGGCGTCCATCTTTTACCCAACACATCGGGTGCGAAAAATGCGAAGGATGCGATTTTTGCAGCCCATTTAGCGCGCGAAGCGTTATCGACATCGTGGTTGAAGTTAGAAATTCATCCCGACCCTAAGTATCTGATGCCTGACCCTATCGAAACGTTAAAAGCAGCGGAACAATTGGTGAAAGATGGATTTACCGTATTGCCTTATTGTCATGCTGACCCCGTGTTGTGTAAGCGTTTAGAGGAGGTGGGGTGCGCGGCCGTAATGCCATTAGGTGCGCCAATTGGATCGAATAAGGGACTGGTCTCACGAGATTTTTTAGAAATCATCATCAACCAAGCTCGTGTACCCGTGATTATTGATGCCGGTATTGGCGCACCTTCGCATGCGGCTTTTGCGATGGAATTGGGCGCGGATGCTGTCTTAGTTAACACCGCAATTGCGGCCGCGGGCGATCCGATACAAATGGCGTTGGCATTTAAGTTGGCGGTGGAGTCGGGTCGAATGGCTTATGAGGCAGGGCTTGCAACTCAGGTTCATCATGCTATCGCATCCAGCCCTCTAACTGCATTTTTGGATCAATCGCGATGAGCTTTTTAGAACGTTTCAAACAACTCGATTGGGACGATATTGCGTTATCAATCCGTTCCAAAACAGCGTCAGATGTCGAGCGAGCATTGCATAAAGAGAAGCGCGATTTGGAGGATTTCAAGGCATTAATCTCTCCTGCTGCTGAGCCTTATATCGAGCAGTTATCACAACTTTCTTACTCACTGACGAGGCAACGCTTTGGCAATACTCTTTCTTTTTATATCCCGCTTTATCTTTCTAATTTGTGTGCCAATGCGTGCACTTATTGTGGATTTTCGATGGAAAATCGCATTAAGCGGCGCATATTAAGTCAACATGAAGTTGAACGTGAATTGGCGGTTATCAAACAGATGCAGTTTGACAATGTGTTGCTGGTCACTGGTGAGCATGAAACCAAAGTAGGCATGAACTATTTCCGGCAGATACTGCCGTTGATAAAGCGTGAAGTCAGCTATGTTGCTATGGAGGTTCAACCGCTTCAGCAAGCGCACTATGCGGAGCTAAAGAGCTTAGGTTTAGATGCGGTAATGGTATATCAAGAGACTTATCATCCATCAACTTACGCTTTACATCATCTGCGAGGCAACAAAATGAATTTTAACTTTCGCCTTGAAACACCGGACCGACTTGCCCGGGCGGGGGTTGATAAGATTGGTCTTGGCGCTTTGATTGGCTTAGAAGATTGGCGGACCGATTGTTTTTACGTGGCCGCTCACCTGGATTATCTTGAAAAGAGATATTGGAAGACGCGCTATTCGATTTCGTTTCCTCGCTTGCGACCTTGTGAAGGTGGCCTGCAACCTAAATCGGTTATGTCTGACAAGCAACTGGTTCAGCTCATCTGTGCATTTCGCTTGCTAAATTCAGAAGTGGAACTCTCGCTTTCTACCCGCGAATCGGCGCACTTTAGGGATAAGCTCATTCCACTGGGGATCACCAGCATATCGGCGGGATCAAAAACACAGCCTGGAGGTTATGCAATGCAAGAGGCCGAGCTTGAGCAATTTGTGATTAGCGATGAACGTACAGCCGCACAAGTTGCCGCCGCTGTTAAAGGGCAAGGCTTTGAAGTCGTGTGGCGAGATTGGCATGCTGCCTATTCTGGATGAGGTTATGGCTTGCACGTTTCACGTGAAACATATGGATGCATTCATTAAAGTATGGTGATTTGGCTAATAAGGTGAATTCGAGTTAAGAGAATCATAAGTTAAAGTAAAGGCGACCCGAGGTCGCCTTTCATCTTTCTAGGTTAAGTTACTACAGAGAAACTACTTACAGCGCATTTGTTTTATCATGTTGAAGTTTAATCATGCTCAATAGGTAGCGTCGCTTGGCGCAACCACGCTTTGTTATCACCCTCAACGAGTGGGCTAACTTGATCCCATACTTTTTGATGGTAGTCATTTAGCCATGTGAGCTCTGGTCGAGTTAACATATTGATGTTGATCGCGCGCTTATCAATCGGGCAGCGCGTGAGTGACTCAAACCCCAACACAGAGAAATCACCTTGTGTTTCAACTTCGACCACCAGTTCTAAGTTTTCTATACGAATGCCAAACGCATCGGCACGGTAATAACCGGGCTCGTTCGACAGTACCATGCCCGGAAGCAGTGCGACGTTGTTGAAAACTTTGCTGATGCGTTGTGGCCCTTCATGGACACTCAAAAAGTGGCCGACTCCATGACCAGTGCCATGATCATAATCGAAGCCATTAGCCCATAGGTGCTGACGGGCAAGTACATCAAGCTGATGACCACAAGTGCCTTTTGGAAAGTGTGCTCTGGCTAGTGCAATATGACCTTTAAGCACTAAAGTGAACTGTTTTTTCATCTCGTCACTAGGATTACCAATGGCAATGGTACGCGTAATGTCAGTCGTACCATCACAATATTGGCCGCCAGAATCGACAAGATAAAGTGAGTCTTGAGCTAATTGTCCTGGTTTTACTTGGTTGATGTGGTTGTAATGGCACATAGCTGCATTACTGCCTGCCGCTGAAATAGTATCAAAACTAAGATCGGCTAGAGTAGGATCTTCCTCTCTAAATGCTTGTAAGCGGTCAGATAAATAACCTTCGTCGTGCAGTCTTTGGCTAGCCACTTCATTATCCAACCAAGCAAGAAATTTCGTCATCGCCACACCATCACGCACGTGGCACGCTTTCATTCCAGAGACTTCGGTTGCATTTTTTGCCGCTTTTAGCAGTAAGCACGGATCGGCGTCATTAATGATTTCAGCAGCAGAATTTTGTAAAGTCAGCGTAAACCATGCATTACTGGTAGCAGGGTCGATCATCACTTTTTTACCTGCGAGTAAATTAAGCTGCTTTTCTAGTTGATCTGGATGGTGAACGCGAACGCCGCCACCGACATGCTTGTCAAATTCCGCAGGAAGACGAGCAGGGTCAAGGAAGAAATCGACGCTGGAGTCAGCATAAATAATGGCATGGGAAAGTAATACTGGTAATCGGGAAACATCAAGGCCACGGATATTTAGCAGCCAGCAGATGGAATCTAGTTCTGTTAATACTGCCGCATCAATCTTTTTCTTACTCAGCTGATGGGCTATTTGCTCACGCTTATCATGGCTACTGATACCGACGAGTTCATTACCCATCAAGCGCACTACTGAAATTGCAGCGCTAGGACGGTCCTTCCATAACTCATCGATTGGGTTACTGCCGACGGCAATAAGCTGTAACTCATCAGACAATTTTGCCTGTGCTGCTTTAAGCCAGCTTGCTCGATGCATGCGCGGATCAAATCCCACTTTACTACCTGAGACCAATGCGCTTTGGAGCCAATCGAGAACGGGCTCTTCAATCAAGTGACGATACTCAAAGGTTGCCTCTGGCACTTGTTTACGAACTTGCACGGTATAGCGGCCATCCACAAAAATAGCCGCGTTATCGTGGGTGATTACTGCCGCGCCTGCCGAGCCAGTAAAACCAGTTAACCAATGCAGGCGTTCGTTGTGTTGCGGTACATATTCCCCGAGATATTCATCTTCGTGTGGAATGATGATGGCATCAAGCCTTTGCTGTGTGAGCCAGCCACGTAAGGCTGATACGCGTTGTGCGATTGAATCATGCATCTGTGTTATATCCTTTCTCATAACCGTCCGTTGTAGGTGTAGGGAACTGTGCAAATCCATAGCAAACCCTGACTTTATTATTGTGTCTATGGGGTTGTGGCGATGGGGACGAGCCTCAATAAGCTACTCTTTTTATCGAACTGGCGCAAACTGCAGCTTCACCTGAGATGCAGTGTTTTGGTTTGGATCATCTGCCTTAACCAGCTCAATGCGGGGTCACTTTCTCTGTCTCTGTGCCAAAATAACGTATAAGCCATAGGTGGAAATTCCATCGGTAATGGCAACACGACGAGATCCATTTGCTTGGCTACTAAGTGGGTGAAGTGGCTCGGCGCGGTAAAGATAAAATCAGTATAAGTACAAAGACTGGCGGCACTATTAAAATCCGGTACTGTAATTGCGATGTCCCTTTCTCGGCCGATATCCGCCAAGCGATAGTCGAGTAGCCAGCGATCATTACCATCGCAGCGCACTTGTACGTGACGTAGCGATAAATAGCGCTCTAACGTCCAATTGTCTCGTAATGCTGGGTGGTCTTTACGTGCCACGCACATTTGGCTATCTCGATAGATCTCTTGCTCACAGATATCACTGGGCGGCAGCATCGTTAATTTGGCATCGTTGATATCAATGTCCTTGCCAGTAATGCCTAAATCCAACTCACCAAGCTGCAATTTCTTAAAGGTTTGATCGTTCCATGAGTGAGTGTTGATGTTGAGGTTTGGACCTTGGCTGAAAATAGCGGGCAAAAAATGGGGGAGAATCAATGGGTAGACGCTTTCTACTGCCGCAATATGAAAACGGTATTCACTGCTTTGTGGTGAAAATTGTTGTGGTTGAGTGAGCAGCTCGAGCTGATTGATGAGAGTGTCGAGTTTGGGTTTGAGATAGAGCGCTTGCGGCGTTGCCTTTAAGCCATGTGAATTACGAATAAACAACGGGTCATTAAATTGCTGACGAAGTTTGGCAAGCGATTTACTGACGGCTGATTGGCTCAAACAGAGGCGATGGGCGGCGCGCGTTACGTTCAGTTCTTCTAGCAGTACGGACAGACAAACAAGCAAATTAAGGTCGATTCTGGCTAATTTTTCTATATTCATCTGTATTTCCATTTGGGAATAATTGTGATGAGTATAAGCCATTTTTATTCATATCATCATTGCTCTATTATGCTTCGGTTACAAAAGTGTGTTCTTTCTCATTACTGGAGTGTTTCGTGAAGCAAATAACCTCTGACGCGCATAGCAAGCGTCAATTGGCATTACTGATTTTGTTGGTTCTGTTTAGCCCGTTAGCGATTGATATTTATCTACCAGCTTTACCGCAAATTTCTCAAACGTTTCACGTGGAACACGCTTATGCACAAGATACGATTACTTGGTTTCTGTTTGCTATGGGAGTCGGTCAACTCTTTGCTGGCCCGCTAGCGGACAAACTCGGGCGTCGAACTGTTGCATTAGGAGGGATCAGTATTTATGCATTGAGTGCTTGCTTGGCGTGGGCCGCTCAAAGTATTGAATGGATGCTGATGGCTCGGCTACTACAAGGCTTCGGTGCGTGCGCGACATCGGTAGCGGCTTTTGCAACAGTTCGCGATATTTTTGGCCCACAACGTAGCGGCAAAATGATCAGCTACTTAAATGGTGCAATCTGTTTTATTCCTGCATTAGCGCCAATCCTTGGTAGTTGGTTAACTCAGCAATTTGGCTGGCGCAGTAACTTCAGCTTTATGGCTGGTTTTGCCGTGGTCGCGGGTTTAATGATGGTGATTGGTATGAAAGAAACCAACCCGCAAGCCACCGAACAGCAAGCGTTCTTTAAGTTATCGCGTTACTGGTCCGTATTGAAAACACCATCTTTTCTATTCCATGCTTCATTATGTATGTTAGCGATGGCGGTTATTTTAGCCTATGTCACTTCTGCCCCAGTGGTATTAATGGAAGGTTATGGATTGACCATGAATGAATTTACTTTCTGGTTTGGACTCAATGCCATCATTAATATCGTTGCTTGCCTAAGTGCGCCGAAATTTATGGATAGGTTTGGTACCCATATGGCGCTGGTGGTTGGAATTGGCACGTTATTGGTTGCGGGGACTACCATGGTCGCGCTGGCACAACAGAAAACGGCGATTGCCTTTATGCTGCCCATTTTTATGTCATCAATCGGTTTTGCTTGGATTCTGGGAGCGGCCGCAGGAAAAGCACTGGCGCCATTTGGTGACCGTGCGGGAACCGCCGCAGCACTGCTTGGTTTGTTTCAGATGAGTGGTGCTGGCCTGTTAGTTGGCACCATGCAGCGTGTTGGGTTAGAACCTCAGATATTAATCGCACTGCAAATGTGGCTGATTGCGCCAGCGTTGTTTATCCTGTTTTCTAAAGCAGGGCGTTATTGGCATCAATTAGTGGTGAATTAATAAATTAGTGGTGAATTAATAAATTAGTGGTGAATTAATAAATTGTCACCTGCTGTTTTATATTCTTTTTAACGGGTGTATATTTAGTCACTTAATTATTTCAATTGCACTTTGGAAACGAAACAACAATGTCAATGTCAATGACAACCTATGAAATGGCTCGAATTTGGGAACAACTCGACGAGTCTCCAGAAAAGGTCATGTTC
>AEZC01000122.1 GCA_000257205.1 Vibrio ordalii ATCC 33509 | reverse complement strand
CTTACGCCATGCACTTCGTCCGCAAAACTCTGTTATGTATTCTAGACTTAACTCGGTATCTAATACTTTAGGATAGCATCGAGATCGAGTATGACTGAACTGGTAGGTAGACATTTAGAAGAGATGGCCAATATGCGAGCGTCACGCAAGCGTAGGGTAGTTGCCTTATGCTCGTTTGTGTCTGTACTACTTTTCGCCTTTTATGGCATTCTTCATTTTCTTGAACAGCAATATTATCTGAGCACTTTTAATTTATTATGCTTGATCGCCATTGCCTCTAATTACCTTTATTTTTACCATCGCTCTGATAACACCTCCTATGCCGATTTATTTCTCAGTGCTATCTTGCTGACAAAAGGGGTCATATTACTACTATATGGACAGCATATGGTCGGTAATGTGTTGTGGTTGTTTCCAATTATTGCCGCCGTGATCTTCATTAATGACTTTCGAATAGGGTTAGTTTTTAGCTGCAGTTTCTTTATGCTAATTGGCGTCTCAGTACAACTCTCCGGAGTCGACATTCTTCCTCAATATCTACCTATAGATCGGTTTTTTCTCAGTCTCATCGCACTCTGTTGCATGTGCCATATTTCCTCTTACTACTACAACAAAGCGGTTTGCTATATCCAGCATCTTTATCAAGAAGGAATTGAAGACCTTGCCTACACCGACCAATTAACTGGTCTCGCCAATCGCTGGAGTTTCGAAACTTGGGCACGAGAAAAGCTCTCCCAGCAGACTGATAAAAAGACCATCACCGCACTCGTTTTTCTAGACATTGATAATTTCAAGTCCATTAATGACAGCTACGGCCATGAGGTCGGGGATCGAGTCTTACAATATTTCGCCAATCGTTTAAAAAACAACGTCCGAAATAAAGACCGAAAGACCGATAAACACGATTACTCCATCGCGAGGTTTGCCGGAGATGAGTTCGTGCTACTGCTTTACGATATCAAAACGGTTAAGGATTTGGACGGTGTTCTCAACCGGATTTGTTATCTATTTGAGGATAAATATCAAGGGTCAGAAATGATCAATAACCTCACTGTCAGCATCGGCGCTGCTTTGTTTCCTTCCGATGCTGATAACTTAGCCGAGCTGACTCGGTGCGCAGACAAAGCGATGTACGCAGCAAAACACAACGGCAAAAATCAATATCAGTATTACCAACATCTTTCACTTGACCATACTGCATCCTCTCCTGCAATCCAACCAACTCATTTCGCAACGGTGACATCAATAAAGAAAGCTAGCGAGCCATATACATAATCCACAAACCTACTGCACATACCACCACCATCCATGCGGCGTAGCGTGCTGTATTAGGTTTGTTTGGTTTAGGATGAATCACTGGCCTCATTGCCGCGCGCTTTGCTGCTTCAACAATGGAGACGTCTTTATCACTGAGCGGTCCAAGCGTATCGCGATTTTTCTGCGCTTGATTAGCCACCTTGGTAAATCGATGCATCTGATCAAGTGTAAAATCCTCTTTGGGATCATAATGCGTATTCTGATCTTTATGTTTGGGTAACATCGACATTGAGCATCCTCCTTGTGATCTGACTTACTGTAATTATAGCCTTCCTCACAATATGTTCTAATTTCTCGACAAAGACCTTCAAAACACAGCGCTCTTCTTTATCAGCACCTTGTCTTAGACTGATGTTATACCGACAAGGAGAATGATTATGCTAACGCAACGTGAAATAAAACAGATAATCCCCGCACAACCCACTTCGGATGGAGATGGCGTAAAAATTAGCCGCGTTGCTGGCTTTAATAATGCTAATTTTTCACCATTTTTAATGCTCGATGAATTTAAATCTGATCAAAAAGCCGACTATATTGGCGGATTCCCTCCTCATCCACACCGAGGAATCGAAACGCTCACTTATATGCTAAATGGGCATTTCCAACATCAAGATCATATGGGTAATGTCGGTGAATTACGCTCTGGAGGTACCCAATGGATGGCCGCAGGAAGAGGTGTTATTCACAGCGAGATGCCAATCATGACTGAAGGTCAGTTGCACGGTTTTCAGATTTGGATCAATCAGCCTGCTAGCCAAAAAATGGCGCCAGCGCAATACCACGACTTTCAACCCGAAACCATTACCGAATGCCACTCTCAAGAGGCTGGCCTACTGAGAGTACTTGCGGGTGATGTCACTTGTGGCAACCAGAGAGTAACTGGCCCATTAACAAAAACGGGCGTTAAATTGAGTGTGGCAGACTGGCAAGCAACACCGGGTAGCCAATTAGAGATCGCCACTCCGAATCACTTTAATGTCATGGCATTTATCTACAAAGGCAATGTACAGCTAGGCAGTAAAGTGTTGGAGCAAGGCGAGCTAGCGTTGCTCTCAAAGGTGAGTTCTTAACATTAAAAGCCAATGATATGAGCGGAGTATTGTTGCTAATGGGGCAACCATTGATGAACCTGTCGTGCATTATGGGCCGTTTGTAATGAACTCATTTTCGGAGATAGAACAAGCAATTAGAGACTACAATTCAGGTGTGTTTGAACAGTATTAATCATGAGATAACCATCCGACTGATCTTAAGTGCCACTTTAGTTGACCAGTACCGTTCTCAGAAAGTTTGTCTATACTCAGGTAGTATATTTGACGAGAGGCACGAAATATGTGGGTATTGACTAGAAATATTCTCATTTCATTGGCAGCAGTGCTGGTTAGCTCAACACTTTTTGCTAACACCCTGAAGGCTGATTTTAGGCATCGACCACCAGAAATGGTGATTAGTCCAGATGGTCAAAAAATCAGTGGCCCATTAAAAGAAGTCATTGAAGAAGCAGCCAAAAACATAGGCTTCGATATCGAGTGGCGAAACATTCCATTTCCTCGCAGCCTTGCTACTTTAGAAAATGGTACTGTTGACATTGTTCCACGTGTTATACGAACAGCAGAAAGAGAAGCATTTGTTCACTTTATCGGCCCTATAAGTGAGCAAACACGGAATATTGTTTTTGTCACGCGCAGTGATGGGCCAACAATCAGCAATTATCAAGATTTACGAGAGCTGAATGTCGGTGTGAAAAGGGGTACCGCTTATTTCGAAACGTTTGATCAAGACAAAGAGATAAATAGAACGGTTGTTAATGATGACTTCAACCTAGCAAGAATGCTAGAGGAAAAGAGAATAGATACCGTTGTCGTATTGGATTTAGCTGCGCTAGAAGTGGAATTAAAAACAATCAATTTTAGTGACTACCAAGTAGCAACCTACTACTATCCAAACACTATCGGCAACTATTACGCTATGCCTAAAAGCCATCCACAAGCGGATGCACTACAAAACGCTCTATCTGGAATGGTAAAAAGTGGAAGGATAGAGGCCATCTATGCAAAATTTGGCTTAACAGCTCAATAAGATATAGGGCTTTTAAGCCCTATATCAGCTACAAATATTCGCACAAATAAGCTGTTGCTTCGACAACTTTCAAATCAAAGGACGAATTCTCAGCGACTTCAAAAGATTCCTTCGCTTTAAATGTAGACCAGTGCTCATCCCCTAAACGCTTTATCGTTAACGAACCTTTGATGACTGTCATACGCTCAGAAGCGGCCGTACCAAAGGTGTATTCACCAGGTTCCATGACACCCACCGAACTATCACCACTTTGGTGAGCGAAACCTAAAGACTTTACGTCACCATCGAAGTATGTGTTTTCTTTGATCATTTCTCTTCCTTGTAGAATAAGCCACCAAGATACGGTGAATAACACGTTTATAAGCCGTTTTATCTGAAATCGTAAAAATACACAAGCGGCAATTGGGATTAACCAAATAGTGAAACTCTACCTATCCTATACTGATCTGTAAGTCAACAAAATTCATGATGCAATGTTCAACTTACCATCCATTAGTGCTAGTTTTGGAAAAAAGATCATATTTCCCAGTATGACATTTGCTAAACCACACGACATACCTCATTCTCCTACTTCGTTTTAATAGTCAGTCTGACCGATGGCAATCGTTGATGGTTTAGGTTACGGAATGAGAATGACAGTTAAGGGTTTCACGCATGCAAATAAAGCCTCTTCAGGTCACCCGATGAAGAAAGCTTGGGTATTAAAAAGTCTTTTTTGGGTAGTGCTGCTTGCTATCGCGACAGGGTTCGCCTCATTACTCTCGGTGAGCTATCGAGAGTATACAAGCCCCAAAAATGTCTATGGTTCATGGACCGAAATCGGCACACCCAGCTATAGCACTGAGGTTCTAACTCTCAATTCAAATGGCGTGTTTCGAAATAATCGCTTAGTCAGTACTCAGTTTGAATATGATGGGGATAAAATTGTGATTAACACTGGTAGTGGCGTGACCATTTACCAACTTGCTGGGACAACAAACTCCCCTCAACTCAAGCGCATTGAACCTGCTATGCCTTTACAGCGCTTTATCAAACAAGGTTATGAAAGCACAGTAGCAAACGATGAAAACGGCGACCCAAGTAAAAATCGTAAAAATCGTCGTTCAGCACTATCTGAGCATTTTTCACAACCATAGTACGAGTATGATGCTGCACTGATTGGCCAACTTAAATAGAAAAGCTCCCATCAAAGGGAGCATTTGGAAGAAGATGATGCCATATTCTTAACGCGCGCGACGAGCCTCTACGGCACCAGCCAACTCGCGCAGTGCCACTTCTGTATCATCCCAACCAATACACGCATCTGTAATCGACTGACCATAGGTGGCCGCACAGCCATCTATAAGATCCTGACGTCCTTCAACGAGATGAGACTCAATCATCACCCCAAAAATAGCATGCTCACCGGATGCGATCTGCTCGCTCACATCTTGTGATACCACAAGTTGACGCTGGTACTGTTTAGAGCTGTTTGCATGGCTAAAATCAATCATCACTTTCTGTGGTAAACCAGATGATTCAAGCTCTTGCTTAATGATACCAACATGTTGAGCTCCGTAGTTTGGCTCTTTACCACCACGCAGAATAATATGACAATCTGGATTGCCTGCCGTTTGAATGATGGCAGAATGGCCATACTTAGTGACCGACAAAAAATGGTGCGATGCACTGGCAGAGCGAATGGCATCGGAAGCGATTTTGATATTACCATCCGTACCATTTTTGAAACCGACAGGGCAAGAAAGCCCAGATGCGAGCTCACGGTGAACTTGAGATTCTGTTGTACGAGCACCAATAGCACCCCAACTGATAAGGTCAGCCACATACTGCGGTGTGATCATATCCAAAAATTCGCTCGCTGTTGGCATCCCCATATCGGTCAGATCAAGCAGCAGCTTACGCGCCATGCGTAAACCATCATTAATTTTATAGGTATCGTTCAGATATGGGTCGTTAATAAGCCCTTTCCATCCAACGGTAGTACGAGGTTTTTCAAAATAGACACGCATGACAATTTCAAGGCGATCACCTAGCTCATCGCGCAACACTTTAAGACGTTTTCCATATTCAACAGCTGCTTGAGGATCATGAATTGAACATGGTCCAATGATCACCAATAAGCGATCATCTTTATCTTGTAGAATATTATGAATGGCTTCTCGAGCCTGAAATGTGGTTGAAGAAGCAACTTCTGTTGCCGGAAACTTTTCTAGAACCGCAACAGGAGGTAATAACTCTTTAACTCGTTTAATTTTTACATCATCAGTCTGAAACATTGCTTACTTCTTCCTTATTCTTTTCTACTGCCTACCGAACAACGGACAGGTTGGATCTATACGCAGCCTTGCTTTCGGCTCTCCCCTGTAACTTATCTACTAAAAACCACAACTTCAATCATTATTTTCAACAAAAGGCAATATTGGCCACTTTTTTACAAAATTATCATTGCGTAAAAAAATAGTTACACCTTTATGCTGGAACCCACAAATTAACGCTAATATGAGCTTCGTAGGTGCATTATCTCGTTGATATTGTTAAGGTAGGTGGTAACAAAATAACAACAAGATATTCAGCCATGAATGCGATAGAGTTTGAAAAAGTAAACAAGTGGTACAATAATTTTCACGCTTTGAAAGACATTACTCTTCAGGTTCGTCGAGGGGAAATCTTAGTCGTTTGTGGCCCTTCAGGCTCAGGGAAATCAACATTAATCCGAACAGTCAATGGGTTAGAAGCTATCACCGCGGGCAAGATCACCCTGAAATCCAACCATTTCGACATCACACAGCCTGCGGGAAAAATCGGTATGGTTTTCCAGCATTTCAACCTTTTCCCTCACTTGACGGTGATTGAAAACCTTATTTTAGCTCCAATTCGTACACTGAAATTGAGTAAGCAAGCCGCAAGACAAAGAGCGAGCCATTTTTTACAGCGAGTGAATATTCTTGACCAAGCTGACAAATATCCGGTGCAATTATCTGGCGGTCAGCAACAGCGTGTTGCCATTGCACGCTCACTCTGTATGCAACCAGACATTTTGCTGTTTGATGAACCCACTTCGGCCCTTGACCCAGAAACGATTCAAGAAGTACTGGATGTGATGGTTGACCTTGCTCAAGATGGCATCACCATGATGTGCGTCACTCATGAAATGGGTTTTGCCCGAAAAGTAGCGGATCGCGTCATTTTTATGGATGAAGGGAGAATTCTCGAGATCGCTACGCCGGAAGAGATATTTCGTCAGCCAAAACACCCAAGAACTCAACAGTTTCTCAACCAAATATTGAGCCATTGATGATAAAAGTACTGATAAAACCGATCTTCTCCGCTCTAGTACAGATAGTTCTACTGCTTGCAGGGATGGTATGGCTACTTGATTCCGGCGCACATGCTATGGGTTACCAGTGGCAATGGCATCGTGTGCCTGATTTCATCGCTTTTTACGACGAGGGTGAATGGTGGCCCGCGGAACTGCTCGAAGGGTTAGCCGTCACGGTGAAAATCTCAACGGTCAGTCTATTTTTTACGCTGGTCATTGGCTTAACAACCGCTTTGTTGAAGCTTTCCAATTCCGTGATAGGGCGTTGGCTGGCCAATATTTATATTGAACTTATCCGCAATACGCCGCTACTGGTACAGATATATCTGCTCTATTTTGTGTTTGGCCCAGTGCTGGGTTTAGATCGCTTCTCTACTGCCATTTTGGCTTTGGCACTGTTTCAAGGCGCTTATACTGCCGAAGTGTTTCGTGGTGGTTTAAACAACATTCCGAAGGGACAGTTTGAAGCGGCTCGAACATTAGGGCTTTCTCGTTTTTATACTTATGTTGATGTGATCTTACCGCAACTTATCCAACGTACATTACCTCCACTGACCAATGAAGTCGTGTCATTAATTAAAAACTCGTCTATCGTCAGTGTGATGGCTATTTTTGACTTAACCACTCAAGGTAGAAATATTGTCTCAGAAACGGCGATGCCATTTGAAATATGGTTTACCGTCGCTGCAATTTATTTACTGTTAACTCTGTCTTTATCAGGGTTTTCAGCATGGTTAGAACACAAGCTCGGGTCGCAATGGCGCGCTCAATAATCATCCTTAAAAGGAGAACATCATGCAGCAATCTGCAACAAAAGCGTGGCAACGCGCAAGGTTGAAGGCTATCGCCGCTCTATCACTCGGGTTAACTATGTTACTAGGGATAACCATTTCCATACCCGCCTTTGCCAGTGAAACGCCTAGCCTTGATAAAATCACTGAACGAGGCACATTGCGTGTGGGTATGTCTACGTTTGTGCCTTGGGCAATGCGCGACAAGCAAGGCGACCTAATTGGCTTTGAAATTGATGTTGCCAAACGTCTTGCTGAAGATTCAGGTTGGAAAGTGGAATTTGTACCTACCGCGTGGGATGGCATTATTCCAGCACTCTTAGCACAGAAATTTGATGTCATTATCGGTGGCATGTCCATCACTCCTGAGCGCTCGAAAAGCGTCCTGTTCACTGCTCCCTATTCACATTCAGGAGTACAACTTGCCGCTAATCAGTCTCTCGCTAAAGGATTTTCTACAATAGAAGACTTCAATTCTCGTCGAGTGACTATCGCAGCGCGACGCGGAGCATTTACCGTTCAAGTCGCTCGTGAAACCTTCCCCAAAGCCAAAATTCTGCAATTTGATGACGATGCACAAGCCTTTCAAGAAGTATTAAACGGCCAAGCACACGCCGTGATTGCGTCAAGCCCTAAACCTGAGCATGAAACAGTGAAACACAGTGACAGACTGTTCATTCCTTTTAATGAACGGTTATCCAAAGGGAACGAAGCATTCGCCGTTCGCTTAGGTGAAGAGGACAAAAAAGCCTTTTTTGATCAATGGATTATTGAAAGAACTAATGACGGCTGGTTGAGTGAACGTTACGAATATTGGTTCTCAACGCTAGATTGGCAAAACCAAATCGTCTCAGGGCAATAGCCTGAGGGGTGGATGTGAATAGAACAAAAACCATGCTGTATGAAAAACGGAGCCTTAAACCATGGCTACGATTATCGCTCAATAAGCTCGATTATGCGTTACTCGTAGCACTGCTAGGCTTTGTTATTTGGTTAACGCACCGAGCCGAGCTTGGGGTGAATTATAATTGGCGTTGGCAAGAAGCTTTTGCTCTGATTTTCACTCCCACCAGCAATGGCGACATCCCTTATTTCTTTCAAGGTTTGGTCGCCACTTTGCGCTTAAGTGTCTGGACGATGGTGCTGGCCCTTGTGTTAGGCACACTGCTTGGCGTAGCACGCCACTCTCAGTTTTCGTGGTTCAGAATTCCGGCTAACGCTTTTGTGCAATTAGTTAGGAACATTCCGCCGCTGGTTTTCGTGTTCATTTTTTATTTTTTTGTCTCCAATCAAGTGATCCCGTTGTTGGGCCTAGAAAACCTACTACGGGAACACCATGATCCAACCAATGCCATTCAGCATTGGCTGTTTGGTCCTTCTCATCTATGGGAAAATTTGTTCTCTGGAATTGTGTGTATTGGGATGCTTTCATCGGCCTACATCGCTGAAGTTGTTCGTTCAGGTTTGGCCGGAATCGCTCAAGGTCAATGGGAAGCAGCGCACTCTTTAGGGCTGTCTCGATGGGTAAAATACCGATACGTCATTGCCCCTCAAGTATTGGCGGCGATCACGCCGGCTTTAGCTGGGCAAGCAATTTCTTTGGTCAAAGATTCTTCGATTGTATCGCTAATTTCAATTCAAGAAATGACGTTTGTTGGCACAGAAATCGCTAACTCTTCTGGGCTTATTTTTGAAATATGGTTGTTAGTAGGCGGTGCATACTTAGGTTTATGTTTAAGCCTCTCTTTACTGTTTAGGCGGCTCGAGCTACTCAGTTTACGCCATCTCTCGCTTCATCACTCTAACTAGATAACAAGGAATTTGTCAGCGTCAGTTGCGCAACCAATCAAAGAGAAGCAACACGTGATGAGAAACAAAAGAAGAACGATGTTTAGCGATTGCGCCCCCATTATTGAGAATGAATATCAGTTAGAATCAATTCAACATGAATGTAAGAAGGTGAAACCATGATGCAACACGTTTCCGAGTGGTTAGAAAAAGATCCCGATCCTAAAACTCGCCAAGAACTACAAGCACTAGTCGATCAGCATCAGTTAGATGAGATAAAAGCTCGCTTTCAATCACGCCTTGAGTTCGGCACCGCGGGTTTACGCGGCATGGTGGGATGCGGCCCTAATCGTATGAACCGCCTGGTAATTCAAGAAACGGCGACGGGTTTAGGACACTATCTCATTCAGCAAGTCAGCAATGCCAAAATACGTGGTGTAGTGATTGGCTATGATGGCCGGCCAGATTCTCAGCAATTTGCACACGATACCGCCTCAGTACTCGCCGCGCTGGGGATCAAAGTGTATCTCACGCATAAAGTGGCACCGACCCCTGTAGTCGCTTTTGGGGTAAAACACTTTAATGCCGCCGCCGCCGTCGTAGTCACCGCCAGTCACAACCCACCCGAATACAATGGCTTTAAGGTGTACTGGGAAAATGGTGCACAGATTATCCCACCTCACGATTCAGGTATTGCAGCAGAAATCGACTTAGCGGCAACGCGAGCTATTTCTCTGATGCCGTTAGACAACGCGCACCAACAAGGCCTTTTGCAATGGCTAACAGAAGAGTATTACCAAACTTACCGCCGTACCCTCAATCAAAGCCCAGTGTTGAACCACCACACTGATCCGCAATGCCTTACCATTGCGTATACCGCGATGCATGGTGTCGGCGCTGAGATGGCTGAAACTTTGCTGCATGACGCTGGGTTTACCCATGTCATCAGTGTGAAAGAACAGCGCGAACCAGATGGCCGTTTCCCGACCGTCAACTTCCCGAACCCTGAAGAGCCGGGGGCGATGGATATGGTTATCGCGTTAGCTCATGCTGAAAATGCACAACTGGCCTGCGCCAACGACCCAGATGCCGACCGATTTGCCGTTGCCGTACAACGAGCGGATGGTCAGTACCAAATGCTGACTGGCGATCAAGTTGGTACACTATTTGGGGACTATTTGCTCTCCAAAACCGATGCCTCAAAGCAGTTGGTTGGCAACACCATCGTCTCATCCAGTTTACTCGGTAATATTGCGCAGGCGAAAGGTGCAAAATACTACCAAACCTTGACTGGCTTTAAATGGTTAACCAACGTGGCGATGCAACAACAAAGCGATGAACAGCAGTTCTTATTCGCCTATGAAGAAGCATTGGGTTACACCATAGGGCAAACCGTTTGGGATAAAGATGGCCTTTCGGCCATGGTGGCATTTGCACAACTAGCGGCCGAATTATACAGCCAAGGTAAGACTATTTGGGATCAACTCGAAACTATTTACCGCCAGCACGGTTTTTACATTAATGCACAACGTAGCATTAAGTTAGACCCTAACTCACCGCCGATCGGTGATAAGCTTCGCGCCACACCGCCAACGGAAATCGCCGGTCGAAAAGTGCTCATGACCGACGATCTCAAATCACTAACACGTTATATTGCCGATGGAACAACGCAAGCGATTCAACTTCCTGCTAGCGATGTATTGACCTATCACTTGGAAGGCGGAGAGAGAGTGATTGTGCGCCCGTCGGGCACTGAGCCTAAATTGAAATGCTATTACGAGGTCGTCGGAGCCTTCGAAGCAGAAGAAGATTTCGCCAGCGCCGAGAAAAAAGCTGACGAGCAAATGGCGATGCTCATCGCAGAACACCAACACAGCTTGTAGCACTCATTGCTGGATAAGCACAACGAAATAACAGGCCGTCTTCAGTTCATTGTTGGCGGCATTTTTATTTCATCTGTTTAGGTGAACAATGCCTGCGACTACGACACTCTTTTCCCTCCAGTGGATAACAGTTATATGCGCAATTTTGTACAATCGCTTGACCCAACCTTGTGGCTTGATAAATTCATCACTTCCAGTAAAGGAATTACTATGGATAGCACACTATTGAAGCACATACATTTAGAACCTCGACGTCGTCTCTTTGGCAAATCAATTTATTGTGCTAGCCATTCAATCTCGATTAAGGTCTGCTCTCCACATTTAAGACGCCCTAAAAAGAGATCGCCACAATGTACTTCTCCAACGCCTTGTGGCGTTCCGGTCATCACAACATCACCATCACGCAGCGATGTGTAAGATTTCAGCTCTTCTAAAATGGTGGCGGGTGAATAGATCATTTGGTTGACACCGCCGCACTGAACCCGAACACAGTTGATGAATAGCTCTAACTGCAACTTATTGATGTCGAGACCATGCAGTGGCACAAATCGGCTAAGTACTGCTGAACCATCAAATGCTTTCGCCCGCTCCCAAGGTAAACCTTTTGCTTTAAGCTGAGATTGCAGTACCCGCTTAGTCAGATCTAACCCCAAACCAACCGCGCTGTATTGACCTTTTTTGATCAAAAAACAAATTTCAGCTTCATAGTGAAGCGTCTCTTGGTGAAACGAGGATAGAGTGGTTGTAATGCTCGTATTGGGTTTATTAAACACCACCATTTGTTCTGGCATTGTGTTATTAAGCTCTTGAATATGTTCAATATAGTTCCGACCAACACACAACACTTTAGACGGGGTTATCTTCTGTTTATCCAAACGAACCGAATACATATACTCTTCCTTGAGACGACTAAGGTCGTCGAGTTTACCTCATCTACAGCGCGAGTGAATGGATTTGCACCGTCATTAGATAAAAGTAAGATCTTCGACTCAAAATTCATGGCACCTTGATGACTTTGAGCATCGACACACAACATTCTCTTTAATAAATCGTCAATAAAAACAACATGCAAACATCATAAATCAGTAATTAAACATTCATTTAAAACATCTACTTTACTCACATCAAAACCGTTCGAGCACTGAAGCTCATTGATCATGGATAAGGTAAATAAAATGAAAAAAGCAACAATCGCAACCGCAATTCTTACAGCATTGGTATCAGGTTCTTCTTTTGCTGCGACCGTTTACAAAGCGGATGGAAATGAGCTTAAAGTTGGTGGACGTGCAGAATTTCGTGGCGATTTCGGTGGTGATGACAAAGGCAAAGAAATTGAAGGCACGATGAAAAACAAAAGCCGTGCGCGTTTGAACATTACAGGTTCAACAGAAATCTCTGACTCTTTGAAAGGTTTTGCAACCTATGAAGCAGAGCAAACGGTTAATTCCTCCGCCAGCAACGATAAGAACTCTGATTTCAACCAACGTTACCTATTTGCAGGTTTACAAGCTGATTTTGGTGCTATCTCTGTAGGCCGCCAAGATACCGCTGGCGTGCAAATCTCTCAAATGTCAGACATCGGTACTTATACTGGTGCTCAAAAAGAGTTCATTAACGCGGGTAACGAGCAAATCAACAACACCTTCCTCTACGCAGGTACATTTGATGCCCTTAATGTGAAAGCAAGCTTTATTGCAGGCGAAGAAAAAGACACCGATGGCTTTGGTCTTTCTGCAATTTATAACTTACCTATCGGGCTTGGTTTAGGCTTGGGCTACGCAAGCAACGATAATGGCACAGGCCAAGGTGCGGCGAATCAAATTATTACTGGGGTGAATTACACGTTGGACGATTTGTACTTAGGCCTGACCTATACACAAGGGGATTTGGACGATAAAGCGAAGAGCGAATTCAACGGGATTGAATTTGCTGCGCAATACAAAATCACAAGTAACTTCCGCTTGATTGGTGTGTATCAAAAAACGGAAAATGAAACTGCAAACGTCACAACGACGAAAAGTGATTTTGCTGAGTTGACGGGGCGTTATGATTTCAATAAATCAATCTACACTTACGTTGCCTACAAAATGAACAACCTAGATAAAACAGACCTCGGCACTGCGTATGATGCAAAAGACTCTATTCGCCTAGGCCTACGTTACAACTTCTAATTTTAATTATACAAACACATATACCC
>AEZC01000121.1 GCA_000257205.1 Vibrio ordalii ATCC 33509 | reverse complement strand
ACGCATTGTGTGCTTTTCTTGGCATAGCACCATAGATTATTTTGAAACAGATAATCTTATCGAACCGATCTTGAGTAGCCGAATGATGCCATTCATCAAGAAGATAGAGTTATTAACGTGATAAAAAACCGGAGCAGACAGATAATCGACTCCGGTGCATAGCGTTACTCTATTTTCCAATAGGTGCTAAGCGATCTAGTGAGGAGATTTGTCATTCATCACTTTATAAATGAAGAAACCGCCATAAAACAGCATAAGACCAAAAGCACCAAAGATTACTATCATTGAAGATAGCCCCACAGCATTACCAAATAGGAGATCAAGCCAAAAGTCCATGTTTCCTCCAAAGTTTCGAAGACACAGCCAAGTTAAAGTTTGCTCTGTTTGTCGACACTGATCTGGATCAATAATGTTGCGTAAGTTAACTTAATGTTTCTATTGGTGTGTAATTAGTTACGTTTTATGTGTTTTTGATGGTAATTTAGTCAATGAGTTTGTTATTTGATGGAAATAATATTAAAGGCTTGCGTCTTAGTTTTAGATGCGTACTATACGCATCCGTTCTAGGCAAAAAGCTCGGAACTGCTCGCTAAGTGCAGAGCAAAAATTTCGGTGAATAGCGCAGCTTGGTAGCGCATCTGGTTTGGGACCAGAGGGTCGGGGGTTCGAATCCCTCTTCACCGACCATCTTTAAAAGCCTCGCAGTAATGCGGGGCTTTGTTGCATCTGGATGTGATCACTTTCATTACCAAAGATAAAGGGTTTTCCTCCTTCACTATCAGTCTCTTCCACTGTCCACCCTTCATCGAGCAAATTCAGCTATTAAAAATAGCAGTCAATATTCCACGATAATAAATAGCATTAGGATGTGTAAAAAACGTCACTTTAGCGCATTTTGACGTTAATTTTAATTTGTTTATTTTAAATGATTTTATTCTGATTGTGTTTTAGGGGATTTGAACTGGATCACTTCGTGCAGCTAATTATTTTACGCTTAGAAATAACTCCTTGTATGGTGGATACCTTAGGCCACAAGTCTCGTTGCTTGTTGCTGTTTTCAGTCCTTTTAACAAGATGTTGGGTTTTTATTTTAAAGGTAGGGTGAGTCACATGTTGAAACCTAGTTTGATTGCTGTTTCGGTTATCGCCACATTATCAGGTTGCTCTTTGTTGCAATCACCAGAGCAGAAAGTCGTCGATGCGCTGGCGGAAAATTTGGATATTCATTACACCGTATTAACCAATCACGGGGCAGATGAAGGATTGGCATGTCAGTCTCTCGAAGCGGAATGGGCATCGTGTAATAAAGTGAACATGACCTTGGTTAACCAAGGTGAAGCCGTGAATTCAAAGCAGTGGACTATCTATTTCCACAGCATTCGACTGATTCTGGATGTTGAAAATGATCAATTCAAAATTACCCGTTTAACGGGTGATTTACATAAGCTTGAACCCACTGATAAATTTGATGGTTTTGCTGCGGGCGAAGAGGTTGTTTTACCTCTGGTCGCTGAATATTGGCAGTTGTTTGAAACGGACTTTATGCCGCGTGCATTCGTTGCGGCGCCCAATACAGAGCCTAAACTTATTGTATCTCTCAACACTGAAGACACGTCATCATTTGTGCGTGGACTTGAGGGCGATAATATCAAACGCACTGCCAGCGATAATAATGTGTTTGCTACGGCCATCAGCCGATTTGAGAAAAATAGCGATGTATCACTGCAAGATGTATCAACGGCTCTGTTACCAACTCCTCTAAAAACAACGCTTGGTCAAGGCGTTGTTGACATTACTCGCGGCCTTAAGCTTGATGTAAAGGACTTTGCGACGGATCAGTTTTCAGCATTGCAAGCGCGTGCCAAAACGATTTGGCTGAAGCTCGATGGAGAGTTGGCGGTTGGTGTTGCGATTACACCGAGCGAATTTTCTGACCAGATGGCGACATCGGGCGCTTATGAGTTGGAGATTGCACCGAATGCTATCTCTATTCGTGCATTTGATGAAGCGGGAGCTTTCTACGCCGTTCAATCTATTTTGGGTTTAGTGGATAGTCAGAATGCCACGGCGTTGCCAGTGATCAGCATCGGAGATGCTCCACGTTTTGATTACCGTGGTGTGATGGTGGATGTCGCACGTAACTTCCATTCTAAGCAAGCGATTTTGGCCACATTAGATCAAATGGCGGCTTATAAGATGAATAAATTACACCTTCATTTGACTGATGATGAAGGTTGGCGTTTAGAAATTACGGGCTTACCTGAATTGACCGACATTGGTGGACAGCGCTGCTTTGATTTAGATGAGAAAAACTGCTTGCTGCCACAGCTTGGCTCCGGTCCAAATTCTGATAACTTTGGCTCAGGTTATTTCAGTCGAGCCGATTACATTGAAATCCTCAAGCACGCTAAAGCGCGCAATATTGAAGTGATCCCTGAAATTGATATGCCAGCCCATGCTCGCTCTGCGGTTGTTTCAATGGAGGCTCGTTTTGAACGTTTGAGCCAAGAAGGGAAAACCGAACAGGCTAGCCAGTATCGCTTGATGGATCCTCAAGACAGCTCTAATGTTACGACGGTTCAGTTTTATGATAAGCAGAGTTTTATTAACCCTTGTTTAGACTCGTCTAAACGCTTTGTGGACAAGGTGATCACTGAAGTGGCCTTGATGCACAGTGAGGCGGGCATGCCTTTATCGACTTGGCATTTTGGTGGCGATGAGGCGAAAAACATCAAATTGGGCGCGGGTTTCCAAGATATTAATGCGACGGAAAAAGTCAGTTGGAAAGGTAACTTAGATCTTTCACAACAAGATAAACCATTTGCGAAATCGCCACAGTGCCAAGCGTTAGTCAGCCAAGGAGTAGTAAGTTACTTTGCTCATTTACCGAGTTATTTTGCTGAGCAAGTGTCGAAAATTGTCGCCGATAAAGGGATTGAGAATTTCCAAGCATGGCAAGATGGCTTGAAATACAGCGAGGGAGAATCGGCTTTTGCTACGCAAAATACACGTGTGAACTTTTGGGATGTCCTCTATTGGGGCGGTACAAGCTCTGTTTATGAATGGGCAAAACAAGGTTACGACGTCATTGTTTCTAACCCTGATTATGTCTACATGGATATGCCTTATGAGGCGGATCCTAAAGAGCGCGGTTATTACTGGGCCACCCGTGCGACCGATACGCGTAAAATGTTTGGTTTTGCACCGGAAAATATGCCGCAAAACGCTGAAACTTCATTAGATCGTGATGGTAATGGTTTTGTCGGTAAAGGAGAGGTGACGTCGAAACCATTCTACGGCTTGTCAGCTCAATTGTGGTCAGAAACGGTTCGTAATGATGAGCAGTATGAATATATGGTTTTCCCTCGAGTGTTGGCTGCCGCTGAGCGTGCTTGGCATAAAGCGGAGTGGGAAAACGACTATAAAGTAGGGGTTGAATACTCTCAGCAAACCAACTTAGTCAATAAGTCTGCACTGAATCAAGATTGGACTCGTTTTGCTAACATCGTTGGGCAACGTGAGTTGGCGAAACTGGAAAAAGCTGGCATTGATTATCGCCTGCCAATACCCGGAGCTAAGATTGAAGCGGGTAAATTGTCGATGAATTCGTCATTCCCAGGCGTTGAGCTGCAATACTCATTAGATGGTCAGCAATGGTTTGATTACTCTAATAGTGAACAACCGAAGGTGTCCGGTGAGGTCTGGATCCGTTCTCTCTCTGCTTCAGGCGAGCGAGTCAGCCGGGTAACTAGCGTTAAATAACTCGTAGTCATATCAAGGCACCCAAATGAAAGCCTCCGCATCTGTCGGAGGCTTTATTACATAAAATCAATTACCTTCGTGGTGAGCAAACTCAAACACCTGACCTTGCTCGTTAAAAGCAAAAACTGAATAGGCTTCTTTCTTATCACCAGATTCCATACCTGGAGAGCCGATTGGCATGCCGGGCGCGGCTAACCCTTTGGCATTTTTCGGTGGATTAGCGAGAAAGGCTTGAATGTCTGTGGCTGGAATGTGACCTTCGAAAACATAGCCGTCGATAACGGCTGTATGGCAAGAGGCGAGCTTGGGTGTAATGCCCAATTGCTGTTTTATCGCTGTCATATCTTCTTGTAATTGATCGTTAACCTTAAATCCGGCTTGTTGCATGTGAGTAGACCACTCAGTACAGCAGCCACAATAAGGGGATTTGTAATTGGTCACCTCGGTCACCGTGGCGAATGCGGAGTAGCTGATAAGAGACAAGGTGCTAAGCATAGCAGCTGTGATCATTTTCATCTTTATATAACCTCTAAGAGTGATAAGGGTATTTAAATAGACGCAAGCGGTTAGCGTTGCTCACGACTGTGATTGAGGATAAAGCCATTGCCGCTCCTGCAACTACAGGGCTGAGTAAAAAGCCAAAAGCGGGATAAAGCACGCCAGCGGCAATGGGAATGCCTAGGGTGTTATAGATGAAGGCGCCCAATAAGTTCTGCTTCATGTTTTTTACCGTTGCTTTAGACAGAGCGATAGCATTGACTACGGCAAGTGGTGAGGAGTTGAGCAACGTCATTTGCGCACTCTCTATTGCGACATCACTGCCGCTGCCCATTGCGATACCCATATCGGCTTGCGCAAGGGCTGGCGCATCATTAATACCATCACCGACCATGGCGACGATTTGGCCTTTCTCTTGTAACTGCACGATTTTTTGTGCTTTTTGATCTGGCAGCACTTGAGCGAACACTTGCTGTATGCCCAGTTGTTTGGCTATTGCGGTGGCCACGCTTTGGTTATCTCCAGTTAGCATCACGGTACGAATGTTCATTTTATTCAGTGTGCTGATAGCTTGCGCAGCGTTAGGTTTGATGGGATCAGCAATTGCGATGAGAGCTTTGAGTTCACCGTTAATGGCAACCGCGACTGGTGTCCAAGCTTGCTTTGCATAGTGTTCAATGGTCGTTTGTGCTTGAGTAAGAGGAACGCCCAGTGATTCAAGGTGCGATAAAGAGGCAACGACGACCGAATCGCCGCCAATATTTGCCATTAGCCCTTTGCCTCTTAGGTTGGTAAATTGCTCGACTGCAACGCTGGTTGATACCAGCGGTTGAGCGTAATGGCAGATAGCCTTGCCAAGAGGATGTTCAGAGCGCAGTTCCAAAGCGTAAACAAGGGTTAACAATTCGCTCTCTTCAATTCCCCACGTGACTAAGTTCTGAACGGTTGGCTTACCTTGAGTGAGCGTACCTGTCTTATCAAATACTACAGTGGTGATTTTGCTTGCCGATTGCAATACATTGGCATCTCTGATCAAAATACCCATTTCAGCGGCTTTGCCAACTCCTACTGTAACCGAGAGTGGAGTAGCTAGACCCAAGGCACAAGGGCAGGCAATGATCAATACTGTTGTTGCAACCACTAGCATATAGCTGGCCTTAGGTTCAGGGCCTACAAAGTACCAAATCAGAGCGGAAAACAGGGCAATCATAACCACTGTCGGTACAAAAATAGCGGATATCTGATCTGCCATTTTGGCGATGGCTGGTTTACTGCTTTGCGCCTGACGAACCATTTGGATGATGCGCGAGAGCATGGTTTGCGCCCCTACGCCAGTGGCTTCGATGACTAAGCTGCCATCATGATTGATGGTGCCTGCCGCAATGGCATCGCCTGCCACTTTTAGGGCGGGGATCGGCTCACCAGTGAGCATGGATTCATCAACATAAGATTCACCGCTGAGGACTTTGCCGTCTATCGGCACTTTTTCTCCCGGTTTTATGCGCAGTTGCATACCAAGTTGTACTAATTCAACCGCAATCTGTTGATCGCCTTGCGCTGTGATGCGTGTTGCTTGTTGTGGCTGCAAGTTAATTAAGGCTTGCAAGGATTGAGTTGTCTTCGCTTTGGCTTTCGCCTCAATGTAGTGGCCCAGTGAAATCAAACCGATAATCATCGCGCTGGCTTCAAAGTAAACATGACGCGAGGCGACGGGAAACCAAGTTGGGTAAATCACTACCAACATTGAATAGGCCCAAGCTGCTCCGGTTCCTAGGGCGACTAAGCTATCCATCGTGGCACGCTTATGAGTTAACGCAAGCCAAGCATGGCTAAAAAAGTGGCGGCCAGCGGTGGCTAATAGGGCTAAGCACACAATGCCGATAACGCCCCAGTATATTTGTTGCTGAGTGGTCACAATCATCATGCTGCCACCAAGAAGGCCCCAAAGCATTAACGGGATACCCATCATTAAACCTAGTAGTGCATTGGTTTTATGCTGCTTCTGTAAATCAAGTGATTGCTGTTTTTGTTTTTCTTGTTGTTGGGCTGGGTCATCGACTCGCTCTGCACGGTAGCCTGCATGAGTAATGGCATTGAGCAATTGCAGTTCAAGGTTAGCGATATCTGCTTGCGAGAGCACTAAGGCGCTTTGTTCCGCTAAATTGATTTGCGCTTTTTGTACTCCGTTAACGCTTAGAAGTGCTTTTTCCACCGAAGAAACACAGCTTGCGCAAGTCATTCCTTGAATCAGTAAGTGGGTACTAACCAAACCCGTTGTTGAGACTTCTGTCTCTTGTGCGAGTGGCTGTGTATCGCTAACCAAGGTTGTGGGTTGCGATGAGGGCAGAGGATCGCTGTTCGTGCTGAGCAAGGCTTGATAGCCTAAGGATTCGATAGCGGCGATGAGTTCACTTAAAGAGGCCGAAGTGCTCAGTTCGATGAATGTGGGTGACAGCTGGTGGATTTGTACCTCAAATTCTTGTTTGAGATGCTGCTCAAGTTTCTTCGCGCAACCCATGCATTTCAGCCCTGATAAAGGCAATTGAAAGCGTTTCATTGATAAATTCCCCGTAAACCAACTCAATAGCTAGAAGCATAAACCTTACCTTTAGGGCAAGGTCAAGTTCCACTAAAGGAAAGTTAAGCGAATTTTAAGCGTTATTCTTGAGTGCAGAAAAACGAAAGGCAATCGAGGATTGTAGATTTAGCCGTCAGTGGTAAAATGTCGCCACTTTTTATCCTGGTACTTGCAGTGGACATGTTCTCCGCTGTCTTTTTATCCCTAAGGAAATCAAATGACGGTTAAAACTCGTTTTGCTCCTAGCCCGACAGGCTATCTTCACGTTGGTGGTGCGCGTACTGCACTTTACTCTTGGCTTTATGCAAAAAGCCAAGGTGGTGAGTTTGTTTTGCGTATTGAAGACACCGACCTAGAGCGCTCGACGCAAGAAGCCGTAGACGCGATTCTTGAAGGTATGACTTGGCTAGGTTTGAATTGGGATGAAGGCCCATATTTCCAAACTAAACATTTTGATCGTTATAACGAAGTTGTCGATAAGCTGCTTGCTGAAGATAAAGCCTACAAATGTTACGCCTCTAAAGAGCTGTTAGATGAAGTTCGTGCCGAGCAAGAAGCGAACAAAGAGATGCCGCGCTACGATGCTGATCACCCAAAAATCAAAGCGGTTAACGACGCCGCAAAAGAAGGGGATCCGTGTGTTATCCGTTTCCGTAATCCTAAAGAAGGCAGCGTAATTTTTGACGACCAGATCCGCGGTCGTATCGAAATCTCCAACAGCCAGATGGATGATCTGATCATTCGCCGTACTGATGGCTCACCCACCTATAACTTCTGTGTGGTGGTGGATGACTGGGATATGGGGATTACTCATGTTGTTCGTGGCGAAGATCACATCAACAACACACCTCGTCAAATCAACATTTACGAAGCGTTAGGTGCTCCTGTACCTGTGTTTGCGCACTGCGCAATGATCTTAGGTGACGACGGCGCGAAGCTATCTAAACGTCATGGCGCTGTTTCTGTGATGCAGTATCGCGATGAAGGTTATCTGCCTGAAGCACTGAATAACTATTTAGTTCGTCTCGGTTGGTCTCATGGCGACCAAGAAATTTTCTCGCGTGAAGAGATGATTCAGTTCTTCAGTTTAAATGCCATTAGCAAATCGGCATCTGCATTTAATACTGATAAGTTGTTGTGGCTGAACAATCACTACATCAAAACATCAGAGCCTGAATATGTTGCAAAACACCTTGAATGGCACTTTGAGCAACAAGGCATCAATAAAGACAACGGCCCAGCATTAGTTGAGATCGTTACACTGGTTGGTGAACGCTGCAACACCTTGGTTGAACTTGCTGCTCAATCTCGTTACTTCTTTGAAGATTTTGCTGAGTTTGATGCTGATGCGGCGAAAAAACACTTGCGCGGTGTGGCGAAAGAGCCGCTAGCACTTGCTTTAAGCAAATTAGAAGCGTTGAGTGACTGGACAACGGAAAACCTGCACGCTGTTATCGCTCAAGTGTGTGAAGAGCTTGAAATCGGTATGGGTAAAATAGGTATGCCGCTGCGCGTTGCTGTCACTGGTGGTGGCCAATCACCATCGGTTGATGCCGTCATGCAACTGATCGGCAAAGAGCGCGTCATTGCTCGTATCAATATGGCATTAGCCTTTATTGCTGAGCGTGAAGCGAACGCTCAATAAGTCAATCATACGAACAACGCTTTAGACCGCAGCTTATGCTGCGGTTTTTTTATATCGGCTTTGTTAAATCCTTTGGTGTAGAGCACTGACAATATTTCACAAAACGATGACAGAGAATAAACTAATGCGCTATTTAACCTTTCTTTACATACAGTATATTGGTTTCGAGTTATGCAGGTATGTGGGTAGGCGAAAAGTAAACCGTTTTTTGGATACCGCAACCGCATTATGATAACGATAAATAGGAAAGGAAAACGTATGAAAAAGTTAGCAGCAGCAGTTTCAATGGCGCTTGTTTTTGCATCTTCTGCCGCGATGGCTGAAGTCTATGTGGGTGCTAAAGTTGGTAAATCTTGGCTTGATGACGCTTGTCGTGTTGGAGATGTGTGTGAAGATGAATCTTCAACCGTCGGTGCTTACCTTGGTTACCAAGCATTTAATTGGCTTTCATTAGAGGCAGGTTACGATTACTTAGGTAAATTTAGTGGCGCAGGGCTGAATGATGAAAAAGTAACGGCCATTACACTCGCACCGAAAGTCAGCCTTCCTTTGACTGATGCCATTGCCTTATATGCTAAAGTCGGCGGTGCTTATGTTGACTATGGCAATAAAGATGATTACTCATATTTAGGTGCCGCTGGTATTGAGTTTAACACCGATAATAACGTCACTTTACGTTTGGAATATCAAAGCCTCACCGATATTAATAACGATCTTGTCCGAGCGGCAGGTAACTCGGCTACCTTAGGTGTTTCGTATAAATTTGGTGGAAGTAAAGCAGAACCTGCGCCAGTCATCGTGCAAGAGGTGTTTGTTGAAGAAGTTGCACAGCCAGTGGTTGAGCCTGTCGTTATTCCCCAAGAACCTGAAACGGTTGTTAAGCATGTGCCATTTCAACGTTTGGACAGCAGTAGCTTTGCCCATAACAGCACTAAGCTAACAGCAGAGAGTACTAACCAGCTCGATAAACTCGTGAAATATTTGCAAGCTTACCCACAAGCCGATGCTGAAATCATTGGTCATACTGACTCAACTGGCGCTGCGGCTTACAACCAGAAACTATCAGAAAAACGCGCACAAGTTGTTGCTGATGTTGTGATTGCTAAAGGTGTGGATGCGAACCGTCTTACCGTAAAAGGTGAAGGGGAAAATAGCCCAATCGCATCGAACGATACAGTCGAAGGTCGCAAGCAAAACCGTCGTGTTGATATCGTTATTCCAAGCTTTGATTATGAAGTAAAATAACAACGCTTAAGTATTAGAAAATAGAGAAAGCTCGCAACTAATGCGGGCTTTCCTTTTTATAAACGAAGAGAGTTTGATCCAGTAACAGGCTCTCTGTAATACGATACTATTTCAGATCAATACTATTCAGACGACCCATGTAGATGAGAATATCCAAGTCTTCTTTATAAGCCTCTAATAGCGCCTTTTTCGTTTTAGTATAAGCAGCCAGCTTACCATGCTTGTTGATTGAACAAACCACACTTTGAAATTCGCAATTACCTTGCTCATTATAGTGCCTCCAAGCGGCAATATAACAAGGGTCTCGTGCTTCCGGGTTATCGAGGGTTGGCCTGGGTTTGTATATGATTTTAGGCTCTAAACTGTGTGGTAGACGAGTCATCAAGTAGGGATCTTTGAGCAGACGACGCCAATGTTTCCCCCACATCTCTGAACCTAATTCATTTCGCAGCTTTATCGCCTTTTTAAGCCCTTTTTTCTCACCAATACGGATATAGCCGACAGAACGGTGCAGCACCGTATCATCCGGCGTATGGATATGAATTTTATAGGCGGTCTTTGCTTTAGAGATAAAGCGGTGACCAGTATTCGTGATTAGATTGCTCTTTTTCATCATTTTTTCTATCGATAAATCTGTTAATACTAATTCTAGATTATTTGACATAGAACTTACAGTAAGCACTGTATATGAATCGTAGTAGCTCAAATCAATATTAGGTCAGTTTTTCGTCATAAGAAAAAAGACTCAACACCGAATGGGTGTTGAGGCTTTATCAAAATGGCGCTCCCGACAGGAGTCGAACCTGTGGCCTGCCCCTTAGGAGGGGGCCGCTCTATCCTACTGAGCTACGGGAGCGAAGCGGAATAGTTTACTCAATAATTTGATGATGTTAACTACTTAAAACGAAAATTAAAGCTGTTTGTGCATAACATCGCCAATTTGAATGCTGGAGGCGAGATTTTCTTGATCAACACTGAGCTCAGCTTCGTTTTCATAGACGCGAGTGACCGTGAGGGTAATGTCACTTTGAGTCACTTTATTTCGTGGTAGACCTTTCTGATCAATAAAAGAGCCTGTATGCCATAACTGTAATTTATCGCCAGTTTTAACGCCATGTACACGCCCTAAATCGATCGTGATGGTGTTACCGTATTTAGCCACAACCTCGGGGAGTGTTATTTTACATGAAAGCTCAGATTCGAGATCAAGCATGATATTTCTACTGACACGCAGCATCATGCTGCCATAGGTTGAAGCCCAAAAACGAGCACTAGTAGTATCTATCTGACTGGTTTTGTCGAAGGGCCATTTAGCGACTTCTCTATAGTGCCTAGTCATGACTTCTTGGCCTGTTTTGCCATCGAATATCTGGATTTTCATGGCAAATTGCCGGTTGATGACATCATCAGCGAGCAGTTTTTGATCTATAGTTGCGGTTAAATCTGTGATGGTGCCACCCAAAATATATTGTGCACCTGTGTCCTCTGCAATCATGGTTAAGCGTTCTGGGTGCTGTTTTTCAATTGCATAATCTGTGGTACCTACGGACACAAAACTGCGAGACTCTTGATCGAGTTGACGGTTGAGGACCTGCGTAAAATCATCGCCCACACGGTAAATTTGGCCCATAACCGCTTGTTGTGGCGATGCGAGATCAATGTTGCCGACTAGAAAGGTTTTCTTATATTGGCTTACGTGGCAACCCGTTGCCGAAGGATAAATATCAATTCGAGCTTTAACATACATCACTCCTCGACGCGTTTTATTCTCTTCGACTAACACATAGCGTACTTCATGGTTAGTAAACTGGTACTCTTTACGGTCTGATTCCAGCAGTGGTCGCAAGTTACTGATGCTGCCAATGTCTGCCCCGGCAAAGTTTACCGCCTTATAAATGGCATCTTCTAATGCATTGAGACGAGCGACTTCCTCTGAGGAAACAATGGCTGATGAACCGGTCACTTCATACCAAGCAGCATAAGTGGCCTGAGAAAAGGTGATTGCACAAAGTATTGAAAGTAAAGCATAAATATTTTTTTTCATTATTATTTACCAGTTGGGTATAAATTTTGCTTTTAAAATCTTAGCTGATGTAGGCAATGCGTTTTGAAAGTGTAACAAGTTTTGAAAAGCAAAGAGTGTTCCAAGTTTTTTAATCTGAAGTTTGGAATCAATATTGCCTCAGTATATCTGGAGATAAGAGAATGAAAAAATGGCTTTCGATAGTGCCCGTAGTCTTGTTAACGGCTTGTGCCTACGCCCCGATTTATAATGGTAAAGAACCATACAATGGTTCGCAGTTTATGTTAATGGAGAGCCCGCGTCACACGTTGGATTTCTTTGTTGAAAGCATGACAGAAGATTTGATGGTGTCCAATACCAGTGTTTCTGCTCGCACTCCTATCGCTGTCACATCGTTTGTGGACCTGCAAAGTATGGACGTGACTAACTGGTTGGGTAATTCGGTTTCTGAAGGATTTATCCATCAGTTTCAACGCCGAGGATTTAAAGTGGTTGATTTCAAAACCACAGGTTCGATTCAGGTAACTCAGCAAGGTGATTTTGCTTTCAGCCGTGACTGGAAAGACCTCGCTCAAGAACAAGAGATCCAATACATATTAACTGGAACAATGCTTCGCCAAGAGGGAGGGGTATTGGTGAACGCTCGTGTTGTGGGGATGCAATCGCGCGTTGTTGTTGCGACTGCACAGGGTTTCTTACCTGCCGATCGTATTGGTCGTGATCTTGATACGCTCAACAGTATTCGAACACAAGATGGTGTGTTAATTCGCTCAGATCCGACGATCAAGCAGCCGTATACTGTTATCTTGCGTCCATAGGAGAAACCAATGAAAAAATGGCTATTACTTCTAGTGGCTATCATGATGGTGGGTTGCCAGCCATTGCAAACCATGCGCGCTGATGAATGGTTGACGGCGGTAGGTTATGCCAATATCAGTGAGCAAACTGGGCGTAGTGTGGATGAAAAGCAAGTCCGTGCAATGCGTGCTTCTAAAATCGATGCTTACCGCGAACTGGCAGAGCAAGTCTATGGAATGCGAGTGAGTGGCCGTGCTGAATTACAAGATCAGCGATTGGGCACAGAGCTGACGTCGGGAGCGGTTGATGGTGTTATCCGCGGGGCAGAAGTGGTTCGCAGCTATAAAGTGGGTGACAGTTATGTCACTGAGTTACGTCTCGATATCCGTAAGATGGATAAACTGCGTGACTACGGCGAAGTTCAGCAAGTACCAGAAAAACGTCAACAAACACTCTTCTAAATCGTCATTCTCTCCAGATCGACAAAGCGGCAAGGTTTGCCGCTTTTCTGTTTAATTCGTTTTAGCTTAAAGAGTTCCATCACTCAATTGCATTCTGATTAGGCTTTAATATTGGTCCCTAACGTCGACACTGTGTGGGTTTGTCCACCAGCGTTATACGTCATGCCAATTTTGCCATGGCTTTGCTGCATCAAATTATTGAGTTTATTAAAACTGAGTTGTGCACGTTGTAGCGCCTCACCATTAACAAGGTTTGCTTGCTGGCAATCGTGAACAATGGAACGAATCTGATCAACGATTTGCGACAGGAGTACATCTTCAGTCAGGCTCACGACATGAGGATGTTTCGCAATTCGGAGGTCAGTTTGTTGAAGTTGTCCAACTAAGGTCATCTTTTGTTTAGCAATAGCTTCGATTTCACTCGATGAACGGCTCGTGATGGCTACTTTTTCTTGTTCAAGTAGCGCAGAGAGTTCTAGTGCATTCTTTAACTGGAAATCGACTAAGTCTTTTAATACCGCCATTGTGTGTTGCCTTAATCAGTCAAAAGTAGGGTTAGTTAAAACCGCCCAATTCTTTTTCAAATTTAATCATATTATCGGCCAACTTTTCTGGGTCGACTCTATATGAGCCATTGGCTATTGCATCTTTAATTGCAGCGACTTTTGCACTATCAAAACTTGGCTGAGATACCATTTGATTGTGCATTTCACCAATGGCCTTACCTTGGGTACTGAGTGATACCGCATCTTGATTTTGAGGTGAACGAGTGACAGAGCCGGATGCCGATGGAGATGCATTCGATTCAGTACGGGCATTACTACGATTTGTCGTCGTTAATGTTTGCCCCGAACGTATGTTATCAATACCTGCCATATGTGAGCCTTACTAATAAAATGGAAACCTGTACAGTCAATATCGACGGTGCTTATGATTACTTTAGTTTTTTTTCTGTTTCACTTTCTTAATAACGTAAACACATTTAGAAGCGTAATGAAAGTGTTAAAACTGAACCGTGACTTCGCTAATGCCTGTTACTTGTGCATCTATTATACGGTTTGATTTATCATTTTTCACTTTTATCTGCTCACCAAAAATACCATCACTCAAAGCGGTTCCTTTGGTTGTGATTATCATTCCCTGTTTGACCGCTTGAATCATAACGCTTTCATTACGGCATACGACGCAGATATCATTTTGTTCAAGGACATCGCCAATACGCATATTTTTCTTCACTTTTGCACCGACGATACGATTTATATCGGAAAAACCTTGTCGTCTAAAGCGGTGTAAGTCTACCATTGTAATCAAGACATCTTGTTGCGTAATTTGCTGCCCACGGGATATGGGTACAGCCACAGTGACAAGTGGCAGTGAAATGGTCAGTCTTACGGGAACATAAATTTTCCAGTTATCCTCAATGCATTCAACAAGAACTGTGATATTACTTGCGGAACCATTATTGGATGACGAAGAGGTTGATAGTGGTGCGGGGCAGTCGGTAGCATAAATTCGGTCATCAATATTTGCCGCTTTTACGTTTAACTCCCCACCGAGAGGCCACTCAATAGTTTCTAAAACATGTTGTTCAGCGGCTTGTTGAATAGCTTCAACTTGCGGCAAAGTGGCCGAATTGACAGAAAGATTAAAGAAAAACAATAAAAAGCCGATAGAGAGATAAAAATTTCTATAGAAAGCTCTACACTTAGTTATGGGAAGTAGATGTAAACATGTTTTTGGATGCATCATTCTGTTTCTCTTGTTTCTTCATAGCCTATAGTAGACTACCACTTTTTTGCATGAAAGTTTGAGATGGAGATGAGCTTATGACGGGTATTCTTGATTCTGTGAATCAGCGTACGCAACTCGTCGGTCAAAACCGATTAGAACTCTTAACGTTCCGTCTAATGGGACGCCAACGTTATGGTATCAACGTATTTAAAGTTAAAGAGGTACTCCAGTGCCCTAAGCTAACTTTAATGCCCAATTTACATCGCCTAGTCAAAGGTGTTGCTCATATTCGTGGTCAAACCGTTTCTGTCATTGATTTGAGTTTGGCTGTGGGCGGACGCCCAACCGCCGACCTTGATAAGTGTTTCGTTGTCATTGCTGAATTCAACCGATCCATTCAAGCTTTCTTAGTAAGTTCGGTCGATCGAATTGTAAACATGCACTGGGAAGCCATTCTTCCCCCGCCAGATGGCTCAGGCAAGGATAACTACTTAACCGCAGTCACCAATATTGATAATGAATTGGTAGAAATTCTTGATGTAGAGAAAATTTTGGCAGAGATTTCTCCGGTTAATGAGACAATGGATTCATCGATCGGTGAATCGATCGCCCAAGTTGAAACGGAAAAAGAGATCATTCGTCGAATTTTAATTGCCGATGACTCAACCGTTGCGCGTAAACAGGTTCAAAGAGCAGTAGAATCGATAGGTTTTGAAGTGGTTGCTGTCAAGGATGGCAAGGAAGCGTATGAGAAATTGGTTGAAATGTCACAAGATGGGCCGATTTACAATCAAATATCTTTAGTGATCTCTGATATTGAAATGCCTGAAATGGACGGCTATACATTAACAGCAGAGATACGTAGAAATTCAGATTTGAAAGATCTATACGTTATTCTTCACTCTTCATTGAGCGGCGTTTTTAACCAAGCCATGGTTGAGCGAGTGGGTGCAAACTCATTCATTGCTAAATTTAACCCTGATGAGCTTGGGAATGCGGTGAAAGCCGCACTAGTTAACTAAAGAGAAATTAATGACTGCTATAACTATAAGCGATCAAGAATATCGCGATTTCAGCCGTTTTTTGGAATCTCAGTGCGGGATTGTACTTGGAGATAGCAAACAGTATTTAGTGAGAAGTCGCTTAAGCCCACTGGTTGCCAAGTTCAAGCTAACCTCTCTTTCTGACTTGTTACGTGATGTGGTTACGGGGCGAAACCGTGAGCTACGAGTTGCAGCGGTTGATGCCATGACCACCAACGAAACACTGTGGTTCCGTGATGCTTACCCCTTCACCGTTTTAGCGGAACGTTTATTACCAGAGGTTGCGGCAAATAAACGCCCTATAAAAATTTGGTCAGCAGCAAGCTCTTCAGGGCAAGAGCCTTACTCGATGGCGATGACGGTACTGGAAACTCAACAGCGCAAGCCGGGTATGTTGCCGAGCGTAGCCATCACCGCGACGGATATTTCCGCCAGCATGTTGGATATGTGTAAGGCGGGGATTTATGACAATTTAGCGCTTGGCAGAGGGTTATCACCGGAGCGTCGTAAAACCTTTTTTGAAGATGCGGGTGATGGTCGAATGAAAATCAAAGATAACGTTAAGCGTTTGGTGAATTTCCGTCCTCAGAACTTGATGGAGAGTTATTCTTTATTGGGTAAGTTCGATATTATTTTCTGTCGTAACGTTTTGATTTATTTCTCACCTGATATGAAGTCGAAAGTATTAAATCAAATGGCCAGTAGCTTAAACCCCGGCGGCTACTTATTGCTTGGAGCATCGGAGTCACTGACGGGATTGACCGATAAGTTTGAAATGGTTCGTTGTAACCCTGGCATCATTTATAAACTCAAATAGTTACATCCCTATATTGCCACTTGCCCAGCTTTTGCTGGGCTTTTTGCCATTACCGGCTTTCTTCTTATCTTTATGAGCCATGTTTAGTTAGCCGTTTTATGGTGTGTTGAGAAAAGCGGTGCAAATTTTGCTTATGTTTCGAGAGATTTTTATTGAGATAAAACGATTATAAGTACGGTTGTTTGTTTAAAGTTGGTACGTTACTTGCTTTTATGTAAGTAGTAACAGTCAGTTTTTAGTGTAGAGGCAAACATGGCTATTTCTTTTGACAAGGCATTAGGTATTCACCAACACACGGTTGGTGTACGTGAGCGCAATGCTGAGGTGATTTCCACCAATATTGCACAAGCGAACACACCGGGCTTTAAAGCAAAAGGAATGGACTTTCAAAAAGCATTGCAGGCGGCAAGTTCAGGGGAAAGCATTGGTCTTAGCCGTACGGATGGTCGGCATATATCTGCCTCCACGAAAGTAACTGGCGAGAGTCTCTATCGAATTCCGACTCAACCTGATACGGGTGATGGCAACACGGTGGACGTAGATTTAGAGCGTAACTTGTTTATGCAAAATCAAATAAGACACCAAGCCTCACTGGACTTCTTAGGAAGTAAATTCAAGAACTTAACGAAAGCAATCAAAGGGGAATAAGTAGATGAGCTTATTTAATGTGTTCAATGTGACTGGTTCTGCAATGAGTGCTGAATCTGTTCGTCTAAATACGACCTCAAGTAACTTAGCCAATGCGGATAGTGTGAGTAGTTCGGCGAAAGATACTTACAAAGCGCGTCATGCGGTGTTTGGTGCAGAGTTAAGTAAAGCGCGTTATAACCGTGATCATAATGTACCTGTAAAAGTATTAGGTATTGTTGAAAGCGATAAACCGCTTAACGCAGAATATAACCCAGATCACCCACTTGCCAACGATGAAGGCTATATTTACAAGCCTAACGTCAATGTGATGGAAGAGATGGCTAACATGATTTCGGCTTCTCGTTCTTATCAAACGAACGTGCAGGTGGCTGATGCAAGTAAACAAATGCTGCTGCGCACGCTGCAGATGGGTCAATAGGATAAGGGGATAGCGTATGGCCGGAATAAATAACATTGGTCAAAGCGGCTTGTCTTATATTGACCAGCTGAAAAGTCTTCAAGACCAAAAGAAAACAGAAGAGACCACGGGGAAGCAAGATCTTAAACAAGAAGACTTCCTGTCGTTACTCACTAAACAACTGGCTCAGCAAGATCCTTTTAAACCGGTCAGTAATGACCAGATGATCGCCCAAATGGCGTCATTTGCCACGGTTGATGGTATCGGCAAAATGAACACTCAGTTTGAGAGTCTCAACTCGTCAATGACATCCAACCAAGCTCTACAGGCTTCATCACTGGTTGGTCGTGATGTGTTAGTACCGGGAGCTGCAGGGATCAAAAAAGAGGATGCTGGGATGGCTGCGATGGTCAAACTTCCTCAAAGTTTAGATAACTTGTTTATCCGAATAGAGAATGAAGCTGGGCAATTGGTTCGTACCTTTGATGTCGGGGCTAAATCAGCCGGTGATAATCGCGTTGAATGGGACGGTAACGATCAAAACGGTAATCCATTGCCGGGCGGCAAATACCAAGTAAAAGCTTCGGGTTTGCTCGATGGAGAAAGCAAGGAGTTTGCGGTATCGACTTACGCAAACGTCAATAGCGTTCTGCTGGGTAAAGGTGATGGTAACGTACTGCTCAATCTGGCTGGATTTACATCGCCAGTTAAACTTGCTGAAGTACTAGAAGTTGGCAAAGCGTAACTCTTTATAGAGTAGATATGCTAGCTAGATAGGAGATTTTGGAATGTCGTATATATCATTAAGCGGTTTATCCGCAGCTCAGTTAGATCTGAACACCACCAGTAACAACATTGCTAACGCGAATACCTTTGGTTTTAAAGAGTCGCGTGCTGAGTTTGGTGATGTTTACTCAACCTCATTGTTTACCAACTCCAAAACGACTCCAGGTCAAGGTGTTCAGGCGAACAAAGTGGCACAACAATTCCACGAAGGTTCCAGTATTTATACGAATAACCCGATGGACTTGCGCGTTGCGGGAACCGGGTTCTTTGCGGTTGCGAAAGATAAGCTGACGCCTCAACAAAATGAGCTGACCAGAAATGGTGCTTTCCACCTCGATAAAAATGATTACATGGTAACGTCAAATGACGAGTTTTTGCTTGGCTATGATGTTAACCCTGATACCGGTGACGTACTTTCGTATGAGCCCAAGCCTATCAACATTCCTGCTCAGTTTGGTAAACCTAAACAGACAGCCAATGTTGAACTTGGCGCGAACTTACCAGCTGGTGGTAAGTTAAAAGATCCGGCTTTATTTGATATTACTGATCCCGAGACGTACAACCGTACTACTTCATCGACAATCTATGATTCGATGGGGCAGCCTTATAAGTTGACATCTTATTACCTCAAAGATCAGGCGCAAGCTAACACATGGCAAACCTATTACACCGTGACGGATAAAACGGGTGAGAAACCAATCAATGTCGTTGGTGGTGATGCCACTACGCCTAAAGGCCATGTTGGGCATACCATGAAGTTTAACAATGATGGTACGCTAGCCAGTATGAATAATGGTCAGCAAATTGTAACCGAGCCGTTAGGTTTGGGGGCAAACCCAGTTGAACTCAACGGTGCTGATGCCAACCAGACCTTGTCGTTCAGTCTCGATTCAGCTACGCAATTTGCCGCTCCTTTTGAGTTGACTAAGTTTGTACAAGATGGTGCAACCACGGGCTTTTTGACGAAGATCGATTTCGATGAAAATGGCAGTGTGCTAGCCACTTACTCAAATGGTCAAAATACCATTCTAGGACGTGTGGGGCTTGTCCGCGTAGCCAATGAACAAGGCTTAGATAAAAAAGGTGGCACGCAGTGGGATTCGACTCAATTCTCAGGTGATAAAATTTGGGGTGAATCAAACAAAGGCTCATTTGGTACCATCAGTAATGGTGTTATTGAACAATCCAACATTGATATGACTCAAGAGCTGGTGGATCTTATCTCTGCTCAGCGCAACTTCCAAGCGAACTCGCGTGCTTTAGAAGTGCATACTGGATTACAACAAACGATTTTACAAATCCGTTAATTCCTTTAACGTCATCTACGGCAATACCAAGTTAGCGGCAATGTTAGCTTGGTATTGTTGCCATCTGTAAGCGGCAATCTGAGCTATTCCCTTCTTGAACTCTTTGTTTTTTATATAACCTTTTGATTATAAATATTCATTTAAGTTGGCACGTCAATTGCTTTTAATAATCGAACGATGATTATTGGAGCAGATTATGGACCGCGCACTGTTTCTCGCCATGAGTGGCGCAAAGCAAAATATGCAAGCCATGCAATTAAGAGCGAACAATTTAGCAAACGTCAGTACCACGGGGTTCCGTGCTGATTTGGCGCAGGCTCGCTCAATGCAAGCTTATGGCGAAGGGTTACCGAGCCGCGTGTTTAGCATGACAGAACGTCCGGGACATAATTTTGCGCAAGGCAGTGTCATTACCACGGGGCGCGATCTCGATATCACCATTCAAGGTGACGGTTGGATTTCCATGATGGATAAAACCGGCAAAGAGGGGTTAACCCGCAGTGGCAACCTTAGCATTGACCAAGATGGCATGCTCATAAATGGTAGCGGCCATCTAGTGCTAGATGGAACGGGCGCGCCAATCACTTTACCTATTCCATTGAGTAAAGTAGAAATCGGTAATGACGGTACTATTTCCGTTCGTCCGCAAGGCGCTCCAGCCGATGCGATGGAAGTGGTAGGCCGAGTTAAACTGGTTCGACCCAATAATCAATCCCTATACAAAGATACGAATGGTTTATTCCGTGCTAAAGATCCTAATGCAGCATTCGAAGCAGATGCTAGCGTAAAGCTATTAAAAGGTGCGCTGGAAGGCAGTAATGTCAATGCGGTGGGTGAGATGACTAGCTTGATTGAGCTACAACGTCAGTTTGAAATGCAAGTCAAAATGATGAGCACCGCAGAAGAGATGGACAAATCGTCCGATTCACTGCTTCGTATGAGCTGATAAGCACTAAAGGAGATTACTATGCAACCTGCATTATGGGTAAGTAAAACCGGGCTTGATGCCCAACAAACCAATATTGCCACTATCTCAAACAACCTAGCCAACGCCTCGACTATTGGTTTTAAAAAAGGTCGTGCGGTATTTGAAGATCTGTTTTATCAAAATATTAATCAACCGGGCGGTCAATCTTCGCAAAATACCAAACTGCCAAGCGGTTTGATGCTTGGTGCGGGTTCTAAAGTGGTGGCAACACAAAAAGTGCATACCCACGGCAACGTACAAACCACGACCAATAGCCTCGATATGATGATTGAAGGTGACGGCTTTTTCCAAATCCTGATGCCAGATGGCAATATCGCTTATAGCCGCAATGGTCAATTTACCCTCAATGACGAAGGGGCGATTGTGACTTCCGGTGCTGGTTATAATTTGGAGCCTGAAATTGTGATTCCACCGGATGCAATCTCTATTACTGTGGGTAATGATGGTGAGGTGTCCGTTAGGCTTCGCGGTCAGCAAAATAACCAAGTGGTTGGTCAAATTACTACGGTTGATTTTATCAACCCTGGTGGCCTAGAACCGATAGGCCAAAACTTGTACCTACCAACAGGAGCCAGTGGCGATCCTCAAGAAGGAGTGCCGGGGCTTGATGGCCTTGGTGATGTCCGTCAATCGATGCTTGAAACTTCTAACGTGAATGTCACAGAAGAGTTGGTCAACATGATTGAAGCGCAACGCGTTTACGAAATGAACTCAAAAGTTATCTCTGCTGTAGATAAAATGATGAGTTTTGTGAACCAACAACTCTAATCATTAACTAAGAGAATGCTGCGATGAAACGTCTATTGAGTCTTGTATTGGTTACTGCTTTGTCTGGTTGCTCATTAATGCCACCACCGATTGATACACCTGAAGTCGTTCAAGGTACAACCGTTGTCGATGCGGTTGAAGGCGATAAGTCAGAGGCGGAGGGGGCAGGTTTGCTGGATTCGATGCGTAAGCGATCAGATCCTTTGGCTGGCGATCCTGCCTGGGCTCCTATTCATCCAAAACAAAAACCAGAGCATTACGCCGCAGAAACAGGTTCACTATTTAATTTGGCGCAGATGAACAGCCTCTATGATGATTCAAAACCGCGTGGTATTGGCGATATTATTACCGTCAATCTTGATGAAAGTACTAAAGCGGCCAAGAGTGCTGATGCGGACCTATCCAAATCCAATGATGCGTCTATGGACCCACTGGCTGTCGGTGGTCAAGATCTCACGATTGGTGATTACAACTTCTCTTATGCGCTGAAAAATGACAATAAGTTCAATGGCAGCTCTGCAGCAAACCAAAGTAACAGTATTTCTGGTTCTATTACGGTTGAGGTAATAGAAGTGCTCGCTAATGGCAACTTAGTCATCCGTGGTGAAAAATGGCTTACACTGAACACTGGCGATGAATACATTCGCTTAAGCGGCACTATTCGTCCTGATGATATCGATTTTGACAACACCATTGCTTCGACTCGCATTTCTAATGCACGCATCCAATATTCAGGTACGGGCACCAATCAAGATATGCAAGAACCTGGATTCTTGGCACGATTCTTTAATGTCTCTCTTTAACGCCAGAGTTCTGGCGTAAAGAAACGTAGAAATTAAGGTACTAGACCATGAGAAAATTCACCCTGCTTGTTTTAAGTCTGTTGCTCATCGCAACCCACGCGCAAGCGGCCCGCATTAAAGATATCTCTCAAGTTGCGGGCGTGCGGAGTAACCAATTGGTGGGTTATGGTCTAGTGACTGGGCTACCGGGAACGGGCGAATCGACACCGTTCACCGACCAAAGTTTTAACGCCATGTTGCAAAATTTCGGCATTCAATTGCCGCCGGGCACTAAACCGAAAACAAAGAACGTTGCCGCCGTGATTGTTACGGCTGAATTGCCAGCGTTTTCTAAGCAAGGTCAAAGTGTCGATGTCACCGTTTCCTCGATCGGCTCTGCTAAAAGTTTACGTGGCGGCACTCTAATGCAAACCTTCCTTAAGGGGTTGGATGGTCAAATTTACGCCGTGGCCCAAGGCAACTTAGTGGTCAGTGGTTTTAGTGCCACCGGTGCTGATGGTTCTAAAATTGTTGGCAATAACCCAACGGTTGGGATGATTTCAAGTGGTGCTATGGTAGAACGCGAAGTCCCAACACCTTTTAGTCGCGGTGATTTTATTACCTTCAATTTGATTGAATCAGACTTTACTACGGCGCAACGTATGGCGGATGCGGTGAATCATTTCCTTGGCCCTGAAATGGCGACTGCGGTTGATGCAACATCAGTACGTGTCCGAGCACCAAGGGATGTAGGGCAGCGGGTTGCGTTTCTTTCCGCAATCGAAAATGTTGAGTTTAATCCTGCTGATGGCTCAGCCAAAATTATTGTCAATTCACGAACGGGAACCATTGTTGTCGGCCAGCATGTGCGCTTGAAACCAGCTGCAGTGACGCACGGTGGCATGACGGTGGCGATTAAAGAAAATTTAAATGTCAGTCAACCTAATGCGTTGGCCGGTGGTCAAACGGTTGTCGTGCCTGATACACAAATAGAAGTGTCTGAAGCTCAAGGGAAAATGTTTAAATTTGAACCGGGTTTGACCTTAGATGATTTAGTGCGCGCGGTCAATGAAGTGGGCGCGGCCCCTTCAGATTTGATGGCGATTTTGCAAGCATTGAAACAAGCGGGCGCGATTGAAGGCCAACTGATCATTATCTAGGAGAGGAAGATGATTAATAACCCCAATGATATTGGCTTTATTCATGATATCGCCAGCTTAGATAAACTTCGTCAGCAAGCGAAAACCGGTGATAAAGAAGGCGAGTCAGCGGCGCTTAAAGCCGCAGCCAAACAGTTTGAAGCGATTTTTACCTCAATGTTGTTCAAATCGATGCGCGATGCCAATGCCGATTTTAAATCTGAGATGTTCAATAGTCAAAATGAAGATTTTTATCGACAAATGCTCGATGAACAAATGTCGAGCGAGCTTAGTACGTCAGGTTCTTTAGGGCTTGCTGATATGATTGTCGCGCAACTTAGTCAGGCTAACGGCACCTCGAAAAACGATCCATCAATAACCGACCCGACGCAAGATGGTTTCCAAGAAGCCATGCGTCGCATAGAACGCAGTAATAGCAGTCGTAATTTAACGCAAGAGGTTATTGAATCTAGCAAAGTTGAGTCGAGCCGATTTGATTCGCCGCAAGCGTTTGTGACTTCAATGAAACCATATGCAGAAAAAGCAGCGCGAGCACTGGGTGTTGACTCTTCATTACTACTCGCTCAAGCAGCATTAGAAACCGGGTGGGGACAAAAGGTTATTCAAAATGCACGTGGTAGCAGTAATAACTTATTTAACATCAAAGCGGATAAAAGTTGGCTCGGTGATAAAGTGGCGACGCAAACCTTGGAGTATCATGACAATACACCCGTTATGGAAAAAGCCGCGTTCCGCTCTTATGGAAATTACCAAGACAGTTTTAATGACTATGTTCGTTTTCTCAATGACAATCCGCGCTACACCCTAGCACTAAACCATAATGGTAGTGGCGAGTCTTTCATTCGTGGTATTCATGCCGCAGGCTATGCCACTGACCCAGACTACGCTGAAAAAGTGTTGAGGGTTAAATCTCAAATTGACGCAATGGAATAACTTCTTCAAAGCCAGTTCCGCTGGCTTTTTTCTTATCTACATTTCCTCTATTCACACTTTAAAGCTCATTTGGCATACATATTGCTAATATTAACTTAGATATTCAGTAACCACTGATTTGATTAGGTTTTCGGGGGGCAGTATGGCGTCGGATCTTCTGAATCTAGGTGCACAAAGTGTGCTTACCGCTCAGAGACAACTCAGCACCACAGGTCATAACATTTCTAATGTTAATACAGACGGTTACAGCCGTCAGTCTGTGATCCAAGGGACCAATACGCCTCGTCAATACGGTGGTGAAACCTACGGCATGGGTGTACATGTGGAAAAAGTTCGCCGCTCATGGGATCAGTTTGCCGTTAATGAATTAAACCTATCTACCACTAGCTTTTCCTTTAAGCGCGACGACGAAGAGAATCTAGATATGCTCTCAAGATTATTGTCGTCAGTAGCCTCGAAAAAAATCCCTGAAAATTTAAACGAATGGTTTGATGCGATTAAAACTTTAGCCGACAGCCCGAATGATGTAGGTGCGCGTAAAGTTGTACTTGAGAAAGCGGATCTGATCACTCAAAACATGAATGATTTTCACGAGAACATTCGCCGCCAATCGGATGCGACCAACAAAGGGCTAGATGTTGCCATTGAGCGTATCAACCAATTGGCGCTTGAACTTCGAGATTTACAACGCTTGATAATGCGCACTCCTGGTCCTCACAATGACTTAATGGACCAGCATGAAAAACTGGTGGCCGAGTTATCTGAATACACCAAGGTCACCGTGACGCCACGTAAAAATGCTGAAGGGTTTAACATCCATATCGGGAGCGGTCACACGCTCGTTTCAGGCACAGAAGCCAGCCAAATGAAGATGGTTGATGGTTATCCTGATGTGAGCCAGCGCCGCTTGGCCATGATTGAAGGTAAAGGGATCAAGACCATTACCACTGAGGATATTGGCGGTAAGTTAAGTGCGCTGTTTACCATGCGAGATAAGCACATTCCTTACCTAATGGATGAACTTGGCCGCATGGCAACGTCCTTCTCTTATGAAGTCAACAAGTTGCAATCACAAGGCTTGGACTTACGTGGCAATGTGGGAAGAGCGTTATTTACTGATGTGAACTCTGAAGTCAATGCTCGCTCGCGAGCGATCATCGCGGGTAATTCAAAAGCCGATATGACGGTCTATATCGAAGATACTTCAGCGTTGAAAAGTGGTGAATACTCCTTACAGTACAACGGCAGCAATTACACTGTGTTAAAACCAACGGGTGAGCGGGTTAACGTTCCGGTTGTTGGCAGCAGTTTATTTTTAGATGGAATGCGAGTTGAGATTCGCAACGCCCCTCAAGCCGGGGAGCGCATATTGCTGCGTCCAACGCGTAATGGTGCCGCCATTATGAAAATGGCGACCAACGATCCGACAGCCATTGCCGCACAAAGTTATAAAGCCTCCACCACTTTTGCTCAAGGGCGTGCGAAGTTCAATATTTTATCGGCTGGTGGGCTACGTGAATTTGAAGTAGTGATCTCACCAACAGGCGATCAATTTGCGGTCACTGATACCAAAGGCAATGTGTTATTAGAGCCGCAGGCTTACCCACCGTCAAATCCGATTACTGTACTTGGTACAACGTTCGAGTTGACAGCCGGTGCGCTACCCAATGATAAATTTACGGCAAACCTTGTCCCCTCTGAAGGTGACAACGGCAATTTGCGTAAGATGCAGCACATTCAAACAGAGAAAAAACTCAATGGCGGTGAGACGACCGTAATTGGCGTTTATCACGATCTCAATACGGATTTTGGCTTACAACTGTCCACAGCGTCACGTTTAAGTGATGTAGCCAGGCTTGAAAAAGAGTCAGCGCAAGAGCGCATCGCGTCTATTTCGGGTGTCAACCTCGATGAAGAAGCCGCAAACATGATGAAATTCCAACAAGCTTATATGGCTTCCTCACGCATCATGCAGGTGGCTAATGATACTTTCAACACGATTTTGCAACTGAGATAGGAGGCGATAAATGTTAACCAGAATATCGAGCTTCCATAACTATCAATCGGTGCAAAACGATATGCGCCGTCAAGAATCGAAGATCCATCATAACCAAGCGCAATTGGCCTCGGGTAAGAAATTACTTTCGGCCAGTGATAGCCCATTAGCCACTCATTACATCCAAAAAGTAGGGCAGCAAGAGGAACAGTTACGTCAGTATCTTGATGCGATAGTGCTGGTTCGAAACCGCTTAGAGCATCAAGAAGTGATCATTGCCAATAGCGAAAGCTCGACCGATGAGGCAAAGCGCACCGTGATGGAAATGATTAACGGCTCTTTCTCGCCTGAAGATAGAGAAGCAAAAGCGCGTGAGTTGCAAGAGATGTTCAATAATTTAATTGAACTAGCAAATACGCAAGACGAGTCCGGTAACTATATGTTTGCTGGAACTAAGCCAAAGAATCAGCCTTTTTTTAGAGATAATGCCAGTAACGTGACTTATTCCGGCGATGATTATCAGCGCAAAATGCGCATATCCAACAGTTTAGAAATCCCATTCAATAACCCGGGCAATAAAGTGTTTATGGATATTGATAATCCATTTGGTAACTATGAACCGAACTATCAATTAAATGAAGGCTCAGAACTGCTACTTGAGCGAGCAACCAATCTGAATGCTAGTGATACGTCGCGCTATACCATAACGTTTGTTGATATGGCAGATGGCAAATATGGTTATCAACTAGAGAAAGATGGCAGCGTGGTACAGGCCGATGAGTTTGATCCACAAACAGGGATAAAATATCAAGATCTCACCGTACATATAAAAGGCCAAATCTCGAAAGGCGATATCTTAAGCCTAGAGCCGCGTTCAACATTCACTTTGTTTGATAGCTATAAAGATGCCATAGAGCTCTCTAAAGGCTCCGTATCGGATGCGTCGACGACGGCGAAGTTGCATCAGATTACAGAAGAGTTTCATGCGGCTTTTATTCATCTCAATAAAGTGCGTACGGATGTTGGTGCACGTTTGAGCACCTTAGATATTCAGCAAGAGCAGCATGAAGATTTCAAAATTAGCTTAGCGAAATCGAAGAGCAATTTTGAAGATCTTGATTACGCGGAAGCGGTGATTGAATTTAATGAAAATTCACGTGCACTTCAGGCGTCACAACTTGCTTTTGGTAAAACGAAAGATTTAACCCTTTTCAACTATATCTAATCTTCAATGCCTTATGTGCTAAGCCATATGTGCGAAGAATGAAATGTGTTGAAAAATTGGCCTGAAAATTGCTCTTCTAATATCGAAAGGTAAAGAGGCAATCGAGCGGCAAACGAAAGTGGCAACGCGGTTGCTAATAAGAAAGAACTGGATGCTCACTCACAAAGAAAGAATACATTGATTTCTTCTAAGTGATTAAAAAACAAAGAATATTAATTTTAATATCAGATGTTTTAAAAGTTGGCATACTAATTGAATTATCTATATCAGAGTTGATACAACAAGTTTTTAAATCGGCAAATAGCGGATTTAGCAAGTTCACGGTCAGTGCTTCCAAATGAGAGTAAAGCTGGCCGCTTCGCAAAAAGCTTGCGAACTCACTAGGAGAGCAAACTATGACCATTACAGTAAATACCAACGTCTCAGCACTGACTGCTCAGCGTTACCTTAATAAAGCGACGGGTGAATTAAATACTTCGATGGAACGATTATCATCAGGTAATAAAATCAACAGCGCTAAAGATGATGCGGCAGGCTTACAAATTTCAAACCGCTTAACCGCTCAGTCTCGTGGCCTAGATGTGGCAATGCGTAATGCCAACGACGGCATTTCGATTGCTCAGACCGCGGAAGGGGCAATGAATGAGTCGACCAGTATCTTACAACGTATGCGTGACCTTGCTCTGCAATCAGCAAATGGCACCAACTCCGCGTCAGAGCGTCAAGCTCTGGATGAAGAGTCGACCGCATTGCAAGATGAGTTAAACCGTATCGCAGAAACGACCTCATTTGGTGGACGTAGACTGCTCAACGGTTCGTTCGGTGAGGCTTCATTCCAGATTGGTGCGAGCTCAGGTGAGGCGATCATTATGGGGCTTACCAGCATACGTGCTGATGACTTCCGTATGGGCGGCCAATCGTTCCTTGCAGAGCAAGGAAAGGACAAGGATTGGGGAGTGCCAGCGGGCGCACGTGACCTGAAATTTGAATTCACCACCCAGGCAGGCGAGCTTGTTACCCTCGATGTGTTAGCCAAAGATGGCGATGATATTGAAGAGTTGGCGACTTACATTAATGGTCAAACCGACAAGCTTAAAGCATCGGTGGATCAAGATGGTAAATTGCAAATTTTTGCCGCAGAACCGAATTTACAAGGCGACCTTGCCATCTCTGGTGGTTTGGCAACTGAGCTTGGCCTAAACGGCGGACCGGGCGTTAAGACGACGGTTCAAGATATTGATATCACCTCAGTTGGTGGTTCACAAAATGCAGTAGGTGTACTAGATGCCGCCTTGCGATATGTGGATTCACAACGAGCGGATCTCGGGGCAAAACAGAACCGTTTAAGCCATAGCATCAATAACTTGGCCAATATCCAAGAAAACGTTGAAGCATCAAATAGTCGAATTAAAGATACTGATTTTGCGAAAGAAACTACGCAAATGACGAAAGCACAGATTCTGCAACAAGCGGGTACCTCGATTCTCGCTCAAGCAAAACAGTTGCCAAACTCTGCAATTTCATTATTGCAGTAATGTTAGGACCCTTCACCGAACAGCTCAGACGTGGGTTAGGTGAAGGAATCCTTGGCAAAGTATGATTATGGCCGAATATAAAGCTATCTCAAGATGTACCCTGCTTTATAGTCATAGATAATCATGCGCCCCGGTCAGTCGGTAATGTGTTCATTTCTCTGATCTCCACATTGGCTCTGGCTACCAACTAGCCCCGGTTCTCTCAAAGGAAAAGGGGCTTTTCTTTACCTATTATTTACTGCCTTTCTTCAACATATCTCAATTGTTAAGCCGACCGAATGCCCTAAATCTTTAATGCTATTTTCGTATTTCAGCCAATTTTGCAGCGTTAATCTCACTTTTAATCGATGTTGGCTATTTTTTACGAAATCATCGTTTTCTTGTTAAAGGATTCCTAACCGCAGTCGCTAATAATAGTACTTTGAGAGAACTACTTGGTTTTCCGAGACGTCGGAAACCGTTTGTCTATGACGCTAAGTCGGAAAATCAATAGGAGAACCACTATGGCGGTTAATGTAAATACTAACGTTTCAGCTATGACAGCGCAGCGCTATTTAAACAGTGCTAGCAATGCGCAACAGTTATCAATGGAACGTTTATCATCAGGCTTCAAAATTAATAACGCAAAAGATGATGCAGCAGGTTTGCAAATCTCTAACCGTTTAAATGTTCAAAGCAGAGGCTTAGATGTTGCCGTGCGCAACGCAAATGATGGCATTTCAATTGCGCAGACTGCTGAAGGTGCAATGAACGAAACGACTAACATTTTGCAGCGTATGCGTGACTTATCTCTACAATCGGCAAATGGCTCGAACTCAAAGTCCGAGCGTGTAGCGATTCAAGAAGAGATCACTGCGCTGAATGATGAACTCAATCGTATTGCTGAAACCACATCATTTGGTGGTAATAAGCTGCTCAATGGTACTTTTGATACCAAATCGTTCCAAATTGGAGCCGATAACGGTGAAGCGGTCATGCTTAGCCTGAATAATATGCGCAGTGATAATGCATTGATGGGTGGTAAAAGCTATAAGGCAGCAAATGGTCAAGATAAAAATTGGACAGTTCAAGCCGGAGCGAATGATCTGACCATTACGTTGACAGACAAACGTACCGGTGAGCAAACCATCAGCCTAAGTGCAAAAGAGGGTGATGACATCGAAGAGTTGGCCACTTACATCAATGGTCAAACTGATATGTTAAAAGCTTCTGTTGATGATGAAGGCAGACTGCAGATCTTTACTGATAGCAACCGTATTGATGGTGTCGCAACCTTTGGTGGCAGCTTAGCGGGTGAACTGAGTTTCCAAGCAGCAAAAGATGTGACTGTCCATACCATTAATGTCACCTCTGTAGGTGGTTCGCAAGAATCAGTTGCCATTGTTGATGCTGCATTACAATTTGTAGACAGCCGCCGTGCTCAACTGGGTGCATTCCAAAACCGTTTCAACCATGCGATTAACAACTTAGATAATATCAACGAAAACGTAAATGCTTCTAAGAGCCGAATCAAAGACACTGATTTTGCGAAAGAAACCACTGCATTGACAAAATCGCAGATCCTTTCTCAAGCATCAAGCTCAGTGTTGGCACAAGCCAAACAAGCGCCTAATGCCGCTCTTGGTTTACTTGGTTAAGTCGTTAACTTTTAAATTAAAAATCCAGCTTCGGCTGGATTTTTTATGCCTCACTTTTGACGTGATCAAATAATGGATCTGAACAATGAATCAACGGTTAAAAGGGGAGGAAAGTATATATTGTTATGAGGCTAATAAAACAAAACCCAGCCTAAGCTGGGTTTGAATTGATGGTGCGGAAGGAGAGACTTGAACTCTCACACCTTGCGGCGCCAGAACCTAAATCTGGTGCGTCTACCAATTTCGCCACTTCCGCAACTTGTACTGTAGATAGAGTGAACATTGGTTATTCAAACTATCATTGTAAATGGTGGCTACGACGGGATTCGAACCTGTGACCCCATCATTATGAGTGATGTGCTCTAACCAACTGAGCTACGTAGCCATTTAATTAACAATCTTAAATTATGGTGCGGAAAGAGAGACTTGAACTCTCACACCTTACGGCGCCAGAACCTAAATCTGGTGCGTCTACCAATTTCGCCACTTCCGCAA
>AEZC01000120.1 GCA_000257205.1 Vibrio ordalii ATCC 33509 | reverse complement strand
ATTGGAGTCATGACCCAAGTTTGAAGCTTATCTGCTAGGTCATTCTGATGGCACGCCAAAAACAGCACAATGGGCTGAGGCAATTTGTGGCGTTCCTGCCAAACAACTAGAGCTATTGGCTGATATTTTTAGCAAAAATAGAACTATGATCATGGCTGGTTGGGGAATCCAACGTCAGCAATATGGTGAACAAAAACACTGGATGCTTGTCACTCTGGCTGCAATGCTAGGGCAGATCGGTTTACCCGGTGGTGGGTTTGGTTTTTCATATCACTATTCCAATGGCGGTAACCCAACGCGAACTGCGGGTGTTTTACCTGCTATATCAGCGGCTATTGATGGTGGTTCATCTGCGGGTAATGATTGGGCCGTTTCTGGAGCAGTAAATAGTTTTCCTGTGGCTCGTATTGTAGAAGCGTTGGAAAACCCATCCGGTCAATATCAACACAACGGGCATGAGAAAACATTTCCTAACATCAAAATGATCTGGTGGGCGGGCGGTGCAAACTTTACTCATCACCAAGATACCAACCGTTTGATTAAAGCGTGGCAAAAGCCGGAACTCATCGTTATCTCTGAGCCTTATTGGACTGCGGCCGCAAAACACGCCGATATTGTACTGCCCATCACGACGTCATTTGAGCGTAATGATCTCACCATGACAGGGGATTATAGCAATCAACATTTAGTGCCGATGAAACAAGCAATTGAGCCTCAATTTGAAGCGCGAAATGATTTTGATGTATTTGCTGATATGGCGGAGCTGTTAAAACCGGGCGGACGTGCAGTGTATACGGAAAATAAATCCGAAATGGAATGGTTGGCTGGTTTCTATAAAGGAGCTCAAGCTATCGGTCGCCAGAATCGGATTGCAATGCCTAACTTCAGCTATTTTTGGAAACAAAATCAGCTTATTGAGATGAAATGGAACGAAGCGAACGCGAAGTTTGTGCGTTATTCCTCTTTCAGAGAGAATCCTATTCTGAACCCTCTTGGTACACCAAGTGGCAAGATTGAGATTTTCTCCAAAACCATCGAAGGCTTCAAATACAGCGATTGCCCGCCACATCCTATGTGGATGCCGCCAACGGAGTGGGTAGGGAATGCTCAAGCCGATGAACTGCAATTGATGACATCGCATGCGGCTCATCGTCTCCATAGCCAGTTAAATTATGCAGCACTACGCGAGCAATATGCGATAGCAAACCGTGAACCGATCTGGATTCATCCAGAAGATGCAAAAGTTCGAGGGATCAAAGATGGCGATCTTGTCCGTGCTTATAATCAACGTGGTCAAGTCTTAGTTGGCGCGCTGATCACGGATGGAATTAAGCAAGGTTCGGTCTGTATTCATGAAGGGGCATGGCCTGATTTTGATAAACCTCATGGTTTATGTAAAAACGGAGGATGCAACGTACTGACCGCTGACATACCTACTTCAAGGTTAGCCAATGGCTGTGCTGGTAACTCTTCAATTGTGAAAATAGAGAAATATGCAGGAGAGCCACTTCCTCTAACCGCATTCACACCGCCCAAAGGCGCGTAAAAGCAAAAAGGCCACTAGATGAGAGTGGCCTTTACTTTTTAATCAGAGAGTCGTAGTCAGAGAGTAATATCAGCTCGCCGCGATTTTGTTTGTTCTACGAGGTCTATTTTGTCCAGCCGATCCGCTTTTCGTGGGTTGGTTTGCACTTGGTTTATTGCTGTTTGAACGAGTGGAATTGGCCACTTTCGGCTTTCTGTCATTAGTTTTGGTATTCGCGCTTATGCTGTGGCCTTTTGCTACATCACCAGAGCGCTGTCCGTCATTATGTTCTGGTTTGTTCTTTTTCGGCTTTTTCGCTTTAATCGGTTGTAGCGAAGGAGAGGCCGGTAATTTGTTCACTGGCGCAAAGCCTTCAATCTCAATTCGTTCTAGTAAATTTTGGGTAAGGCGCTCAATGGCAAACATGTCCTTTGCTTCATCGGCGCAGACCAAAGAGATCGCATTTCCTTCAGCGCCTGCGCGGCCTGTACGGCCAATTCGGTGAACATAATCTTCAGGGACGTTAGGCAATTCAAAGTTTACCACTTGTGGTAATTGGTCAATATCAATGCCGCGAGCGGCAATATCCGTTGCTACTAAAATGCGGATCTCACCACTTTTAAAATTGGCCAATGCCTTAGTACGTGCGCCTTGACTTTTGTTGCCATGAATCGCGGCGGCGCTGATGCCACTGCCTTCAAGTTGTGCGGTTAAGCGATTAGCGCCGTGTTTAGTTCGTGTAAATACCAACGCTTGTTGCCAATTATTTTCTTTGATTAGTTGAATCAATAGCGTTGGTTTTTTCGCTTTATCTACAGGATGTACCCACTGTTTGACGGTTTTAGCGGTACTATTGCGTGGCGTAACCGAAATCTCGACTGGGTTGTTAACTAACCCTTTCGCAAGTTGGCGAATTTCATCAGAGAAAGTGGCCGAAAAGAGTAGGTTTTGACGTTTTGCTGGCAGCAGTGCAAGGATCTTTTTAATGTCACGAATAAAGCCCATGTCTAACATGCGATCCGCTTCGTCTAAGACCAAAATTTCTAATTGGTTAAATTTAATCGCATTTTGGTTGTATAAATCCAAAAGTCGACCCGGTGTCGCGACCAAAATATCTACCCCACGACGCATTTTCATCATCTGTGGGTTAACTTTCACACCGCCGAAAATAACTTCAGAGCGTAGTGGAAGGTTTTGTCCGTAAGTTGCCACGTTGTCGGCAACTTGCGCGGCTAATTCACGTGTCGGCGTCAGAATTAATGCACGCACTTGGTTGGGGCCTACTTTTGGGCCTTTAACTAATAGATCCAAAATGGGCAGGGTAAAGCCTGCGGTTTTTCCGGTACCTGTCTGGGCCGCTGCCATCACATCTTTGCCTTCAAGAACGGCTGGAATAGCTTGCGCCTGAATTGGCGATGGTGTTTCGTAACCTTGAGAAGCAACGGCTTTCAGGATGGCATGGGATAAACCCAGAGAGGCAAAACTCATTAAAATGTCCCGATATGTAAATAAGGAAGTGATCCGCATCACGTTGCGGAAAGGCGCAAGCATACAGTAGTCACAGCAAAAGTGCTACGGAATGTCTCTGTTTGCCACTTGTCAGTAACAAATAGTGCGTATTTTATTCAGAGAACATTAGAATTATTAATTTTAATGTAACCGGTTTCCGAAACCGGTTACATTTTTCCGGTAATCGTTTATGATGTCACGCAAAGTAACAAAGTAACAAAGTAACAAAGTAGCAAAGCGATGATGTATTTCTATACAACCTGTCCACATGGCGTGAAATAGCATATTAGATCGACATAAGGGTACATTGAGTCAGCAAATGAAGACGAGGTAGATGACGATGGCAACGAATGGTTTTCCAAAAGATTTTTTATGGGGTGGGGCTGTAGCAGCACATCAAGTTGAAGGTGGATGGAACCAAGGTGGAAAAGGAGTCAGCATTGTCGATGTGCTCTCAAAAGGAGCGCATGAAGTACCTAGGGTGATGACCTCCGGTGTGGATGCAAATTATTTCTATCCTAACCATGAGGCCATTGATTTTTATAGTCATTACAAAGGTGACATTGCACTTTTTGCTGAGATGGGTTTTAAATGTTTTAGAACCTCAATTGCTTGGACTCGTATTTTTCCACAAGGTGACGAAGTCTCGCCCAATGAAGCATGGCTACAATTTTATGATGATCTTTTTGATGAATTGCTGAAATACGGCATTGAGCCAGTTATTACGCTTTCGCATTTTGAGATGCCATTCCACCTTGTACAACAATACGGGGGATGGGCAAATCGCAAGCTTGTGGATTTCTTCGTTAACTTTAGCCAAGTGGTGATGGAGCGTTATAAACAGAAAGTGAAATACTGGGTTACCTTCAATGAGATCAATAACCAGCGAAATTGGGAATTCCCACTGTTTGGCTACTGTAACTCATTGGCTACTGTAACTCAGGGGTTATCTTCACTGAACATGACAACCCAGAGCAGGTGATGTACCAAGTCATGCATCACCAATTTATTGCCAGTGCTTTAGTGGTCGATCTCGGTCATAAGATTAACCCTCAATTTCAAATGGGCAGCATGATTCATATGATGCCGCTTTATCCCGCGTCGTGTCGTCCAGAAGATATGATCCGCTCTCAAGAAATGATGAGAGAGAAGTACTTGTTCAGCGATGTGCAAGTTCGTGGCTATTACCCAAGCTATATTTGGCGTGAATGGGAGCGAAAATCGATAACCGTTGATATGCTCGATGGTGATGAAGCGATACTGCGTAAGGGCTGTGCCGACTACCTTGCGATCAGCTATTACATGACGAATATTGTCTCTGATGATCGCAACGCTGAAGGCGAAACAACCAGTTTATTCAAGCACAGTCGCTTAAACCCTTATCTCACAGTGTCTGATTGGGGATGGCAAATTGACCCGGTAGGGCTTCGCTACGCGCTTTCTGAGTTGTATGAACGCTACCAGAAACCGATTTTTATTGTCGAAAATGGTTTTGGGGCGATCGATGAAGTCGATGAGCAAGGCCAAGTGCAAGACGATTATCGGATTGAGTATTTACAAGCACATATACGAGAAGTGAAGAAGGCCATTGCTATAGACGGCGTTGATGTCATGGGCTACACCCCTTGGGGCTGTATCGATTGTGTGTCATTCACCACTGGTGAATATAAAAAACGTTACGGTTTCATCTATGTTGACAAACACGATGATGGTTCTGGTTCAATGGCTCGCAGTAAAAAGAAAAGCTTTTACTGGTATCAGTCCGTGATCAAAACCAATGGCGAACAATTATAAACGTGGAATGACAATAATAATTGTTGATTGAGAGCGTTCATCCAGCGTAGGAAATTAGGTAAACTCCCTCGGCTTCCAAGAGTCGGGGGTTTTTATTAGGAGTCACCATGGCGACAATCAATGACGTTTGTAAAGCAGCGGGCGTATCTAAAGCCACCGTATCGCGCGTACTCAACCAAACTGGCCAAGTAAAAGCAACTACGCGAGAAGCCGTTTTACAAGCCATGTCCACCTTGGGTTATCAACCTAATGTGTTGGCGCAAGCATTAGCCACAAACAGTGCAAATGCGATTGGGCTGATACTTCCTCAGTTTCAAGGGAGTTATTTTGGCAGCTTATTGCATCAAGCAGCACAAGGTGCCGAGCAAGCACGTAAGACCTTACTTGTCATGGACAGTCACGATAACGCGGCAGGCGAATTAGCAGCAGTGCGCTCATTGCTCACTCAGCGTTGTGACGCCATCATGCTTTACAGCCGCCATTTGTCGAATCATGAGCTGGCATCATTGCAATCTGATGTTTCAGTGCCACTGATTGTACTCAATCGAACCTTGGAAGAAGTCGGTTTGCATAGTTTTGGTTTTGAGCAGCATCAAGCCGCTTCTTTAGCAATTAATCACTTGCTTGAACTTGGCCATCGCCGCATTGCTTGCATCACTAGCCCTTTGGACAGTGATACAGGACAACAGCGATTTGCTGCTTATCAGTCAGGCTTGCAGCAGGCTGGTATTGAGCTCAATCACACGCTCGTTGTTGAAGGTGACAATTCTATGCTGGCGGGTTATGCCGCGGTTCAACGGTTATTAGAACAACAGAGTGAGTTCAGCGCTATTTTTGCCTGTAACGATGATATGGCACTAGGAGCAATGCGCGCACTTTACGAACATGCCATTTTGGTACCCAATCAGGTCTCTGTGATGGGGATTGATGATGAGCCTGCTGCTGCGTATTCGGTGCCCAATCTCTCAACAATATCGCTTCCCATTGAGCAACTGACGAAGGACGCAGTAGCCTTGGCCCTACAATTGGCTGAAGGGAAGGGCACGGATGATGCCAAGATACATCGCTATCTAGGTAAGCTGGTGCTTCGAGAATCAACGTGCGCACCTTAAGAGGCCTCGCAGATTAATGACTCATTGAAATAATGAGCATTTATTTTAATTAACTGTATAAATCCACAGTTAATTGCTTGACATTATGTCACTCTTTACTAAGCTGTATGTATGCACAGTGAAGTTGGAGGTGAAATATGTTGTGGGAAACGCTAGAACGAGTTAACCGCCTTCGCCAAGAAGCGTTAGCCAACCCAGACTTTGTCCAATCCGCGCAAGACCATGAAGAGACATTGAAGCAGGTCGAGCAATACTTTGAACCAACGAAACGACGCAAGGCAGCAAAACGTGCAAAAACCCTTGCAGATATTTATCAACAGACTGAATTTGGTGAAAATCCATCTGGTGTTCAACATTAGTCAGTGTTTGACATGAGCCAATGTTTAACATGCATTAGCAAAAATGGTTTAGCTTGCAAAGAGCTGCTTGATACGCAGCTCTTTTTCGTTTACTTCCTTAAGGCTGAGCGCTTGTCTTTATTCGGCTCAGTTCATTCAGCCAGTTGATAAATAGTATAGTTTAAGTGAGATTTATCGTCTGAGCTAAAGGCGATTGTCCGCATTTGGTTGGGGAGCAAAAAGAAGCTGGAGTCAGAAAATTGTAGTACGTTGTCATGTTCTAGGTGAACGTAAAGTGCAGGTCGGTCAGTGGTCAAACAGAGACTGCCCGCACGATATTCACACAATATGCGAGCCGATTTTAAGGGCAAACGTTTTGGTACATCCGGCAGCCAAAAATTATCCCGTTGGCCATCTGTACTGACAAAGTAGATCGCGCCTTTTTCTGGTGTGAAATCCTTTATTGTGTGTTGCCACACGATTTGGTTACTCTCTTGGGGCAGTCGTTCATTGATTGACCAATGCTTTCGCAATTCTCCTTCCCATCCAAACCAATATATATCACCCACAAGGTATTGCTCACCGGGTGCATCATTAATGGCTCTCAGTGATAGGTGTTTCTCATCTTCAGAAAAACAGGCCAAAAGCGGGTTATAAAACCGTTTGGCGTGATAATGTAATTGCTTCCAGCGTCCAGAATACTCAATGCTTGACCAAGATGCGACGGGCCAGTTGTCATTGAGTTGCCAATATAATATGCCACGGCAAATCGGTGAGGTTGCCCGCCACGCTTCGACAGCCGTTTTAATCGCCATGGCTTGCTGAACTTGGCTCAAATAAAGCATCTGCTGGAAGCCATTCGGGAAACGGAAATAGCGAGTAAACATTTCGGTGATGATGCTATTACCACGAGCGTTCTTTTGGTGATGTTCAAAATGAGGCGCACTGATATTCCAGTCGCTTGCTGGGATAATTTGCTTCACTTCACTAAATGAAGGCCAAGACTGATAACCGAATTCCGAACAAAACCGTGGGGATATTGAATGGTAAGCGTCAAAGGATTTACCTGAATGCCATACATCCCAAAAATGCATGTCACCTTTATTATCATCATACCAAGCGTCACCAAAATCTAACTCACCATTGCAAGGTGAGCTTGCCCAAAAGCGGCGATTTGGATCTTGTTCATTGACGAGGATTTCTAAAAAACGATTGAGTCGGTCGTAATTGACTAAGTATTTTTCACGGTTTTCTCGAGATTCTGGATACCAAGTTAATGAACCAATCACCTCATTATCACCACACCAAATGGCAAGGCAAGCATGGTGCTTCAAACGTTGTATTTGTTGTGTGACTTCTTGCTTTACCTCTTCTAAGAAACTCGGTGTTGAAGGGTATTGCGCGCAGGAAAACATCAGATCTTGCCAGACTAATAATCCGAGTTGGTCGCAAAGTTGATAGAAATGATCGTGTTCATAATCACCTCCTCCCCACACACGAATCATATTCATGTGAGCTTCTTGTGCGGCTTGTAACAGCTGTTGATAACGGGAAAAATTGACTCTGCTTGGCATGGCATCCATTGGTATCCAATTCGCGCCCTTCACTGATATCGAGACCTCATTCACGATAAAGGTCATTTCACTGCCGATGGAATCTTGCTCAGTGCGCAACGTGAGACGTCTTAAGCCAACTTGGCGGTTGATCTGCTGCTGTGCCATGGCAATAGACAGTGTGTATAAATAAGGGTCACCGTAACCGTTTGGCCACCAGAGATGCGGATGGTGGACATCAATATCCACACTGCTTTGGTTGCAAAAAGCCTCACTATCGATCGTAATGGTTTGATCGCCAAAAGTAAGTGTGATGGGGGTTGAGAGCGATTCGCTATGCCGTATTCTCACGTGCAGCGTAACGTGTGTTAAAGCATGCCAAACTTGTTCAATATCCACACCCAGCAGTGAATATTCTTGTACCGTTTTTAATTGCATTGGTGCGAAAATACCACAAACAGCAAGGCATATACCCCAATCCCAGCCACTGTGGCATTGAGGTTTTCGCACTGTGTTCATGTGAGGAAGTTGATTATTCCCTTGCGCCCAAGGAATGGGAAAGGGCAGCTCATCGGCTCTTTGCTTTGCTATCGTAGCGGCAGGTTCAAATCGCCATTCAAAATGATTTACGCCAATTTGCAGATAAGGGCGAATATTAACGGTATAGGTTTGAAAAGCATTATAGCACTGTAGAACCTTCTGTCCGTTGATCCATAGATCAGCAAACGTATCGACCTTATTCAGCTCCAGTAAGTGGTTCGGGCACTGGAGGTCTGCCGCATTTAAAGTGATCGCTTTTGTTAATACCCAATGACATAAACCAGCCCACTGAACTTGAGATTCATTAGATGCATAATAGGGATGAGGGATCAAACCCGCTTGCAGTAATGCATGATACTGGTCACCGGGTAGCGTCATCGCGATTTGAATCTCGGGATACTCGGGTGAGCTCAATCGCCATTCACCGTTTAAATCAAACATAAATCCACCTCAAAAATACGATTTACAAGGGCTAAATGAGCTGATTTAACCATGCACTATGAAATAAAAATGTGCATGGGTGGCAGGCTCAAAAGTTGTGCGAAGTTTTTAGATTAAGTTGCGAAGCAGTCAATAATTATGATTTTCTTGACTTTAATTTAACGTCACTAAGCTTGACGAGCGGCTTGTTTTAACTTGTTTTGTCTTGGCACATCTTGAAACAATTTGTTGTGAAAGTGTCCGCTTGTGGCGGTTTATATAAAGAATCATTTTGGAAATGGTGCTGAAAGGTGTATAAATGCCGCATTCAAACAGAGAGAGAAAATATGATGAAAATCGACAAGCTAGAAAATAAAAACCGCCGTATCCGTAAGAAACTGTTTTTAGGTGAATTTGCGATCCTCGGTTTTGAAGTTAGCTGTACAACGTCTATCAAAGACTTTGAACAATACGATCTCTTCGTTGATGAGTTTATTGATTACGTTGATAGCATCGGCCTTTGTTTCGGTGGTGGTGGATTAGAGATCTTTGACGGCTTTGTATGCGCAGCCGATCGCTACCGTTCAGCAACAGAAGAAGATAAAGCGTTGGTTGTAAAATGGTTAGAAAATCGTGCTGAAGTAAGCAAAGTTGTTGCTGGTGAATTAGTGGATGCCAATTACGCTTAATTGCTCTTCTATTCTACGTTATTCAGCCAGTGCTTTTCATTTGCGATGTCTGACAAAAAAGCCGGAGTGAAACCACTCTGGCTTTTTTATTACGCTAAATTTTATTACGTTAAAAATCAGCATGTTTAACAAAGTAAGGATTGTTGAATTG